>CALREY010000004.1 GCA_943356435.1 Candidatus Altimarinota bacterium
GTAGCTTAATGTTTCTCATTCAAACGCTCATGCTATACTATATTCATTTCTTGTACTTGTTGTACTATACACATACTGTTTATCTGTTAGTGGGTCTGTTGGTATTTTATCTAGTTTATCTACATTTGTTTTCACTGTTTCTCAGAATGTTCATTGTAACCATGCTGTTGCTCAACTATATGTGATTATTATTGTTTCACTTGGTTGTGGATAGCTTCATGCTTCTAGATTAAATAGTTCTAATCAGCTTTTCATTGTTGATAGGTCACTTGTTCTTACACTATCTCTTGCATTTGCACTATATCATTGTAGGCTTACAAACGCTATTGTTCACAAAATAGCTAATATTGTTATTACTACTATTAGTTCCACTAATGTGAATCCCTTATTTGTTATTCTTTTGTAGCCTCCTTCCTTTTTAAAAGGAAGAAATTTAGGATGGATTATTTCTTGTTTTTTCATAGTTTTTTATTATATTTTATATCTAATTTATTTTATTAAAAAAAAGCAAAATAAAAATATATTTTTTTATTTTGCTTTGACAGATTCTATTATTATTTCTTAATTAAAAAAGGAGTCAATTATATGCAATTGACTCCTTTTAAACTAATAATTATTCGCCAAACTATATTTCAAGTTAAAGAATTATTAATTTTTTGAGGTCAAGTCATCATTTCTTTCAAAACGTTTCATATTTTCCTCAGAATTATTAAACAGTAAGTATTCACCTGGAAGTACTTCTACTTCACTGATAATACGTTTAGCACGGTTGATGATAATCATCGTCTCATGTTGACCTTGAATACCATCTGGAGTTCCAGCCTTTACATAGTCACCGTAGTTTGTTGATAAATTGTCTCTAAAGTCTCTGAGTGGTGTACCTTTTGATATATCAACACCAGAGCCCCAGAAATTATTGTTACCAATAATCATACCAGTACCAATACGACAACGAGTTCCAAAAAAATTGTTATCGCCTACTACAACAGGATGTTCATTGACAGGAGAAAGTACTCCCTCCATTGAAACAAATGAACCGATTTTGTTTCTATGACCGATTTGAACACAACTTGCAATTGAGCAATGTCCATCGAGTAGATTTTCATCCCCGATAGAAGTACCCATATTTACAGTTGCACCGAACATCAAAGTATTTGCTCTACCTAAATGTGCACCAAATCGTACAAAAGATGTAGGGGCAAAACGATTTTCATTCAAATCATTAAATAATAACCAGGAAGGAAATTTATCATTAGAACCTTCTTCTCCTGGTATTCCAGCTATCGACATTTCAATAGTTGGCAATGCAGCAAATATTTTTGTTAAAGGATGTCTATGTGCAGGGTCAAGAGAATTCAATGAACCATTTGAAAACAACTGGAGAATCAAATAAGCCTCTTGTAAATTACTAGGTGGCTCATTTGTTTCCATTACACATATAAATGCATTTTCTTTGCCTTTTTGCTGAATTTTAGCCATAAAATCAGCAGAACCTTTATGATTAGTATTTGTAAATACATATTCCAAATTAATCAAATCAGCATTTGCTAGACAAAGAATCTGATTTCCACCGGAATAATTAAGTTCACAATGAACAATCCGTAAAAAATCCTGAACAGCTTCTTTGTTTTGCTCAGTTTGTATAAAAACTTTTTCATAAAAAATACAGTTTTCAGCAATAATACCCAAGCCAACTGCAAATACATTGTATTCCATACTATACCTCAATTTTGTTTTTGTTTTTGCGAAATTGCAAAAATATAATAAAACAATAGCTAATTTTGTCAAATTCATCAAATAAAAAAGAAAGTCTTATAAGACTTTCTTTTAAATATTATCTAACTAATTGATATCAATTTCCTCACCATCATATAGCTGTTCAAGATCTATTATCATAAGCTGCAGAAGCTGCACTAGTTGTACTTGCAGCATTTTGAGCATCATAACAACCAAAATAAAGTGTTGAACTAGCATGAATTCAAGTAAGAATTCACCATGAACCAGAAGTAGTATACAATGCTCATCAACATGCTTGATAAGTAAATCAAGTTAATGCTGTTGCTCAGAATGTTCTTTGCATATTAGTATAAAAATTTGTATTATATCAACATGTATCAGTTACTCAGTGATTAGAATACCATGATACTGCTGTGTTTCTATTATATATTGTTTGATAACCATTACATATATTCCATACTTGAGTAGGATTTAGAGCATTCCAAGTAGTATCAGCTAGATTTGCACTTGCTGTAGTTAAACTAGTAAGTGAAGATGCATTATTTGCAGCGGTATTAGTTCATACTAATACGTTATATTGCATTTTTCTAACTAATGTCCAACCTCCTCAATCAGTTGTCATATCACAATATACTTGAAATGCTGCATTTGCATCTGGTTTTATCCAATATACTCAGTTTCAAGTAGAATATCAAGCATCCTTTATAGCTTTACAACTCTTACCTGGAAAACTAGATATGCTTCATAGTGAAGTTTCAGTTTCTTTTTTTACAAATATAGAATATCATCAACTACTTACACAGGCACTTGTAGTAGTAGAATATCAAACTGCTGACGGACAATTTCAATTCCATTTAAATCAATAAGTTGCCCAGTTATTTACTCCATAAGAAGTATTTGCTAACCACATACTATTATTACTTGTATTTGCTCACCAATATATTAATGTATCGGTATATCAAGCTCTACTAAATAGATTATCTTCATATATATATGCTGCATCTGAAGATCCACCATATACTGTTCATAAAAACATATTTTCAAAATTTCACCCATTTTTTAGATTAAATATTACATATTTTCAATTTTGATGTACTATTTTTACTTTTGTATAATCTAATGTACTATTTCATAATTTTGCTAAGTCTCAACCACAATTCGTAGATGTACTAGTACAAGCTGTTCAAGCATTATAAACATTAGTTCAATCATATGAAACTACATTTGATAACAAAGTCCATCAACCAGAACTATTTGTCATATCACAATACACTTTGAATGCTGCACTTGCATTTGGTTTTATCCAATATACTCAACTAGAGAATACAGAACCATTCCATGGACTTCAAGCAAGAGTATTTTTCCAAGTTGATTTATCTATTAAATCATTACAGTTTAGAGGATATTGTTCTACTCAACTAGTATTTTTAAATAAATATCCTGTAGTAGTATTTCAAGACCATTGAGAATCACAACTAGTTCATCCATTATTAAAATATCAACTATCACAAGTATATCTACACTCAGTAGTACTAGCTGAAATATTATAAGAAGTAGTAGAATTTGCAGGTAACCAAGCAGATCCATTCCATGTTTGGGTATAACTTCATACTGTATTCCATGAAGAATTTGCTGGTTTTGCAGGACATGTATATGTTTGTGTATTTGCTACACAATTTCATGCAATATTTGTAGTATTTGCTACTAGACTTGCTGGTCATTGTGTAGTTGTAGTACATGTATAGTTTGTTTTTGTTGCTGTTATTGTATTACATGTACTTCCATAATTTCTTGTAGTAGTGAAATTACCAGCATCATCTGCAAATACATTTGTTCCACATACATTGATTGTTGCACTTGCTCAAGCTGCTCAAAAACTTCAACTAACTGTATAATTATTTATAGTCCAATGTGCATAATATGTGATATTATCTATTACATTTGTTGCTGTTGTTATTAGTGTTCAACCACTTATCAATGTAAACCATCCATCAAATGTATATCCTGTTTTAAATACTGTTGATAGTACTCATACTGCTGTATTATAATCTACATTTTTTGTAGTTGGACTTGGTGTTCATCCTCCATTTTCATCAAATGTTACTATATATTGTCTCGTTGCACTACAATTTGCAGTTGTTGCTCATGTTGATGAACATGTCCAAGTATATGATCATGCTGCTATTGTTACCGAACTTGATGTTCATACACTACATAAATTTGTAGATGGTACATTTGTTTGTGATGTTCAATCTGTACTTCAACATACTCAGTTTTGTAACCATTGTGAGTAGAATGTTGTATCTGTTGTTATTGTTGTTCATGTAGAAATTTGTGTTCATCCACTAGTTTGTGTATACCATCCATTGAATGTATATCATGCTCTTGTTGGATTACTTGCTAATGTTCATACTGCTGTATTATATGTCACACTTTTACTTGTTGGTGTATGACCTGTTCCTCAATTTCCATCAAATGTTACTGTATAATCATTTATACTCCATTGTGCATAGTATGTTGTATCTGTTGTTATAGTTGTTCCTGTTGTGATTTGTGTTCAGCCACTTGTTAGTGTATACCATCATGTAAATGTATATCATGCTTTAGTTGGATTACTTGGAAGTGTTCATACTGCTGTATTGTATGTCACACTTTTACTTGTTGGTGTATGACCTGATCCTCCATTTCCATCAAATGTTACTGTAAGCATATTTGCATCACAGATTGTTCCATTCCATGTATATCATGAATCACAATTATAATCACATGTTGCTTGAGTTTCTCACCAGTTTGTACTTGGTGTCCATGCATTTCAATCCCATGTTTGAGTATATGTTGTTGCTGTACTTGCTGTTGCATTATTTGGGATACTTCATCCACAATTTGCACTTTGTGTATTGGCTACACAGCTACTTCCATTCCATGTATAGTTTAGGTTACATATGAAGTTACATGTACTTGTACTACTTGTTACATTAAATTCTCAGATTTCTATTGGTAACCATGTTGTTCCATTCCATGTTTGTGTTATGTTATTTGCTGTATTCCAATGTGCATCTGTTGGTAGGCTTGTACAATTTGTTGTTTGTGTATCTGCTGTACAACTTGTTCCATTCCAGCTATAGTTTGTATCACATGTAAATGTACACAATCATGGTGTTGTATTATGTAGCCAATTTGTACTTACACTTTGGCTTGTTGCTGTTGAGTGTGCATTACTTGGTACTGTATTTCCACATATATCTTGTACACATGCTCATGCTTGTTCTACATAGCCATTTGTTGTACAATTTGTATTTATATTTTCATTTGATATTTGGATGTTTCAGTTATTACATACTGCTAGGGCTCCATAACTATTTATTCCATTTGAGATATTTACTGTTTTTGTTACACTCTCTCATAGACCATGTGCTATATTTCCATATGTATATCCATTTTCTGTTCATCATTCACAATTTAAAAATGTTAATGATGATTCACTTAATGTTTGTTTTAAATTATTACTTACTAATGCTCTTGAGATTAATTTACTTGCATTATTTGGTGCGAATAAATTTATATCTGTATTTACTAATTCTTTATAGTTTTCATTTGTTTCTAATATTGTTCCGCTATAGTTTTCTTGTAGATTCTTTAGCATTGTTATTCTGTTGTTTTCACTTTCTGATAGTGTATTACATCACAGATTATCTGTATAAGCTACTAATTTATTTGGTGTAAATTCAAATCATCAATCATATTTGAATTTACTTGTTTTAAATGAGCTTGGTAGATTTTCATATCAATTAAATACTAGGCTTTTGTTATTTATTATTTCTAGTAAATCTGTTCATGTGCTTGTATCATTTGTTACTATCGTTGGAAGTGATAGTATATCACATATTGTTCATGATAGGGTTTTTATCATTTTTCAGTTATATGATCATAACACCATTGCTTTTGTTGTTGTTTCTCAGGCATTGGCTTGAAGCTTCCCCTTCCCTAATTTTAGGGAAGGTTGGGATGGGTTAAGTACTATTTCATCTCATTCTATGATTCATCACAACTCATATTCATTTCTATTTCATGATACTGAATATGTATATTCTTTTTCTGTTAATGGGTCTAGAGGTAATCTATCTATTTTTGATATATTTGTTTTCAATGTTTCTCCATATACTCATTGTGACCATACTATTGATCATGAATATGTGATATTCACTCCATTTGTAGGCTCAGGATATTTACCTGCTTCTAATTCATATAGTTCTAATCATGATTTAATTGTTGATACATCACTTATTCTCACTGC
This sequence comes from Candidatus Altimarinota bacterium, assembly GCA_943356435.1. Classification (GTDB taxonomy): domain Bacteria; phylum Patescibacteriota; class Gracilibacteria; order BD1-5; family UBA6164; genus UBA6164. Next base: position 6,032 of record CALREY010000004.1, read on the forward strand.
ATCTCTTGATTGTTCACTATATCATTGCAGACTAATAAACGCAATTGTTCATAAAATTGCTAATATTGCTATTGTTACTATTAGTTCTACTAATGTAAAAGCTTTTTTATTCATATTTTCACTATTAATAAATATATATATAATTTATTTTAACATATATATTTTATTATTTGAAGAATTTCAACTTGACATAATAAAAGTATTATTTTTAATAAAAAATCTACAATATAAATTTATATTGTAGATTTAATTAATTATTATTCAATATCAACTTTCACATAATATCATTCACCACATTTCATACAGAAATTTGCATATCTAGGATTAAATGTTCTACATCTACGACATTCTTTTAATTTCGTATTTTTATTTAGCATATTTTCGCTTTCTGAAGATTCCATGAATACCATTATAGTTATAGCTCAAAACAATGCTCAAATCAATGGTCATAAAAATATCAAAATACTTCAAATAATCTTTCATCAATCAGATATAGGAGACATATCTCAGTATCAAACTGTAGACATAGTAACTAGTCACCACCATAATGAACTTCATATAGATGTAAATGGAGTTCAAACTATATTTTTTTCTAGGTAATATACAAAAAATGAACCTAAAAATAATATAACTATGTACAGTACCAAAACTGCTCTGTATTCTTCTGAATAATTCTTTAATGATTTAATAAATCAGTCTGTAAGTGGAATAATCTTTATAAGTCTAAGAATTCTAAATACTCTTATTAATCTAAGAATTTTTAAATAGTCTCAAATAACTATAAGTCATAAGAAGAAAGGTAAAAATGACAATAAATCTATAATCTTTGATGGTGAAAATACAAAAGAAATTTTATTTTTTACACAGATGAATCTATATACATATTCCAACAAAAACGCAGCAGATATAAATGCATCTAGATAAAAGATTTCTACGCTATACCTAGTGAAATTGTTTCATATACTTTCAAAAATAAGAAGTATAGGAAAAAAAATAATCAACATCAAAAGTCCAGTGCTTAAAAATCTTCATAATTCGGATTTAGGATCATCCAAAATATTATCGTACACTTCTCTATTATATGACAGATAATTTCTTATTTTTTCTACCACAATAAATAATTTATATATTAATATGATTATATTTTAGCATATTAAAAATAATAAAACAAAAAAAAGACTATATTTTGTTTTAAATTAGTCTTTTTTTGTGAACAGTTTATTTTTATTTATTAATTTTATCTAGAGCAGATAATCTTTTCAATACTGTTGGATGAGAATAGTTAAAAAATTCATAAGCAGGATGTGGTCTCAAATTACTCAGATTATTTCTAGATAATTTAATTAATGCATTTTTTAATTCTATTGGATTGAAATTTTTACCTGCATATTCATCAGCTTCATACTCATTTTTTCTAGATAAAATATTTCATAATAATCAAAATACTATAGATATAGGAGTATACAATATTCAAAAAGCTACCAATCATAATGCAAAACTAGCTTTATTTGATCACATAGCATAAGATATTTCTGGTATTTTTAATGCTAATCAAAATATATAAAACATTATTCCAGTTTGAATAACACTAAAAGCAAGCATTTGAATCGTATGTTTTTTCTTGTAATGTCATATTTCATGAGCCAAAACTCATACCAATTCATCTGTTGTCAAATCCGAAATTAGTGTATCATACAAAACTATTCTCTTTTTTGGTCAAAATCATGAAAAGTATGCATTAGCTTTTGAGCTTCTTTTTGATCAATCTATCACATATATATTATCTAGTTTAAATCATACTCAAGTAGCAAATTTTTCTATAGAAGTTCTCAATTCTCAGTCTTGTAATGGTGTTTGCTTATTAAATAATGGTACGATTATACTACTATAAAACATCATCATAAAAACAGAAAAAAATGTAATAACAGCCCAAGAATATAGCCAAAAATTATTTCCAGTTTTTAAATATATCCAAGTGATAAGTGATAATATTAATAAACCAAATATCATACTTAATAAAAGTGATTTAATAGTATCTAGAAAAAATAATTTTTTAGTAGATTTATTGAAACCAAATTTTTCTTCTATTACAAATGTAAAATAATATGAAAATGGTAAACTAAGTAGAGTTTGCATGAATACAATTATTCAGAAAAAATATATAGGTCTAAGTATTTCACTAGTCGTAAATCATGAAACAAAATCATATAAATATCAAAATCCACCAAATAATAAAACTAAAAGCATAGTAAAAAATGATACAAGTCATGAAATAGTTCCAAAAATATGTTTTGCTTTTTCATAATTCATAGATTCACTATATTTTTGTGCATCATATATTCAAGCTAATTCTTGTGGTAATTCATTTGACCAATTCATTGTATTTAGGTATGAAAGTGTTTTTGATAATACAAATTCAAAAACATACAATCAAATAATTATATAAAATATTGTAGAATACATTTCGTATATGTTAGTAATTAATTTTAGCTTAGTTTACATATAATTATATTTTTTTCAATACAATTAAAATTTTTGTAATAAATCCTCCATTTTTTGATTTTAAAAAATATAAATGATATAATTTATATATTAATTTTTATGTTTCTTAATGAATAAATTAATTAAATGACAATTAAATGATTTTTCTATATGAGAACTCAAAAAATTGAAAAATGGAAACTATGATTTAAGAAATACCATAAATCAAGTAATACAGAATTTTGATTGAGTTATAAATAAGGAAAATCTAGAAAAGATGAGTAAACTGCAAGATATTCTTTGACAGGATTTTTTATTGTATTTCTTTGAATATTGTCTTGATAAAGGATTACAAGATGAAGACTATGCATATATTATTATTCCATCAATAATAAAATCATGATTAATTAAACAAGATATATTAAATATTCAATTTACAAAATGTTTAGAAATATGTGAAAACAATCAATCATATAATTCTGTTTATATTAGAAAATATGTTTTAGCCGCATTTTTGAAATATTGAAATTTAGATGAAAATATAATAAATGATACATATTTACATATACTAAATCTTTGTAAAACAAGTAATCATAAATATGAATACGCTAGATTCGTACTGAAACATTGTTATACTACTTGAAAAATAAAAAAAACAATTTTAGATGAAACATTTGATGATATAATGCAATTATCTCAAAAAGATGATGAAATAGCTGAATACCTATTACCTATATATTTAGAAAATTCTAATCTTGATAATGAAAAAATAGAGAATTATTTTTCTACAATTCTAAATAATAATCCTAGCCATTTTGAAGAAAAAATATTTTTGCCATACTTGATAAAAACCTGAAAAATAAATCATATTTTATTAGAAAAAGAATTAATTAATTTTATTGATTTAGCAATCAATAACAATAACTATTCAGCATATATAATTCCATACATAATAAAATATTGAAATATAGATAAAAAAGTCATTAATGATACATTTGATAAAGTATTAGATATAGCAAATTATAATAACAATTTTGAACAATGTATACTAAAAGCATATGTTGAGTCAGGATTATTATCAGATGAAAAAATAAATAAATTAATAAATATATGTTTTGGTGAGAATCAAATTACTATTAGCTATTTGAAACATATTATTCCATGATTGGTAAAAAGTTGAAAAGTAAACTCTGAATTATTAAATTCTACTTTTGATTGCGTTTTTAAAGTTGCTGAAACTGATAAATATTTTTCAAATTATGTAATTTTAGCTTATTTAAATACTTGAAAAATAGAAAAAAATAAGATAAAAGATGCTTATTTAAAAAGTTTAAAAATAGGTATTGATAACATAAGTTTTTCTAACATAGTTATTCCAGATTTTTTAAATAATTGATATATAGATACTGAGACATTAAATGAAACTTATGATGAGGTGTATGAAATATCAAAAAATAATTATTGATTTGCAGAAAAAATATTGACAGTATATATAAAAAAATTAAATCTAAATAATGAAAAAATAGATCAGATATTCAATGATTGAAAAATAAAAATAAATATTTTGGATTATGTTATTCCATTTTTAATAAGAAATTGAAATTTATCAAAAAATACATTAAATAAATATTTTAAAGAAGCTTTTAATTTGGCTGTTAGTAAAAGAAATTATGCTATAAATGTAATTCCTGCCTTTATCGAATCTGGAAAAATAGATAATAATATACTAGATACTTACTTTCAAAAATCATTAATAATATCAGAATCTAATAGTTATTTCAGAAAACATATATTATCTGCATTTATAAATTGCTCTAAAGTATATTTATTATCAATAAATAAAGAGATAGATTGAAAAAATGAATTATTAGATGAATATAGCGAAAATAAAGTCATATATGATAGAATATTACAAAATGAATTAAAAGATTTAAAACTATTTGATTATGTAAAAGCAAATTTTACGGATATAGATAAACTAAAAAATATAGATAAATTCTTGAATTATTTAAATATAGATTTTGATTTATTTTTTAATAATTTTGATGAATTAATTGGAGAAACAAAAAATAAATCCCTAGAGTTAGCTTACTTCAGATTATGATTAAGGTTTTGAGTATTTGATGATAATAGCCAAACAGATTTCCCTATTAATAAGCAAAATATAATTAATTACTTGGACTTAGATACTGCATTATTCAATTTTGATATCGATAAATGATTGGAAATAAGTCCAAAACCATGGACTAAAAAATGGTTTTTGGAAGATTTATCTAGACTTGATTATTTGAATTCTTACTCATTGAAATCATTTGCTAAATTTGGTGCAATTATTTGAGAATGATTGATAAAATCAAGTCAAGATAGTATAAGTATGAAAAAATACTATAATCATTTATTTAAGATAATATCTCAAGAAAAAAACAGAAGCTCAATATTGCAAATATCTGAAATATTTAATCTAATATTAAAAAATGATAATTATCATATATTTGATGAATTAGTAGAACATAAATTTCCCATTTGAACTTGTTTTGAAAATTTTGTAAATAAACATAATATTTCAAATAAATGAAGAACTATATTGACACTATTGATAGCTCGTGAAATCAGAAATAGCTTTCAAATATGGAAAAATGATCAAAATAAAGAAGAAGTAGCATATGATAATGTAGAAACTATGTTACAGTGAGTATATCAAAAACTAATAAAATATTCTCAAATAATAGATAAATACGATAATCTACCTATGAAAACTTCTATATGATTGGAATACGAAGTGACTAATAGTATAGCAGAATGATACAAAGATGAAATATGATCAGACTATAAACAAGATATATCTATAATGTCTGAATATGCTTGAATAGCGAGCTGAAATGATGCAGTTCATGAAATAGCTACAGAGCCAACTGATAATCCATATTTAATGATTTTGGAAACTCAATTATTACAAGACTTGGATTTCCTAGATTTGAATTTCAAAAAACAAGACTATGAAAAATGATCTCGTTGACTACATATTACTTGTTGATGAGAGTATTGAGTAGTATTAAATAAAAATGCTTTTTTTATAAATAATCTGTTAATCTGAACAAATTTCTGATGACTAAATACTTGAAAAGAAATAAATGAAATAAATAAATATTGATATATCAGGGAAAAATGATGAGATTGTAATGTAGTATTTTGAGAAGATATAACTGAATGTGTTGAATACAGATGATTTAGTATAGATAAATTTGAATCACTTGAAAGATTAATCCTTTCACTATTCAATCTAAATATGGCTAAACAAATAGTAGAAAAACATTTTTGAAATAGATTTGATTCATTTTGATTATATAGAAATTATGAAGAATTTGAGAAAAAATTTAGCGAAAAAGTAGAAAATAAAAAAGATCTAAAAATAGCTTATTTATACTTAAAATTAGATAGTAATATCTATAGTTTGATAGAAAATCATAATAACAATTTCTATACTAATGAAGCTATAGATTTGGATAATTCAGAAGAGTTAATGGAATTAATCTATTTTTCTAAATCTAATTGAGTAATATTTAACATATTTAAAATAATAGATATAGATTTGAATTATTTTAAAAATTTATCAGATATAAATAATGAAAAAGATTTTTTTAATAAACTAGAATCTGATAAAAAAAATATTTCATTATTAACTCCTAGACAAAGAGAAATACTCTATCTAAACTATAAATCTAGACTGAAAAATATTTTTGTATGAATAAAAGAAAAAAATCCAGATATATATAATAATCTAGATAAATATCTATGAGAAAATAGTGATGAACTAATAAGAAAGATAACAAATAAAAAAAGATTTGATAGTGTATTTGCTGAAAAACCAGATAAAAATGATGTATGGAGATTTATGTGAAAAGAGGATTATATTAGATTTACATGATTTGATGCTTATAAATTTTTGAATTCTGAAATAGACCAGGATTTCGTAAATAAGTTTACCAGAATAAATAATCTGTTTATCAAAAAAGATTCAATAAATGCACTAGCTATGTTTGATACTACAAGAGAGCATGATTGAGAATTAATCCAAGATAGTTTATCTGCTCAAACAAGTATATTTGAAAAAACAGATTTATGATTAGCTCAAAGAAATGGTTATTATGTGATACAATGAGCAAGTGAAAAAATGATAAGTATAGCATTACAAAAATATGTACTACAATTCAATATAGATGTATTAGAAATAATTAATGAGAAATAAAAAATCCAAAAAATATAAATATTTTTTGGATTTTTTTTAAATTTTTTCCACATAACTTCCATCTCTAGAATCAACTATCTTGTATCCTGCTTCTAATAATTCATCTCTCAATTTATCTGCTAATGCAAAGTCTTTATTCTTTTTTGCAGTATTTCTTGCTTCAAATAATTCATTTATTTCACTTGGTATTTCTTCATTTACAACAACATCAAAATCAACAATAGCTAATACTTGATTGAATGTTCTAAGCATATCTAGTAAACTAGATAATTCTCAGATAGAAAATAATTTTTCTCTAATAGCTGTATTAGCAAATTTCAAAAAATTATGGAATACTACTAATGCTTCAGGTATATTGAAATCATCTTCTAAATAATACATATATTCATGAATATAATCTTGCATAGTTTCTCTGAAATCTCTAGAAACCATGGCATTATTATCTGATTTTTCTATTTCTCTATTTATGTTTTTTACTAGTTCATCTACTGAATTTATTACACTTATATTTGAGTCTATTTTATCAAATGTAAAATTTACTTCACTATTATATTTAGCATTCATAAATGATAATCTAATAGCTCTATATAATACACTTGAAGTTACTTGTCCCCCTCCTTTATTTAAGGGAGGGGTTAGGGGTGGGTTAAGGTATTTTTCTTCTAAGTCTTTGATTCTATAAAAATTATTTGATGATTTTGCCATTTTTTTACCATCTACCATCAAATGCCCACTATGTAACCAATATCTAGAGAATTCTTTTCTAGTACATGCTTCTGTTTGTGCTATTTCATTTTGATGATGAGGAAAAATCAAATCAACTCCTCACATATGAATATCTATCTGTGCTCAGAAATATTTCATATTACATGCACTACATTCTATATGCCAACCTGGTCTTCATTTCAATACTACTTTTTCTTTTTTTGGGAGACTTTCTACTTGTCCCCCCTCCTTAGTAAGGAGGGGGCTAGGGGGTGGTGTTATCGTAAACTCTTCATTCCAAAATACTTCTCCATCAGATTCTTTCCAAGCTTTCCATAGTACGAAATCACTCACATTTTCTTTATCATATTCATCACTATCTACTCTAGCTCAATGTTTCAAACAACACATATCTAGATTTGCTAATTTACCATATTTTTTAAATGATTTAACATCAAAATAAATACTTCAATCATCACCTAAATAAGCATTTTTTCTATTCAACATAGTTTGTATCATTCTAACCATTTCTGGTATTAGAGTACTTATTGGTACTACATTATCAGCTGGAATAATATTTAATTTATCCAAATCACTCAAAAAAATATCAGTATATTTTCTAGTAAAAGTCTGCAAATCTTCTCCTGCAACTTGTGAATCTCTAATAGTTTTATCATCTATATCTGTGATATTCATTACTGTTTTTACATTGTATCACAAAAATCTAAGTGTTCTCACAACTATATCTTCAAATACAAATGTTCTCAAATTACCTATATGAGCATAATTATAAACTGTAGGTCCACAATAATACACTTTTACTTCTCTACTACTTAATGGTTTAAAATCTTCTAATTTTCTAGTTTTGGTATTATATAATTGCATCTTATTTCTTTTTCTTATTATGATTTAAAGCCAATTCTGAAGCCTTAGCAGGATTCATATAATTTTTTATATCTTTTTCTATTACTATATTAGGTCCACTTTTACACTGTCACAAACACATACAGTCTTCTATTTCTATATTTTGAAGATTAAATTTAATTTTATCATTTATTAATCTTGTTGTGATATATTGACTAAATCTATCACTACATGTTTTTCACATACATACTTTTATTTTCATAGTTTTATTTTATTTTTGTAATATATTATAAATAATATAATTATAAATGTAAAATAAGCAAAATTTAAATTTTGCTTATTTTTAAGTTTAAATATATATTTAAAATTATCTAATAAATAATGAATTGATATTAATAGTTACATTTCATGCTCAACAATGAGTTCAGACTCTAGCTACTGTTTTTGAAATATTAAATGTAGCATTTACTGTAGAATTAGTACTTAAAGTTCAAGTATTATATACATTATATTTTGCATTTCATATCAGTCAACTAGAGTAATAATTTCAAAATCAATTAGGACTTGATGCACAATAACTAGTTAAATTAGTAGTTATTGGATAATAAATATTTCAATCTCATAATGTATTTCACAATGCAGAAAATGGTCAACAATTAGGAAGTGTAGCATTTGCTTTTAAAAAATAGTTTACATATGATTCAGTAGGATTATATAGATTATACATTGTTTGATTTAAACTCCATAAATTAACTCATCAAGCTGCTCAGCAAGTACTTGGACTACTATAACTATGTGTAACTAAATTTCAATTTCAATTATATGAATTATTAATTCAACTAGAATCTAATAGATTTCAGCTTGTTATAGAACTTGTATCGATTCTCATCCATCAACCTCACTCAGTTTTCATATCACAATAAACTGGATATCAAATATTATTATTTAGAGGATCAATTACATAGTATCAACTATTTAAGCATTGATTAGTTCAATTTCAGCAAGTTCATGATCATCTATTACTTCAATCATTATTAGTATTTGCTTGAAGATTGTATTCTTTGCATGATTGTAATTTGTCTCAATTAGTTTTCTTCCATCAATTAGTTATACTACCAGATCATGAAAAATATCAAGAAGTAATAGTTGTCTCATTTCATGGAAAAATATCAGATGGAACTGTGAAATTTCAAGAATATCTTGCCATTCATTTAGTCAACCTAAGTTCATCAATATAATTATTACCATTTAATGTCCATGCTCAAGTATAATGTCAAATTTTGATAGTATTAGTAGCTCAAAAATTTGAAGTACTAGGTAAATATCCTGAGAATTGTCAATTAGTAGATATACGAATATTTCAATTAACTGCATCCCTCTGTACTGCCATATGTAACCACTGCTTAGTTGGTATTACACTTATTGGCGAAGCATCTAATCAAGAATAAGAATTTCTAATTACATGTCTTAAATTACTTGTAGAATTCCAGTTAGTAAATCCAACAGCAAATCAACCAGCTCATTCTGTTCCATTTCAATAAGATATTAATCAATTTTGATATCATTGAGTTGGTATAGCATCATGGTAAACCCAAAATTCTAATGTAAAAGGCTGATTTCACAATACAAAATCATTGCTTGTTAAAGAAATATATCCATTTGTTCAATTAGTTATCAAACTAGAACCTCCAAATTTAGATTGTGCATTTGATAGTCTAGATACTCCATTATTAGTAAATTCATGTCATTTTTCATCTATATAACCTGTTGATCATGCAGCTCAATCCATATGCATTAATAATACTACATCACTAATATGTTCATCTGCTGGAATTATAATACTAGTTGGAGTATTTGATATATTAGAACTTCATGAATTAGTACTTGTAATTATATTTCATCATCATAAAACATTATTAGTAATAATTTTAGAAAAATTAATTACTTCAATACTAGGATTTTGTTCATTAATATCTAATGATAATATATTTTTTATATCTCATTCGTTTTGTAATAAACTTCAACTATAAGAATCTTGTAATCATTTTAATAAAGTAATTCTTGAAGAATTATTTTCACTATTTATCAATGATGTACAACTTCATGTATCAGAATATGCTATCAATTTATTAGGAGTAAAAGAAAATCATCAATCATATTTGAATTTACTTGTTTTAAATGAACTTGGCAAATTTTTATATCATTTATAAACAAAAGAGTTATTTGAAACTATTTGAGTTAAATCTGTAATACTTGTATCATTTGTAATTATAGTAGGAAGTGATAATACATTACATAATGTACCACTGAAACTTTTTGTCATTTTTCAATTATAATTTCAAGTTACATATGCTGTTGCAGATATTTCTCATGCTTGTACTTTTAAAAATGAATTATTATTCATTGAAATAGTATCTCACTCAATAATTCATCCTAATTGATACTCATATTTATTTGCTGTAACTGAATAAGTATATTCTTTATTACTAATTGGATCTAAAGGAATTTTATCCAATTTAGATACATTTTTATAAACAGTTTCACCAAATGTTCACTGATTCCAAACTATAGAACCACTATAAGTAATATCTACTCAATTTGTTGGGACTGGATATTTTCAAGCATCTATTTGAAACAATTCTAAACTAGATTTAATACTTGATATATCAGATATTCTAGAACTATCTCTTGCATTTTCACTATATCATTGTAATGAAATAAATGCTATAAATGATAGTATTGTAAGTATAGTTATTACAATAATTAATTCTACAAGTGTGAAGGCTTTTGTTTTTTGTATCTTCATAAATTTAATTTTGAATTAATAAATTTTAAAATTATTATATTTATATATTTTAATATTAAAAATTAAAATTTAACTTTATATTTTTTTTATTATGAATAAAATAAGATAAATATTCTTTAATAAAAATAAAATGTTTAAAAAATTACTAATTTTTACATTGTTTTTCTTTTTGTTTGAGCAAAATACATTTGCAAACAACTTCATAGAAAAAACAATTGATTGATACAAGTTTAGAGTTATTAAATACGATACTCAATCTCTTGATTATATATTCAAAATCTGAATAAATCAAGACTATGCTGCTACTGATTTGAGAGAATTAATGGAAGCAAACAACTGAGTATCTGCTGTGAACTGAGTTTTTTTCTGTCCTGATAGTTATGCTGAATGTGGATGAAAAAATTTCACCAAAAATGAGAGATATGTAGAGTGAACAAAAATCTGACCAGAAGCAAGTACTTGAAATAGAGTAGTATTTGCAGTAGATAAAGAAGATAAAGCCTTTTTATTCCAAACAGATAAAATAAATAGACTTGATGAAGATAAAATACATTATGGATTTGCTAACTTCCCACTTTTATTACAAGACTGAGTAAGTAAGTTTCAAGAATACGTTGATTTGTGACTAGTAGATAATAAAATGAAAGCAAAAATTCAAAGAAATTTCATTTGTAGTGATAGATATAGTAGAAATATATTTACCTGATATGTAAGTGCTATAGAACTAGAAAAATTACCTGACTTACTTTTGAAATTTTGATGTGTAAATGCATTAAACCTGGATGCAGGATGATCTAGTGCATTAATATATAATGCAAGATATCTAATATGACCAGCAAGAGATATAATGGATTGAGTAATAATAGAAAGAAAATGACTAGATACAGCAAAAATAAGAGAAAATGCTGTTAAAATAAAAGATTATCTAAATAAAAAAATAATAGATAAAACAATAGAAGAAAAAGTATTATATCTAGATAATATGATGAGTTGATTAAGTAAAATCAGAACAAATATATATGAAAAAAATAGTCATGATATATATGAAAACTGAGTAGTAGTAGGTTATGAAATAAATGTAAAAGACTTAAAAAAAGTACAAACTACTTATCTAATAAATTATTTAAATAAATTACTAAGTGAATTGAAAACTCAAAGTATAGCTGATGATAAAAAAAGAGTAGAAGAAGAAAATAACAGAAAAAATATAGAAGAATTATTATTTTAAAATAACTTTACATTTAAAATAATTATCTTATAATATCGAAACTTAAAATTATCAAACATTTTAAATAAAAATAATAGTGTATGAAATTTTATTAAACCAATTTTGTTAATATTTTGGAGTTCGTTATGTTAAAAATAATTAAAAAAAATGAAAATGCTTTTTTTGTTTTAGGTTTTGCATTTCTTATTTTTATAGGTTACCTAGTTTGGGATGCTAGACCAGATGAATTAAAGAACCCTTCTGAACAAGTTACTAAAAACAGTATTTAAAAGGTAAGGTTTATATGGTAGAATTTAATGTTATTCCAGTAAAAGAATCTGATTTCAAAAAAGGCTCTATGGAAATAGATAGCGATTTTGAAATATTGAAATTAAGTAATGATTTCAATGGTTATCCTGAGATTTTGGTGAAAAAAAATGATTTTCCAAGTGGAAAAAAAATAATTTATTTTCACCCAATGAACAAAAAAATTGAAAATTTAGTTGGTACATTCATCGGCGACATATTCAAATTTGGTAGCCATGAAAGATTTGTAGTTTATATGATTGTTGAATTCTTACAATCTAAAGAATAATCACTTATTCTACGTAAAAACAGCCTCTTATTAATATTAAGAGGCAATTTTTTTTGGGGTTAATTCTTACAGAAAGCTAAAGCATTCTGTTGATAGCTAGAAAATTTTATTTTTTCTTTTTTATATTTTTAATAAAAGTATAGAAAAATAGAACATATAAACTAAAAATTAATAACTGAAGTATTATTCATATTCATATATAAGTTTCTCACTTTCATTGTATAAATTTATCTATCAAGAATGCTCATGATACATAATTCATAAATCAAAATCATGTTCATACTGACGACTTTTGTATTTCAATATTTTTACCTATTTTGTCTAATAACTCTCTTTCATCCATTACATTATTTGGTCTATAATTTCAACATCACCATAGTTTTTTTCACCAATTTTTTATAGTTCATTGATTGTCTCGAATATCAAGTTTTCCATTTACAGATACAATCTTCCCTATCTCATATACTGCAAAATAATCTTCATAATCTCAATTATTATAATCAGCAATTGCGATTATATTATCTCATGGAAAATAATTATTCATCATAAATATTGCTTGATTATCATCACTATGCAAATAATAGTATTTTCAAATTTTTGTATAATTTCAAGCTAATGGCTTAGTAATATCTTTTAGTTTTATAAACTGTTGAGTGCTTCAATCAGGATGTTTTTTATATTCTACACCTTCATAAATTCAGGTTACTAGATTTGATGGTGAGTGTGGCATACAAGCAAAACTAGTAGGAATTTGAAATAATAGGAGCAAAATAATTAGTAGAAGTTTTTTCATGAATAAATGCTGTTAATATAGTAGAAGTTATTTTTTTTAAAATATTATAAATTGTATATCTATAATACTCATAGTATAAATCAAAGTATTATTTAATCAAAATTTTTTTGATTTACAAAAGTAGAAAATTTTTGGGGGTTTTAAATAGTACTTGTTCTTTTTACAAAAAAGTCTAAAAAAAATTTGATTATATTTTTTTTTCTATATAATGCATAAGCACTAAGCGATGCCGGGGTAGCTCAGGGGTAGAGCAGGGCCCTGAAAAGGCCTGTGTCGGTGGTTCAAATCCGCCCTTCGGCACCATTTTTGAAAATAAAAAAAGAGTAAACTATGTTTACTCTTTTTTGTGTATGAAATTATTTGTAAATATCTCACCTATATCCAACATCTAATACATGAAATGTAATATCGTCTACTTTCTGTAATATTAACCTAATATTTCAAATCCTTATTCTATGTGTTGCAGGCTTCATATCATAAAGTGACTTTATATTATTACTATTATCTAAATTATTTTTTAAATATTTTAATTTATTAACAATCCTTTCTCTATCTAAATTACTAAGTTTTAAAAACTCTTTTTCTCAAGTTTTTGTAAATATAAAATTGTACATAAAATTTAAATTACTAAACTAGATAAACCACTATTAGATGATTCGTTATATTTTTCAATAAGTTTTTCAGAATTTTGTTTCATTTCTAAATCTTCTATCAAATCATCCAAAATTCACTTTTCCATTATAAGCTTATATAAGTCTTTTCAGATTATCATTCATATATCAGTATTATTATTCAATACTGTTGCATAAGTACAATCTTGAAATATTTTACTTCATTTTCTTGCTATTTCTGTAGTTGTAGTAAATTGCATAAATTTAAAATTAAATAATATTTGTATAATTATATAATAATTATTGTATTTTGTCAAAATATTTTTTTACTTCACCTTCGATATCATTGCTAGTGCTGTTTTTTCTGTTTCTACTATTATATTTTCTACATTTAGTTTTTTCAACATTTCCTCTTCATCATAATTATTTACTTTTACAACTATATTTCAATTAATATTTAGTTTTTTTATTACATCAGTTATCATAAAAAGTCTATCACTCTTACCTACTGATATTAGAACAGTTTTAGCATCTTCTATATTTACATGTTTTAGTGTATTAGCTTGAAAGGCATTTCAATATATAATTGGTTTACCATCTCTTTTTCATTGTTTATATGCTTTTATATAACTTTCTAGTATTATATATTCTATATGTTTTTTATCCAATAATGCTGATAATATTTTTCACAATCTACCATATCATATTAGTACTACATGATTTTTATATTTTTCTCATAGCATATGTCCATCTTCTTTTCTATATTTGTATCACAATACAAAATCAGTTATTTCCCCTATATGATTTAATATAATTGGTGTAATAATCATAGAAATAATTATAACTAAAACTAGTATCTGAGAAATTCAAGTGTCTATCAATTTATTAGCGCTAGCAAGCTGAAAAATAACTATACCAAATTCTCAAAACTGGAATAAAGAAAGTGCAGTTTTGAATGATGTCCTCTTATTGTTAAATTTAATCATAGCTAAATATATAACTATAGTTTTTAAAAACAATAATAACAAAAGTAATCCAAAAATAGCTCACAGATTTTCATAAATAATATTGATATCTAATTGCATTCAAACAGTTACAAAAAAGAATCACAATAATAAATCTCTAAATGGTATCAAATCAGCTTCTACTTGGTGTTTATAATGAGTTTCTGCAATTAATACTCAAGCAATTAAAGCTCAAAGTGAATAAGAAAATCATAAGTAATGAGCAAATATAGCTGCTCAAATAACTATAAATAGTATAGATCATATAAATATTTCATTTGATTTTGTTTCAGAAACTTTGTCCAAAAAATAATCAAGTAGATAAAATCCAGTTAACCATAATACAAATATAAGTAAAAATGCACTTACAAAAGTCTTACTTAACAATAATCATATATTTGCATCTGTGTTTGTAAATATATTTATCAATATCAATATCGGTATTACCATCAAATCTTGAAATAATAATATTCATAGAGTATTATTTCAATAATTTTTATTTATTGCTCAGTTTTCATTTAATATTTTTAATACTACTGCTGTTGAAGATAAACTAAGTCATAGTGAAATCAATATTGATTGAACAGTGTTTAGTGAAAAGAAAAATATAGATAATAAATAAAATACTATAAATGTAGCTAAAACTTGCAATCATCATAGTAAAAACACACTTTTTCTCATCGCAATAAAATTTTTTATTGAAAATTCTATACCAATAGTAAACATCAAAAACACAATTCAAAATTCTGATATGGTTTTCAAATAACCATTATCAGTTAATTCATTTAATCAAAATATATAAGCAATAATTGTTCAAGTCATAATATAACCAATTATAGTAGGCATATTAAACTTATTCAGTATTATATTTAATACTGTAGCTATAAATAAAGTGGATACTATTATTTCTAGAATCATAATTTTTAGTTAGAAAATATAGTAAAGACAATAATAGAAACAACAAAAGTTGTTTCTATTTTGGTTTTTTAATCGCAGTTTTTGATTCATCAACAGCTTTTTTTGGTATTCAATAATAATCAAGTAAATATTTAGCTACATCAGCAAATATGTGTCATGAAGTTTCTCAACCAAATGAACTAGTCCTAATTCTTTCCAATTTTACTATTATTACAAATTTTGGATCTTCTGATGGTCAAAATCATGCAAAAGTTCAGTTTGTTGATCATTGTCATGTTTCATATTTTCATTTATACGCTATTTGAGCAGTACCTGATTTACATGCTAAACTATATCATTCAACAGCACCATTTTTTGCAACTCAATTCACACATCAATCAGTCAACATTTCAGTAACTGCAATAGAAGTTGTTTCTTTTATTACTCTTCTTTCTTCTTCAGTCTTGTATTTTATGACTTTTCAATCAGGATATCTTATTTCTTCTATTATTTTTGGTTTTACATATATTCATCCATTTGCAATAACACTGTAAGCATTAGCTACTTGCAAAGGAGTAACACTTATTCATAATCAATAACTAGAAGTTAATAATTGTGCAGTTGACCATCTCTCCCATGGTCTAATCTTTGAGTTTACTTCTCATGATAAGTCTATTTTAGTCACATCTCAGAATCAAAAATCAGTAAAATATTGATGCATCAATACTCTTCACACTTTTTGAGCTATTCTTATCATTCATACATTACAACTATAGTTCAATGCATTTCAGAAAGTATTATATCATAAACATTGTTTAGCTATATTTTTAATCGTATAGGTATCAATTTTTACTTGTCATTCATCTAGATACATAGAATTTCTAGTTATTTCTCATGTATCCAATCAAGCTGCTACTGTAACAGCTTTCATAACTGAACCTGGTTCATAAAGAGAAGAAATAGCATCATTTTTATAAACTTGAGCTCAATAATAATTTTTATATCTATATTTTACTAGACTTTTATCTCAAAGTTCAGTTCTTTCTGCTTCTCTTAAATAAATCTCCTTATTATTATAATAATACAATTTACCATTTGCATTATCCTCTACATATATTGGATATCATAATAAATCTATACTAGGATTTGGAAATTCACTATACTTAACTTTTTCTAAATCATATACTTCTCAAAAATTATTCAGATTATAGCTAGGATAATTCGCCATAGATATTATATTTCCAGTTTTAGGATCCATAACTATTATTGTTCATTTATTAGCTCTATATTTCTTTACTCAATCTTCTAATACTTGTTCTACTTTCTTTTGCACATTTCTATCTATTGTAGAAATAATATTTACTCATTCTCATAATAAATCATCTTTTTCTAGAGATATAGGATCTATTATTCTTCACATGATATCCTTTCTACTTACTATTTTTCAGTTATTTCATTTCAATATATCATCAAATTGTCACTCTATTCAATAATGTCATACTCATTCATTATCTACAAATCATATAACCTGAGCAGCTAATTCATTTTCTGGGTAATATCTATTTGGATTTGGAGTAAGTATGAAAAATTTATAAATAGATTTATCTATATCTAATATTCATTTAGAAATTGCTTCTTTTTCTTCATCTAAATAATTTTTCAAATATTCTGATACATAAATAGATACTTTGTTTATTACTGGTATATATCTCAGTTCTCTTTTTCTCATCATGAACTCCAATTCTGATTTGGTAAATCATACTATAGGAGCTAATTTTTCAGCTACTAATGAAATATTTTGTATTTCTAATGGATTAGCATATATATGATTTCCTGATGGATATATTCAGGCGATTCATAATTCAACTACTTTTGAAATTTGTTCATTATCAAGTTCTTTATCTATAAATGCACTTGTTACATGTGTTTGATTAACTTTTTCTTTCATTTTATCTAGTAAAAGTTTTTTTACATAGGTTTCTGAATTTTCGAAATCCTCTATATCTAAAACTTTTAAAAAACTTGATAAGTTATTCTTACATTCTTTTTTTGATTTCAGATAACATATTTGTTTATATACTACATCTTGTAGAAAAACTGCTAACTTATCCTTGTCTCATTCCATTTTTGGATCTATAGCTATATCATATAGATTTAATGATGTACCTAAAATAGTTTCTCTTTCACCTGAAGAATATATATTTCATCTAGAAACTGGTACTACTACTTCTCAAATTTGTTGTTTATCAGCTAGATTTTTATAAAATTCAAAATCAAAAACTGTATAACTAAACATTTTGATTACAATATACAAAAAACATAGTATAAAAAATGCGGCAATTATATGTATCTTGCTACATTTATTTATAAAACTTCTGATAGTTCTATTATTTCTCAATTTATCTATAATAGATTGTCTTTTCATTAACTATAATTTTTAAAAATTATGGATTTCAATAATGTTGGTATTATATCATCATTGTAAATTGTAACAAGTTTTTTTTCAATATTTTCTATAGATTTCAAATCAAATTTCACTAAAACTTCTTTTTCAAATATTTGTAGTATAAGTGGTAGATTATTATTTGTATTTATACTTTTTTTTGTCCATCCTCATAGATTTTCTTCTTTTAAAAATGGTATATAATAATTATTTTTTATTGTTAAATACATAGAATAAATCACTTCTTCAGCTTCACCTACACATTCAAATGGTTTTATACCAGAGATTCACAATAATTCTCTAAATAATTTTTCTAAATCACTTCTTTCATACAAATCTTCACCAAATATATCTAGTACTTCAGATTTAGTTAAATATGGTCTCAAAATAGAAAATACAAAAGCACATTTAGGACAAGAATTACACCAATAATTTTGACTTCAATATATCAAACTCATTTTTCTTTCTCTGGCTTTTTGGTATGGTGATAATCCAGAGTTTTTATTTATCTTGAAATTATTGTTACAGCTAGAAAAATTTCTGAAATATCTTTTTCAATATTTTACAAATAATTCTGCTATTTTTACTTCATAAAGTCATCTAAGCAATGAAAAATAACTAGATTTTTTAGAAATATATTTAAATACATATTCTGAAAAGTCTTTTTCGAAATCTAGACTTTTAGAGTATTGATGATTTATATTTACTCATTCCCAAATAGTATTTCAAAAACTTGCTGACTTCTCATTTGATAAAATTAAATAATCATAATTATACAAATAAGCTACAACTTGCATAGCAAATGCAATGATTCCAGTTATTGGAACATGTCAGTTATAATATCCTAATTTATTTAATTCAAATAATGTATCTGATAACTGTCTACTAACTGATAATATTTTATTTCCAGATATATCACTGGTAAATTGTTTTAATTGGTCTATTTTTCAAAACACAAACAAATCAAAATTCATTCAAGCATTTTTCATCAACTCTATAGATACAATTGAGTCCTTACCTCATCATATAGAAATAAGTGACTTTTTATTCTTTACAGAAACTGAATTAAATACTTCATTGTTTTCTACTATATAATTTTTTTTAGGTTTTTTTATTTTATTTATGAAATTAAATAATCATTTTGGTGATATTTGATTTGTATACAAAAATTCTCATAATCAGTTGGTATAAAATTTTTGCCAAAATTTGATTTGAAATTCATCCAAATAACCTGATTCTATTATTAAATCTGATGTAGGAAATGCTTTGTAATAACTTATTCAAATAGCAATGTGCAAATGAAAAAGTAAATTCTCTAATATATTTTTATCAATATTATCAACTTGTTTAAACAATTCATTCCTGAAATCCAAAACTTCCTCAAAAAAAACTTCATCATCAAAACTATAATGAAATTTTGCTTGCAAATTTGAATAATCAAATTCAAATGATTTGAAATAAAACAGTGAAAAATTGTGCATATTCTTTATTTATTTTTTTATATAATTTTTTAATATTTTTACTTGTTAGATATTATCTTTTTTATCATTTTTTTCAAATAAAATTTAAATGTTTTTTTATTTTAATATTTACTATACTTTTTTAAAAAAAATATTATATTTAATTATGTTTAAAGTTAAGTTTTTTGTAGTTCTTTTATAATATTTTAATTTTGTAATTTAAAAATTATGGAAAATAATAATACTTCATGAGATTTCTCAGAAAAAGTTGCAGACAAGGCAAATGAGTTTGTTCATAAATATTACAAAGAAACATATGTAGATAAATTTTTATCTTTAGAAATAGTCCAATCTACTTTTAAAAACGACATATTTATTAGTGTAAATCTATGGTTTGAAAAAAATATAAAAATAATAACTCAAATCATTTGATGGATATCATTAATTTGTTGAATTATTTTGATATTATCACCTCTTCAAATGTTACTATTATTTTTAGGATTATTCGCTCCAGGTATGTTTATCTTCACACTATTAAGTGTAGTAATGTGATTTATCGTAGCAATAATTACATTTATAAATGGAATATGATTAATTAAAATGAAGAAATGGTTACCTTTTATGACTATTGTTTATTTTTTTGTAGCTAATTGATTAAACATAATTACAAATTTATTCTTTCCGAATTTATGATATTTTACTAATTATGGATGAGCTATGTTTTCTATGATTATATGATTAGTTATATCTATTTCTATATCATTTTTGTGCACTTGTTTGATAGTAAAAAACAAGGATAAATTTAATAATTAAAATAAATTTGATATATTAAAATTATTTTATATAATCACTCTACATTTACTGGTGTATTTTTCTGGTTTATGTAAAATATTTTAATTTATAAAAATACTATTATGGCTGTTACTAAAGAACAAAAAGCTAAACTTGTAGAAGATTTTGGTGGTAAAAAAGGTAATTCTGGATCTACTGAAGTACAAATCGCAATTTTAACTGCAGAAATTGAAAATTTAAAAGACCACTTATTAGAACACAAAAATGATAATCATTCTAGAAGATGAATATTAATTATGGTTGCAAAAAGAAGAAAACTACTTACTTACTTAAAAAGTAAAGATGTAGAAAAATATAATGAAATCTTAGAAAAATTAAGTTTAAGAAAATAATTAAAAAAGCTCAAATATTTGAGCTTTTTTTTGTTAATAAATTTTATATAAAATAAAATTACTTATATTGATTAGATTTTTCTATTTTTCATACTAATGATGAGAATAGTAAATCTTTAAATTTCATTTTCAATCTTTCTACAAATCTATCTATCAATAAATAATCATAGTCTAAAATCTTTAATTTCAATATCACTTTTGTCTTAGTTGCTCATATTTTCGAAGTATTAATAGCATCTACATCTATTCACATAGAAAATATAATATCACTTAATTCTTTTAATATTCAAATTTGATTTTTGAAAATCAAATCTACTTCTACTATTATTGATTCTTCCTCTGTTCATTTTATATGTGCAGATAATAATCTCTCCTTATTTACTTCCTTTAATATTTCACAATTTCTATTATGAATTGTTATTATTCATTTCGAATTAATATGTGCTACAATTTCATTATTCAATCTTTTTTTACAACAATTTCATAATTTATAAGGTAAATTTTCTTCTCATCATATTACTAATTGAGTTTTACCTGACTCTATTAGTCATTTTTGTTCTTCTATGAGTACATTATTTCCATCTTGTTCCTTTTTTTCTGGTTGTATTTTTTTTGTTTTGAGAATTTTCTTCATTATAGCAGCTGGATTTACACTGAAATTTCAGATTTGTTCCAATAGACTATATCTATCTTCTTTTGAATAAATTACACCATCTACATTTTTCAAAAACAATAATTCTTTATCCAGTGTTTCTAGTCATGCTTTTTCTAAATACTTGTTTAGCATATCTTTTCATCTCTCTCTATGTAATTCCCTATCTTCTTTTTTTAAATAATTCTTTATTCTATTTTTTGCTTTAACTGTTTTTACAAATCATATCCAAAAAGGATTTGGTTTTTTGTTCTTATCTACTACTATCTCGACAACATCTCAATTATGTAATTCTTTATCTAGCGGATAAACTCAATTATTTACTTTTGCTACACTTATATGGTCTCATAAATCACTATGTACATAATATGCAAAATCAATAGGAGTAGATCAAGATGGTAGATTTATGAAATCTCATTTAGGAGTAAATACAAATATTCTATCTTTGAATACATCTAGTTTCAATGAACCTACAAATTCACTATCTCATATATTATTTACTAATTCCTTTAATTCATTTACCCAATCTATCTCTGTAGCTAGAGTACTTCATTTTTCTTTGTACTCGAAATGTGCAGCAATTCAGATATCTGAATATTCCTTCATCTCAAAAGTCTTTATTTGTATTTCTGTTGGTTGTTGTCTGTGAGACCTAAACAATCACATTACATTTGTATGTAGGCTTTTATATCAGTTTGGCTTTGGTAATGCTATATAATCTTTGAATCTCTTTGGTAATGGAGTCAGAGAACTATGTATTATTCATAAAGCTCTATAACAATCTGATTCAGTCTCAACCATCACTCTGATACCAAATAAATCATACAATTCATTTGCATGTTCTAGTCATTTTTTTACTAATTTTTTATGAATTGAATATATAGATTTTACCCTGAAATCAATTTCATACTTTTCTATTTTTCATTCAAATAATTTATCTATTTCTTTTTTAGCATTTTTTGTAAATAGTTTTATTTCAGCTTCTAAATCCTTTAATTCTTTACTAAGTTTTTTATAATTTTCAGGTTCTAGAATTTTAAAGCACTCTTCATCTAGCTCATTTTTCATATGATACAATCATAATCTATCAGCTATAGGAGCATATATATTAAGTGTTTCTAATGCTATTTTTTCTCTTTTTTCTATCTTTGGATGATGTTTCAATGTCTTCATATTATGAAGTCTATCTGAAAGTTTTATAAATATTACTCTCAAATCATCTGCCATAGCAATAATCATCTTTCTCAGACTTCAAATATCTCTTTGTTCTCATTTATATTTTACTTTTGATAGCTTTTCCATTCAAATACACAATGTAGCTACTTGTTGTCAAAACTCTTTTTTTATATCCTCTTCAGTTTTAATAGTATCCTCGATTACATCATGCAAAAAACATGCCTGAATCGTAAATAAATCAGGTTTCAAGCTCAAAAGAATCTCTGTTGCTTCAACCGGGTGAATTATATAAGGATCTCATGATAATCTATCCTGTCATTCATGAGCATCTCTAGCATATTCATAAGCTTTAAATATCTCTTTTCTAATATATTCTATATTTAAATTACCCATGTATTTTGCAACATTTGTAACTATTTTTTCTACTTTTCTATCTATGTTTAAATATTTGTCCATAATTTTTATATTAAAACTTAAACAATTACGAATATTGTATCATATATAAGTTTTTTGTAAATATTTTCTTTACATAAAATTAAAAAAGAATAAAATAAAAGTAATTTATATTTAATAAATACAAACTATGCATAAAACAGCAAATAAAAAAACTTTGGTACAAGCGTTTACATTAGTAGAATTATTAGTTGTTATTACTATTCTTGCTATTATATCAGTTGTAGCATATCAAAATTTTGGTTGAGCAGTAGATAAAGCTGTTTGAGGTAGAAAGATTTCAGATGTTTCTACTATAGAAACTTCACTACAACAATACAAAGTAGATAATAATTATTATCCTGCTGTAGATTTAAACTCTACATCTAATATGTGGTGATATAATACCTGAACTACTGCTACTCAATCTAATACAGTTGATGTTCAATTAAGTTGAGCTGAAATACAAACTGTTAATACAGCTAATGGAGGATGAAAAGTAATGAATAAAGACAATACTCAACAAATATGAGCTAAATGAACTATTTCTCAAACTACTTTAGGTAAAAAATATTTAACAAAAGATTTATATGATCCTGAAATAGGTGATTTAAAAGAAATATCAACAAGTAACAAACTTATAGATAAATGACTTGGAAGATATGTATATTCTGTTTATAAAAAACCTACATGAGCAAGCTGGTTAGCTGAAAATAAAACTGGTACATATTATAACATTGCATATACAGTAAAAAAGGAATGAAGTGATACACTTGTTACAAAAATTGTTTGAGACTTTGATAGTGAATCATGCTTCGAAAACGCTACTAATTGTCCTAATACTCTAATATGATCAGGTTCTTGAGTTTTAGTTGATTGACAAGAACAATGAAAAGAAGCTAATTGAACTGCAATAGCTAATTTTGGTTCAACTCAAGCAAACCAATGAATACCTTATCCTGTTTCTGATTTTGAATAATTTAAATTTAAGAGATGTATATTACATCTCTTTTTGTATACATTTTTTAAATTAAAAATTGTATTTTAAAAAAAAATAATAAAATATAGCTAAAATATAAATATTACTAAATTAAAAAATGCAATATATTGAGAATATATTAACTATTTTTACTAGCTCCTTATTAGAAACAATTCTGATAAACGGAACTATAGTTTTTTTTGCATATTATATAGTATGGAAGAAATTAAAACCCAAAATATGAAGTCATCGTATTTCTAAAGTAGATAGAGTAAATGATAAACAAATAAGTAGAGAAATGAAAAGTGCTATAACTACAGTAATAGCATTTACAGTTTTTAATTGTATTGTTTATTATCTAGCTAGTATGTGATATACTAAGATTTATACAAATATTTGAGATTATAGTGTTTATATGACTATATTTGTATTAGTATTATTAGTATTTATAGATGATACTTGGTTTTATTGGTATCACAGATTGTTACATACAAAAAAATGATTTCGTTATGTTCACTTTGTACATCATAAGAGTTTTGATGTAAATCCTCTTACTTCTCTATCTTTTCATATAGTAGAACCATTTTTCTTGTTTTTTTGGATTATTCCAGTTTCTATGATAATACCTATATATGCTCCATTATTAATTATTTTTCAGATTATCAGTATTCTAAATAATGTAAAATCTCATTTATGATATGAATTTTATTCAAAATGATTTAATAAAAGTATATTTAAATTTGTATCTACAAGTACACATCACAATATGCATCATAGTAAAATAAATTGAAATTATGGATGATATTTCCGTATCTGGGATAAATTATTAAAAACAGAATTTCCAGATTATGAACTAGTATATGATAATATTCAGGAAAATATAAATATAATTAAAATATAATTAAAATACAAAATATGTACTGATATAAAATAAATAATTTATCAAAAGAAAATGATAAATATTGATTTCTAGATGAAAAAGAAATTAGAATTGCTACTTGAATTTCATTAATTTTAGCTATAACTGCATTTTTTTTAGTAATTCTTAAAGCTGAATTCATAATTGCATTATATTTTATTTCAATTATTTGGCTGGATTTCTTTTTGAAAGTAGTTTTTTCTCCTAAACTATGAATATTTACATGAATAGTAAAATTATTTAGGAAAAATGCAAAAGCAAATCGGATTTGAGCGATTCAAAAAAGATTCGCATGGAG
Source organism: Candidatus Altimarinota bacterium (assembly GCA_943356435.1). GTDB lineage: Bacteria > Patescibacteriota > Gracilibacteria > BD1-5 > UBA6164 > UBA6164. The sequence goes on from CALREY010000004.1 coordinate 31,784, forward strand.
TATATGATTATTATTATCTACACTAGTAGTATTTTGTTTAATGGTTTTAGGTTGATTATTAGATGTAAATAATGAACAAATTATTCTATTAAAAAATACTATTGCTGACAATTTGATAAATGATAGTTTATTTGTTGTACCAATAGTTCCTCCTATTATTGCATGTATTTTATGTATTATATTTATGTGGTTGGAAACTGTTTTATGATATTGTGTGTGATGTAAAATTTATCAAAAACTAGTAAAAAAATGATTCGTAAAAAAATATGAAAATCAAAATTGTGTAAACTGAGCATGTGAAATTGAAAGTACTAAATAATTCAATTCTATGCAAAAAATAGATATTTTTAAAAATATCTATTTTTTTTTGATTATACTTATGAAATTCTTTTTATTTTCAAATTCCCTATTTTCTATTATTTCGAAATCATTTTGTTTGAATAAATATTCTAATTCTGTCAAACTAAAACAGTGATAATATCTATGACTTGTTCATATTTTTATATCATAATCTGTGCTTCAATATTCATTTTTACTTCAATTTATTATTGAGTTATGATATTTTTCTTCATTTAAATCGCTATTTAGAGACCAATTTGTAAGCAAAACTATTCATCAATCATCTAATAAATCATAGACTTGTTTCAAAACTTTCAATCTATCATCAATATTATTTAGGTGATGGAAAGAAGCAATAAAAAATATAACATTATACTTATTATGTAAAGTATTTAAATCTAGCATATTTAATTCTAGGAAATTATTTTCACTATGCATTTTTTTAGCTTCTTCTAATAATCATATTGATAAATCTACACCTAAATAATCAGCTATATCCAATCAATGCTTTTTTAGTTCTCATAATAATCTAGCATTTCCACATCATACATCAAGTATTTTCAAATCTTTTTTTCAAGACAAAAAAGAAATAAAGTATTCTATCTCCTCCCAACTCATATTTTTTCTAGAATTAGAAAAAGTTTTTGCAAAATCATTGTAATCTACTGTCATAATCTTTTGACAAAAATTTAAATATTAATATATTAGTGGCACTTTCTAGCTATTACACGCATCTTTACAGACCTCAACATGTAGATAAATCTCCAAAAGAGTAAAAATCAGTATTGTTAATTCAATATTTTAGTCTAAAAAGTAAATTACAAAGACAGGTAACCCCTGTCTTTTTTTACTACATTTTTTCTGGCATATTTATACCTAGTAATTTGAAACTATCTTTTAATACTAGTGAAAATAACTCAACTAACTGTAATCTGATTTGTTTTTTACTTTCATCAGCTTCACTCAATATATGTACAGAATTATAAAAACTATTAAAAGCTTTAGTTAATTCATAAGCAAAACTACACAAATGATGTGGCATATTAGTTTTCGCTGTTTTTTCTAATACTTCATCATAACTATTAATTAATTTTATCAATTCTATTTCTTCTGGAAATTCGAATCAAGCATCAGTGTGAACACATAGGTTCACACCTACATTTTTTTCTAATATTCTAATTGCTCTAACATATGCGTATTGAATGTATGGTCCTGAATTTCATTCAAAAGTCATGAATTCATCCCAGTCAAATACGACATCTGTATCTCTAGATTTTTTCAGATAACCGTATTTAATTGCTCCTATTCCTATAATTTTTGATAATTCATCTAGTTCTGATCACTGTATATCATCTCTCTTTTCAAGTATAATATTTTTAGCTCTTAGTTCAGCTTCATCTAGTAGTGCATCTAGTTTTATAATTCTTCATTCTCTTGTACTCATTGCTCAATCTTTCAAACTGATAAATCAATTATAAGCATGAAATAATTCTACTTTTTCTCAATTATGTTTTTCTATCCATCAAGCCATATTTGCTATTTCAAATGCTTGTTTTAAATGTAATTGTTGCCTAACATCTACAAAATATATTATTTTATCCAAATCCCAATTTATAGTTCTATACTTTATAGCACATAAATCTGAAGTAAAATATAGATTTGTTCAATCTCTCTTCTGTAAAATACAAGACGGAAGTTTTGTATTATCTGGAAAAATTACTCATACTGATCAATCTTCATTTTTTATTGCTATATTTTTATCAATCAATTCTGCTACTATACTATCCATATTATATTTTAAATCAGGATAATTTTGAATTTTTGGAATATTTAATCATTCATAAAAGCTTTCTCATATATCATAATCAGGCTGAATATTCAACCTATTTAATTGTTTATTCATAGATTTTATACTTTCTTTTGTGAATTTTTCCCATAGTTCTATTGATTCTATGTTTCATTTAGAAAGCATTTTAAATTCTTCCCTAAATTTTTCTTCCAATTCAGGTTCTGTTTCAACATTTTTTGTAATTTTTACATATAAATCAAACAAATGATCAACTGCATTTTCTTTTAATTTAGTTTCGTCTCAATACAATTTATATGCTGTAATTAATTTTCAAAATATAATACCCCAATCTCAAATATGACTATCTGAAATCACATCATATCATAATTTTCTATATATATTTATTATAACTTGTCATTGGTTTGGAGTACACATATGACCAATATGTAATGGTTTTCATACATTAGTTCAAATATAATCTACTACTATAGTTTTACTAATTTTATTTCTTACTCAAATCAAATATTGTTTATTTTTATAAAGCCTATTAAATAATTCTGCATAGTTCCCTTTTGATACTTTTATATTTAAATATGGACCTGCTGAACTAACTGATTCTATTAAATCTATTTCAGAAAATAATCATCCTAATTCTGTTGCTATCATATCTGGACTTTTCTTTAACTCCCTAGACAAAACAAAACACCCAAATGCAAAATCTCAGAATTCTTTTTTTGGTGGTATTTCTAGTTTGATATCACTTAACTCTATATCATAATTTGTTTTAATAATATCTTTTATTATTTGTTTTAATTTATCTTCCATTTGTATTTATATAATTATCAACTATTTTTTTTATTATAACTAAAAAAATACAAAAATAAATATTTTTTATATAATTGACTTTTTATATATTTTATTAATATATAAGTATACAAAAAATAAATATTTTATATAAGTTAAGTTATACATTTTAATGAGTACAATAAAAAGAAGGAATTTTTTTGAGTTGGATAGAGAGAGTTTTATCCCTTACAACACAAATAATATAAAGAAAACAATAGAAATACTAAACAAGGATAAATTAATCATAATAAAATGATTAAAAAATACTTGAAAATTGAACTTTATAAAGGAATTTATAAACAAAACAAATCTAACAAAATCTTATTTCTATTTCAATAAATCTGATGATATAGAAAATAGAGTTTCTAGTAATAAAGAGCTTGAATTGTTATTAAATGACTATGTACAGTTATACAAAAACCCAAAAATTATAATATTACAAAATATTTCAAATATAGAATGAATAAAAGATTTCATTTCAATGATTTATAAATCAAACTACAAAACTATACTAGTATGAAATACTATAAAAATATGATGAATAAAAGAATTAGAGATATTTACTAATATAAATATTACAGAAGATAACTTAGAATCTACTCTGAAATACTGAGCTATAAATGAAGTAAAACATATTCAAGAAATTGATCTAAAAGAAAAATATTTAAAATTACTAGTAAATGATATATTTTTAAACGATATATTTAAGAATTATTGAGTAAAAAGTATAGATTTGTATAAATTCACTATTACATTTTTAGCTGAAAATAGTTTTTTCTCTTCTCTTAGAGAATTACAAAGTAAACTAGATAATATACAAAAAATATCTCTAAAAACAGCTATTGATTACATAGATTATTCTATTCAAGAAAAAATATTAAAAAGAGTTTATAAATATGATATCAAAACAAACAAAGCAAATTCAGCAAAGGCTAAATATTATTTTGCAGATAATGGAATCAGAAATGCTCTTGCAAATTTCGAATTGAAAGATGAAATATTAAATGAAAATCTGGTATTTAATTTATTAGAACTGAATAACTATAATGTACATTCTGGAGTAAGTGGGAAATTTGATTTTTCGTTTTACTGAGAATTAAAAGAAGAAAATATTACAAATAATCTAATAGAACAAAAAATATATATTCAAATGACCGATAATTTTTCTAGAGATGATATAAAAAAAGAAGTAGCTAAGTTCATGAAAATAGAGGATGATTTTAGTAAATATATATTGATAGAGAGTGTGGAGAAATTGTGACTGAAGAAATTGAGATATGATAGTATAGAGATAATGGAAACTAAAGAGTTTCTAAAAAGATTCGCAAAAAACTAAAAACCTAAGCATAGCTTAGGTTTTTGTGTTTTAAGGATTAGGAGTAGGATTATTTACTTCCCAAGGAAATTTTCATCAATTTTGATTTCATCATTCAACATATTTTCATTGAGCATCATAATATTTTCTTAAATTATTTAACAGACTATCATCAAATTTTTTAATTAATCATTTATTATTAATACTTTCAATATTTTCTGCTACATATGCATCATCATCAGTTTTATCATATTTTCAATTACTTCATTTAGTTAATTGTACTTCTACTCATAATCATGATAATACATTGCTTACAGATATATTAACATTGTTTGTATTATTACTACTTCAAGTATTATTACTACTTGTAGAAGTATCATTATCTTTATAATCTTTTACAGCTTTTTTTATTGCAGCTTCATTTATTCATCATACATTTTCAGGCATTACATCTCTATATGCAGGAGCTTTTTTCTCTATTTCATCATATATTTTAGCTACAATTTCTAAATTTTTTATATCTGATTGAGATTTAACTCATAAATCACTTAATCATTTTTCAGTTAATATTTTTTTAGCTATTTCATACAAATTGTTTCTGATATTATCATTATTATACAAATTAGTAGAATCTCAATTTGCTGATGCTAATACATTTTTAGCTGCTACAGATTTTTTATTATCATCATTTGCTCAAGATATTTCTTTTTGATTATTTCTAGCATTTTCAGTAACCTTATCATTTCATACAAATGGTAATTGGTCACTTAATTTCTTAGCTCTATCACTATTAATAGAAGAAATAGATGATTGTATTGATCCTCATACATTTGATAAACTACTCATACTTTGCATTCATCCTTTACCAGTTGGGAATATAGGTATATTTCATGGTAGAGAAGTCATAATTCCTCATACTTGTGAACCAAATTTGTATATAGGTTCTACTATTTGTTTTGTAATATCAGAAGTTCTAAGTGCTGCCATGATTGTTCACCATAGTATAACTATACCAAATATCTTTAGTATCAGACTTCATACTACTCATAGTGATCAGTTTCATACATTTACTAATAAACCTGTAGCATTATCAGCTTTTGAAACTGCTCAGTTTATGTTTAAATGAAATTTTCATACTTTTATTCATTCATTTTCAAGACTTATTTTACCATCACTTGATTGAGTACTTCATCATGCTATTCAAGTACCAACTACATATAGAAACAATAATCAAAATGATAATGCTAACATACTATATACTGGAACCATTGCTAGTGCTATAAACTCTTTTAGGTTAAATTTACCAAAAAATCAATCTCATCATTTACCTTTTCAAAAGAAATACATCAGTCAAAATACTGGTGACATCATCATATATATCCATATATATATTCATCTAATCATAAGAACCATTCATAATGTTATTATCAGAATAGAATAAACTATTACAAATAATAAATCAAATACTATTTTTACAATTAAATCTCACATTGTTTTAACAACGTCTTTATTAATTTTTACTTCATCCATTGTATCAAGAGATAATACTCAATATGTATACATAGATATAACTCAAAATATTGATTCTATTGCATCTCAATTTTTTGCTATTTGTGTAAGTGGTACTCCTGGTTTTTTATCATCACAACTAATAAATCAATCATCTTTTTTTTCTGCTTGTCATCAAGCTTCACCTGCACTAAATGATTGTAAATTAAGAGTACATTCAACTGGGACAGTTACTCATTCTAAATTAATTGCATATTCATCAAAAGTATCAAATGGAAGTGAAAGTGATGCAACTGTTAATACTGCTGATAGAGAAAGTACAAATTGTACTAAAAACCATGAAAATGGAACAATAATAACTCAAACTATGAATTTAGGGAGTGCTTGTTTAAGCTGATACATTTCTCAGGTCTTTCCTATGATATTCATAAATGCTATCCATATAAGAATAAATGCAAATATGAAATATACAACATTTGATACTAGTATCCATATTTCATGAAAATATACATTTAATCAGAATAAGCTACCATTTATCCATTCTGGTGATAAAAACATAGTAGCTAAATATGTAATAAGTGCTAATAATAGACTTATTCATTTTAATAGAAATTCTGTAAATTCAGCAGTTTTACTTTTAAGTGATTCGAAATCTGTTGATGCTGCAAATGTTACATCTGAAAATAGATAAAATACGACAAAAAACATAAAAAATACTGTTATGTTTTTCTTGTTGTCTTTTATTATTTGTATTAATTTTGTAAAATTCATAATCTTTTTGTTTAAATTCAAATTAATTTACTAAAATTATTTTATCACATTTTTTTTATACAAGCAAAATTTTGAGCAAATAAAAAACTAGATTCGTTAAAAATCTAGTTATCTATTATAAATTATCACAATTTTTTCTTTAATAATTCATTAAATATTTTAGGATTTCATTGTCATTTTGATGCTTTCATACATTGACCAACCAAGAATCAAAATATATTTACATTTCCAGCTTTGTATTCTTCTACTTGTTTAGAATTAGTAGTTATTACTTCATCTACTATTAGTTCTAAAGCTCAAGTATCATTTTTTTGTCTTAGATTATTCTCATCTACTATAATATCAGCTTCTCCTCAATTAATAAACAATTCTTCTATTACTTGTTTTGAATTAGTTGATGATAATTCATCTTTGTTAACCAATTCTATTACCCTAGCTAATTCTTTGATATCAAATTTCAGTTCTTCTACACTATTTATTTCATCAGATTCATTTATCATCGCTAGTAATATTGTAGTTACATAACTACATGATTTCTTAGCATCTCCTGTCAATCTAACAAGTTCATCGAAATATTCACTCAATTCTCTAGTAACAGTTAATATTCTAGCGTCATCAGCTGATAATTTGTATTCATTTAAATATCTAAGTCTTTTTTCAATAGGTAATTCTGGTAGTGTTGCTCTAGCTTCTGCTATAAATGCATCATCAAGTACAAGTGGTAATAAATCTGGTTCTGGGAAATATCTATAATCCATTGCATCTTCTTTTGATCTTTGTGTTCTAGATGTTCCAGAATCATCATCCCATCATCTAGTTTCTTGATCTACTACTCAACCTGCTTCTACTATTTTTATCTGTCTTTTTGATTCGTGGTCTATTACTCTTCATATAGCTGAGAAACTATTTACATTTTTAGTTTCTGTTCTATTTCACCACTCTTTTGCTCATTCTAGAGCTACTGATATATTTACATCACATCTCATTTGTCATTTTTCCATATCTGCATCTGAAACTCATGCTGCTCTCATCAATTTTTGCAATTCTTTCAAAAATTCCATTACTTCTTCTTTTTCATGAAATACAGGATCTGTAACTATTTCCATAAGTGGGCTACCTGCTCTATTGAAGTCACATAATGTTTTACCACCTGCATGAACTAATTTTCAAGCATCGTTTTCTAAATGCATATGATGAATAGCGAATTCTCTAACTTGGTCTTCTACTATTACTTTTACACTACCTTTTCATACAATTGGTTCATATAATTGAGTGATTTGGTAAGCTGTTGGATTATCTGGGTAAAAATATGTTTTTCTATCAAATCTAGATAATTTATTTATTTCACATCACATCATCATTCATCCAATCATTCATAGTCTAACAACTTCTTTATTCAATGCTGGTAACATACCAGGAAATCACATACAAACAGGACATACATTCATATTAGGTTCTTCAGCTAAAGCTACTGCATTAGTACAAGAACAAAACATTTTAGTCTTTGATTTAATTCTTACATGTATTTCTAATCATATCGTTTTTATATATTTTGTCATCTTTCTAAGGTTAATTAATACTAACCCCATTGTCCTAAAGGATACACCTTCGGATAAATTTCCTCCCTAATATTAGGGAGGAAGGCTACAAAAAAATACAATATGTAGCCCCTTGCCCTTATTTAAGGGAAAGGATTCAGGATAGGGTTATGTTAAATATAAAATCATTAATTCTATTTATATCTATTAATTCATATTTTTCAACAATTTTTTTTAATTTGTCTTGATTTTAATAAACAAAGTGATATTATAATATTACTTATTTGCTAATATAGAACATATGGAAATCCAAATAAAATTACATGTTGGAAATGACTTAACTGAGTCTAAAGAAGTTATTGAAAGATTAGTTTGAGAAAATTTAAGTAAAAAATTGGACCAATACCTAAATAAATTTGATAAAGCTGATGCTGAATGAACTATTGATTTAACTATTGAAAAAAATAAAAAAGGTTTATTCGATGCAAAAATTCAAGCTAACCTAGATGGTGATGCATACAGATTTGAAAGAGAAGATTACAAAAATCTAGATGATTTAATAAATCACTTATTTGACCACTTCAAAGAAGCTTTAAGTAAAGATAAATAATAAAATTAACCTCTCACTTGAATTCTCTCCCCTTATCAGGGGAAAGAGGCTACAAAAGTAATAAATATGTAGCTAATCCATATACAATGGATAATAATTCAAGTAAGAGTTTTTTTTGTGTTTTCCCCTCCTTACTAGGGAGGGGTAGGGGTGGGTTAAATCAATTCTCTCAATATATAATCCAAAAACATTACTCATCTATCAGTGAGTTTCAGTACATCATCTTCTAAATACAATAATCAATCATTTTCAAATTGTAATAATTTATTGTATTCTAATTTTTCATATATTTCTTTATCTAATCAGCTTGTTCTAAGTCAAAACATTATTTTTTCAATAAATAAATCATCAACACTCAATACTTCTAAATCATTTGTAATTCAAGAATAATAATGTACAAATTCTTCACTATTACTAAATCTAATATTATTTACGAAACTATGAGCTCATAATCCAAATCAAATCACATTTGAATGATTCCAATAAGACATATTATGTTTACACTCATATCATTCTCTAGCAAAATTAGAAATTTCATAAGAATTAAATCATCTATTTTTTAAGTACTCTTTTATTTCTATATATTCTCATAAATAATCATCTTCAGATATTCATATATTTTTCCAATCATTTGGATACACTACATTTTGAAATTTGCTATCTAGATTTCCCTCCTCATTAAAGGCTTCTCACTTATCATAGTATTCTTCTAGCATATAAACTGAAATATGGTTTATGAAATCATAATTATCCAAGATATATTCTATATCTTTTTTTATTTCTCATTTTTGTGCATGAGGTAATCAGATAATAAAATCAACTGAGATATTTATAATCCCTCCCCCTTCGGGTACTCCCTTTGGTAAAGGGAGAAATATATCCTTAATATTTTCCAAAGCCTGAATAATATCTCATTTTTCTCATCTTCATATTTCTTTTAGAGTATCAGTATTAAGGCTCTGTACTCAGATACTTATCCTATTTACTCATGATTTAATCCATCATTCTATATTTTCTTTAGTTACTGTAATAGGTGTTGCTTCTATATTTATTTCTATTTTTTCATCCAATTCATGTTTATTTTTTATCGTATTTATAATCTTTTCTAATTGATTAATACTCAAAACACTAGGTGTTCCTCATCAAAAATATATACTATGCAACTTATTATTATCCAAACTATATGATGATTTATTTATTTCATCTACTAGTTTTTCTACATATAAATTTATTTTTAATAATTCAGAATTTCAAAAAGATGCAAATCTACAATATTTACATTTACTACTACAAAACGGAATATGTATATAACAAAAATTGTTTTTCATTTAATTATAATTATTCCCCCTCTTTTTGGGAGGGGGATTTTTGGTAAATAATATTATTTATCACAACTTTCAGAAAGTCATTCTAAAGTTGATATCTTTTTAGCTTTACATAAAACACTTGTTCTAAATGCATCAAATTGTTTTTCATTTCAATTCACATTATCCAAAATAGGAATAACTCATTTATCATAAATACTTTTTACTCATTTATCAAAGCTAGATAATTCATTGTCAGATGAATAAAAATTTCATAATATCAAATTGTAATCATCACTTATTTTTTCTTCTAATTTATCTGATTCTAGTGATAACAATGCTGGTAAATAGTATTTAAAATAACTTAAAAATTGTTTCGCTCCTGCATCACTAGCCATGTATCACAATAAGTTATTAGCTAGAGTTTTATTTTTTGAGTCTTTATTTATAACGAAATAATTATAATTAATCAATGTTTTTCAATCTCCAGTAGAATATTGTGGGAATACTGATGCTAACAAGAAATTTTTACTAAATCATTTCTTTTTTATTTCTTCTATCAATCTAGGATAACCTACAACCATAAATGTATCTCCTTTAGAAAACATATCTATAGAATTTTTTCATGATTTATCCAATTCTTCCTTTTTTTCGTTATATGCATTATCTCATTCTACATCTCAGTACATCATATATGAAGCTAGAGATTGTTTCATCTTGTCTCATGTTACATCTTTTAATTCTGATACTCATGATTCTAACATAAAAAATTGAGTAATTATATCAGCAACTCATTGTACAGTAGAACCATTTCAAATTCATATAGGTACTACTTCTGGTTTAGTTTTCTTCAATTCTGCTACTAAATTATTTAGCGAAGATATAGATGATAATTCTGATTCTTTTACATATTTTCTATTATAAAATATTCATAGAGCCTCATATCAGATAGGTATTCATGCTAGAAATTCAGTTTTTTGCTCTCATTCTCAAGAAGTGATAATCAAATCATCTGCAAATACTCATTTATAATTTTTTCTGAAATCATTTGGATTTACAGCATCTTTACTTACTCATTCTACTTGATTTGCAAATCCTGACTCTTTTTCATTGTTATTTAGTATAAATAAATCTGGTGCTTTATCTGCAATAATTGCAGAATTCAATGAATAATAATAATCATCATATACTCAAAAGCTTTCTACTTTTATCTCTTGATTTTCATATTCTGGATATACTTTTTTGAAATCACCTATAAATTTATCAAATGATTCTTTACTATCTCATATAGTCCATATAGTAAATACTCCTGTCGAACTAGTTGTTTTTGGTGTTTTATCTTTTTTTAAGTTTAATACTACAAAAAATATAAAAATAAGTAGTAATACTCATATAATTGCAAATATTATTTTATTTTTGTTCATGATTTTTATATATTAGATAATAGATGTAAATGTATATGCATTACTTCTTGTCCTGCTTTTTCTCACACGTTAAAATTTAGTTTGTATCACTCATCGATTCATAAATCTTTTGCTACTTTTTTTGCTACAAAAAACATTTCAGCTAATAGCTCTCTATCCTCTTGCTCTAAATCATTTATAGTTGGTATTTCCTTTTTTGGAATTATTAATAAATGTGTTTTTGCTTTTGGAAATATATCTTTTATAACTATTATATTATCTTGTTCATATATTATCTCAGCTGGTATTTCCCTATTTATTATTTTAGTAAAAATAGACATAATGTGATTTGTTAATTAATAATTTACTTCTGATGTGTCTGATGAAGTATAGTCTTTTACAAATGTAGTTGTATTATTAGTAGAATAAAATATCAAAAAATATCATGTAACAGATAAAATCAGTAAAAATATAAATAATATATTTGTAACTTTTGTAATATGTAATGAAAAATTTTTAAATTTGTAAGCATGAATTTTTGCTATAATGAAAAATCACCACAACAAGGCTAATATCAAAGTATAAACCCCTATATAAAATGTTATCATAATGATATATTTATAAAAAATAAATTAATAATCGTCCTAATTTTTATATTATTTATTATAACTTATATTTTTTTTTTGCAAATTTTTAAATTGTTTGGTATAATGAATAAGTATATAAAAAACTTATTTAATATTAATAATTAAACATGGCTGAATTAAAACAAAATTGAAAAACATTTAATGTTTCAGATGAAACTCTAGCTCAATACAATGAGTTGGTGGAATTAATATTGTCTACAGAATCAATGGATGACGATGAAAGACAATATTGGTTTGATATATTACCATCAATGACAAATGAACAAGTAGATAGATTATTCAATATTCTAGATACTGAAAGAAAAAAATTAGAAAAATTAGAAGAAAAATATCAAAATGAAATCAAAAACTTAAATGAAAAACATTTAATAGAATGGCAAGAATTCCAATTGAAAGACTCAAAAAGCAAAATCAAAGCACAAGAAGCAAATGATGATGCCGATGATGATGCTGACAATGTATTAAATATGTTGAATGATTTATAAAAAAAGCAAGAATCCCTTAAGGATTTCTTGCTTTTTTTATAATAAAATATATAATTGATATACAAAGTCCTTAAAGATAACATCTTTTGTAGGATCCACCCTTTTCTTTAAGAAAAGGGCAATAATAAAAAATAAGTTAAAACAATATCTGTTTTAACTTATTTTTTATTTCTATAAACTCAGTTGTATCAATTTTTCATATTTTTTCTATGAATCTTTTCTTATCTAATACCTTTACTTGTGATAAAGTAACAAAAGAATCTTTTTCAAAATATTTATTATCTAATTTATGATAAAATTTATTATCAATTTTTCAATTTGTCGTCATACTTACTGTAAATATCATTGTTCATACTATTTTGATAATAAGTACTGGTCTAGTAAAAAAATCTCATTTTCAATATGACTCATATCATATATTTTTTCAAGTATGAATATTCCATACCTCCCTTGGTTTAATATAAAAAGATTTTCTATCTTGATTATCTATAATAATTTTTAACTCATTCCATTTATTATACTCATTCATATTATTAAATTTACAAAACTTCAAATTAGACAAAATATTCTATTCAATTATAATATAATAAATTTGATATTATTTGCAAATATTTTTAATAAATTAGTATATAATCTGTGTATATTTTATATACAAAGTTATTCTGCACTAATCACAAAAAAAAACGAAACTAAAGTTTCGTTTTTTTTGTGATTAGAAATCACTTTCATGTTCTATTTCTTCCATCACTTCTTGTAAGTGTCTTTCTCAAACATCTACTTCATCATCATATACATCGAAATATTCATCATCAGAAGCAATCATTTGATCGTTTAATCTTCTGTATTGTTTTCAAGCAGGTATTAATCTACCGATAATTACATTTTCTTTCATTTCTTTGAACTTATCTATTTTACCAGATACAGATCATTCTACAAGTACTCTTACAGTTTCTTGGAATGATGCAGCTGATAACCATGAATCAGTATAAAGTGAGATTTTTGTAATACCTAGAAGTAATCTTTCAGCTATAGCAGCTCTTTGACCTTCTTTGATTAATCTATCATTTTCAGCTTTGAATTTGATAATATCTACTATATCTCATGGGAAGAATTCACTATCTCATTTAGATGTAACTCTTACTCTAGAAAACATTTGTCTTACGATTAATTCGATATGTTTTGAATTAACTGTTTGACCTTGAGAAGCATATATTGATTTAATATCATCTACTATATATTGTTCAGCTGCTAATACTCATGCTACTTCTTTTAATTTTTGAATACTTAATGAACCTCCAGTAATTTTTTGTCATACTTTGATTTTGTCACCATTTCTAACAAGTAATGTTTTACCTAATTCAAATGTATATTCAAATACTCTGTTTTCTACATCTTTTACTACTATCATTCATTCTTCAATTTTCTTTACTTCTCATGCGAAATTAGCAAGAATTTTTTGTTTATCTTTGTTACTTCTAGCAATAATTTGTTTTCTTTTTACTGCTTGACCAACTTTTACTATTACATCAAATTCTTCTCCGAAATAATATTCTTCTGATTTCAAATCTTCAGCCACTACTCTAACAAGCAAGTTTGATTCTGTTTGTTCTGTTTCTACAATTCAATCTATATCAGATATTTCAGCTACTGTTTTTGGAGTTCTTGCTTCGAATAATTCTTCTACTCTAGCTAGACCTTGAGTCATATCTCATCCTTCTTTCGCAACTCAACCAGAGTGGAAAGTTCTCATCGTCAACTGTGTACCTGGTTCTCAGATAGATTGTGCAGCAATAACTCAAACAGGAGTACCGATTTCTACTTCTTTGTTCAAACCTAGATCCAAACCATAACAAGCTTTACAAACACCTCATTCAGTTTCACAAGTAAGTACAGATCTAATATTTACAGAATTTATATCATTAGCATTTAAGATTTTCAAAATACTTGTATCTACTATAGTACCAGACTCTACTACTACTTTTCCACTAGAATTTTTTACATCTGTTGCAATAGTATGAGAATATATTCTATCTTCAAATTTTTCTACGAAACTTCATACTAATTCTCCTCTAGTAACTGGTTTATAATGAACTGTTTTACAATCATCTTCTTTTACGATAATGTTTTGAGAAGAGTCTACAAGTCTTCTAGTCAAGTATCCTGATTGTGCTGTTTTTAGGGCAGTATCTGATTTACCTTTTCTTCAACCATGTGTAGCGATGAAATACTCTAGAGTAGAAAATCATTCTTTTAGAGTTGATTTAATTGGTAATTCGATAGTTTTACCTGAAGTTGAAGCTACTAATCATTTCATTCAACATAATTGTGTTAAGTTTCACCGGTTTCATCTAGCTCATGAATCAATAAAGTTGAATACATGATTTTTACTATCAAATAATTCTTTCATTTCTCACTCAATAGTCTTTTTTACTTCAGCCCATATCTTGATTGATTGATTATATTTTTCATCTTCAGTCAAGAAACCAGACCACCATTTCTTTTGAATATATTTAACTTTTTCTCATCATTTAGCTAATAATTCTTTTTTATTTTCTGGCATGACCATATCATCAATAGATATAGATAAACCTGAAAGTGTAGAATATTTAAATCAGAAATTTTTAATATCATCTACGAATTTAGCTGTTTTTTCAGAACCTAGTTCTTCAAAAGATCTAGATAAAATATTTTTAAGTGCATTCTTTTTAAGTGTTTCATTAATAAATCATAGTCCTTCTGGTACTATTTCATTAAATAATAATCTACCATAACACGTTTCTATTATTTCACCATTAACTCTTACTTTTATAGGTGATTTTATTCATACTACACCTGCTTCATAAGCACATTCTACTTCGTCTAAGTTTGCATACATTTGTCATGCTCATTTTCCTTCTAAGTCAAATGCTGTAACATAGTAAGAACCTAGAATCATATCTTGTGATGGAGTTACGATAGGTTCTCCTGATGCTGGTGCTAACAAGTTTTTTGAAGTTACCATCAAATCTCTTGCTTCAGCTTGAGCTTTATCTGTAATAGGTAAATGTACTGCCATTTGGTCACCATCGAAATCCGCATTAAATGCTGGACAAGTAAGAGGGTGTAATTGAATAGCTTTACCTTCAACTAATACTGGTTTGAAAGCTTGGATAGAAAGTCTATGTAGAGTAGGTGCTCTGTTCATAAGAACATATTTTCCATCAATAACTTCATCTAAAGCGTCCCAAACTTCTTTTGTACCTTTTTCTATAAATCTTTCAGCATGTTTAATATTATAAACTATTCATTCATCTATCAATTTAGCTATAACGAAAGGTTTGAATAATATAAGTGCCATAGTTTTTGGTAAACCACATTCATCCATTTTTAATGATGGACCAACAACGATAACAGATCTAGCTGAATAATCAACTCTCTTACCAAGTAAGTTTTGTCTGAAACGCCCTTGTTTACCTTTTAATATTTCTGTTAGAGATTTTAATTTCTTTTTGTTAGCAGTAACAAATCCTGATCTATTAGTTCTAGTTTCACCAGTTAATAACATATCAACTGATTCTTGAAGCATTCTTTTTTCATTTTTTAAGATTACATCAGGTGCTCCTAATTCAATCAATTTTTTAAGTCTGTTATTTCTGTTTATAACTCTTCTATATAAATCATTTAAATCACTAGAAGCAAATCTTCAACCATCTAGTTGAATCATTGGTCTCAAATCTGGTGGTATTATAGGTAATGCTTCCAATATAAACCATTCAGGTCTTTGTCATGATTTAAGCAAATTTGATGCTAATTTAATTTTTTGTAAAACCTTTTTTTGTTTTATTTGAGTAGCTTGTTTAAGCTCTTTTTCTTGATCTTCTATAAATTTAAGTAAATCTATTCTTGTTAATAATATTTTTAAATATTCAGCTCAAGTACCTCCTGCAAATACATGAGGAAATTTAGAATCTAGTACTCTATATTCTAATTCTCAAATAATAGCTCAAACTCTTAGAGATTTCAAACCATTTCTTAAGTGTTCAAATTCAGCAGTCAAATCATCTATTTTTTTCATAGCAATTGCTTCTTCTATTTTGAATTTTTTCTCGTTTATTTCACCTGTATCTCTTTTAACCGTTAATTCATTGATTTCTCTTTGAACTTCTTTTTGTACTTCTGATTTAGAAACTTTGTATTTATCATCCAATTCTTTATTAGCATCTTTTAATTTATCTTCATATACATCTGTAATAATATATGATGCAAAGTATACTACTTGTTCCAATTTTTTTACAGGTAAATCCAATAATAAACCTATTCTAGATGGAACTGATTTCAAATACCAAGTATGAGCAACTGGAGCATATAAATCTATATGAGCCATTCTCTCTCTTCTAACAGAAGTTTTTGTTACTTCTACTCAACATCTTTCACAAACAATTCATTTATATCTAATTCTTTTATATTTACCACATGCACATTCATAGTTTTTTCTAGGACCAAAGATTTGTTCACAAAACAAACCTCATCTTTCTGGTCTTTGAGTTCTATAGTTTATTGTTTCACTAATAAGAACTTTACCGTGTGATAATGCTCTTATTCTTTCTGGTGATGCAATACCAAGAGATATTCATGCAAGATTATCCAAATTTTTTCATTTAGTTATATCTTTTTTCCCTATATCTTTTGCTATTTCTGAGAAATCAGTGATTTTGTCATTTAGAAAATTATCTAAAGATTTGTCAAACATTATGATTATAATTAGAGATTAAAAAATTTTGTCCCCCTCTCAGTCTCCCCCCAAGGGAGAGAAGAAGCTACATTTTTTCATTATTGTTCTATTCCCTTTCTCCCCAGGGGGGAAAGGGTTAGGGATTGGGGGATTTTTATTCAGCTTCACCATTATCAACAACTTCTGCTAGTACTTTGTTTTCTATTTTTATTATTTCTTCATATCTTTCCATAGCTTCGTCTTCTTTTACTTCTAGTTCATCTATATCTAATAAATCCAAGTCTAATCAGATAGATTGCAATTCTTTTAATAGTACGTTAAATGATTCAGGTATATTTGGTTTTTTAATTGGAGCATTTTTTACGATAGCTTCATAAGCTTGTGTTCTACCAGCAACGTCATCAGATTTGATAGTAATCATTTCTTGTAGGATATTACTTGCAGCATAAGCTTCTAGAGCCCAAACCTCCATTTCTCAGAATCTTTGTCCTCAGTTTTGAGCTTTACCTCATAATGGTTGTTGTGTTACCATTGAGTATGGTCAAACAGATCTAGCATGGATTTTGTCTTCAACTAAGTGGTGAAGTTTTAACATGAATTTTATTCAAACAGTAGTTCTTTCTTTGAATGCTTCTCATGTATTACCATCAAATAATTGAACTTTACCATCATGATCCATTCAAGCTTTGATCATCAAATCAGATATTTGTTCTACAGAAATACCATTCAATATTGGAGTAGCTACTTTTATTCATAATTTTTTTGCAGCCATACCCAAGTGAGTTTCTAGTACTTGTCAGATATTCATTCTCGAAACTACTCATAGTGGATTCAAGATAATATCTACTGGTGTACCATCTTCCATAAATGGCATATCTTCAACAGGAACAATTCTAGAAACGATTCATTTATTACCATGTCTACCTGCCATTTTATCTCATAATTCAATTTTTCTTGTTTGAGCAACAAACACTTTTATTTGTTTAAATACTCAAGTAGGTAGATTATCACCATTTTCTCTTTTTAATATATGTACTCAAATAACTTTTCATCCTTGACCAGATGGTAATCTCAGAGATGAATCTTTTACATCTTTTGATTTATCACCAAATATAGCTCTTAATAATCTTTCTTCTGGTGAAAGTTCTTGCTCTCATTTAGGAGTAATTTTTCAACATAGGATAGATCCTCATTCTACATATGATCAGATTCTAATTATTCAGTCTACATCCAAATCTTTTAATTTAGTACTTGATACATTTGGTATATCATCAGTAGTTTGCTCAGGTCAAAGTTTAGTTTCTCTTACATCAGTTGAATATTCTTTTATATGTATTGATGTAAAATAATCTTCTTCTACTAATTTGTTTGATATGATAATCGCATCCTCGAAGTTGTAACCTTTCCATGGCATATATGCAACAGTCAAGTTTCTTCATAGAGCTAATTCTCAATTTTGACATGAGTGACCATCACATAGTACATCTCATTTTTTTACTTTTTGTCCGTGTGATACCAAAGGCATTTGGTGAACAATCATATCATGGTTTGATCTCTTGAAAGTAGTTAATTTGTATAATTTCTTTTCTCCAGATTTATATATAACAGTGATATGTTTTGCATCTACTCAAATAACTTCTCAATCTTCTTCAGCTACTATTACATAACCAGATCATTCTCATACACTTCTTTCCATACCTGTACCTACAACTGGAGATTCTGGTCTCACTAATGGCACAGCTTGTCTCATCATGTTTGACCCCATTTCCGCTCTAGTCGCATCATCATGTTCCAAGAAAGGAAGTAGAGATGTTTCTATCGACATCGTTTGTTTTGGAGATACATCAATATGTGTGATTTGTCTTACATATGATATAGTTGGTTCGTTTCATGCTCTTGATGAAATTCTCGTTTCAGTAAAGTTTCCAAATTCATCAGTAGCAGTACCAGCTTCAGCAATATTTAACACTCTTTCTTGATGAGCATCAAAATAATCAAAATCTCCTGTCAAAAATCATCTCACTTCTATTTCTGAAGCTTTTAATCATTCTTTTATTGATTTTGCATCTTTATCTGTTATTAATTTTTTATCTTCTACTAATACTTTTCCATTATCACCTATAATATCTCAAAGTGCAATTCTATTAATTGCTGATTTTCCATCATTTTTAACATTATGTTGTACAGTTCTAAATGGAGTTAATAAAAACCCGTGTTTATCTACTTTTGCATATGATGCAAAGTGAAGTACAAGTCAGATATTTGGTCCTTCTGGTGTAGCGATAGGACATATTCTTCAATATTGAGTTGGATGTACATCTCTCACCTCAAATGAAGCTCTTTCTCTAGTCAATCAACCAGGTCATAGAGCAGAAACTCTTCTCTTGTGCCCTAATTCTGAAAGTGGATTTGATTGATCCATGAATTGTGATAATTGAGATGAACCGAAAAATTCTTTCATTATCGCAATAATAGGTCTAGAGTTGATAAATGTTCCAGGAGTAGCATCATCTAGCTCAACTATCGTCATTCTATCTTTTGCAATTCTCTCCATTCTAGCAATACCTACTTTGATTTTATCCATTACTAATTCTCATACTGATCTAACTCTTCTGTTTTCTAAGTGGTCAATATCATCTATGAAATGTTCTGGTGTTTTATAAACTAGATTCAAGAAATATTTCAAACTAACTACTATATCTTCGATAGATAAAAAACTTCATTTTTCATCTTCGTACATAGTATTTAGTCC
The DNA here is from genome assembly GCA_943356435.1 of Candidatus Altimarinota bacterium. GTDB lineage: Bacteria > Patescibacteriota > Gracilibacteria > BD1-5 > UBA6164 > UBA6164. Next base: position 51,803 of record CALREY010000004.1, read on the forward strand.
CAATTTTGATTTCATTTTCAATCTAGCGATTTCTCCTAAATCAAATCTTTTTTCATCAAAAAATGTTACATTGAATAATTCTTCTACTCTTTCATCAGTAGCTAAATCACCTGGTCTAAGTAATTTATACAATACATGAAGAGCTTCTAATTTATTTGTTGTTTTGTCTTTTTCTAATGTAGGAGCAATATTATTTGCAATAATATCATCACCCATATCTTTGAATGCATCTAATATTTCTGCATTTGATTCCATACCAAAAGCTCTAAGTACTACTGAGATTGGTAATTTTCTTTTTTTATCTATTTTTACGTTGATAATTCATTTTTTTTCTATGTCGATTTCAAACCAAGAACCTCTATCTGGAATGATTTTTAATGCAAATCATCCTTCTCAAAGAGTGAAAAATACACCTGTTGATCTAACAATTTGGTTTACTATTACTCTCTCGATTCAGTTAACGATAAAAGTAGCAAATTCAGTCATCAGAGGAATACCTCACATATAAACATCTTGTTCTTTTATTTCTCATGTTTCTTTATTTAACATTTCAAGTCTCACTTTCAGTGGAGCTTCATAGTTAAGATTTTTTCTAGTACATGTTTCTGGATCGTATTTTGGTTCTTCTAGAGCAAATCATTTATAATAAATGTCTACTTTTTCTCACGAGTGGTCAGATATAGGAAATGAATCATTAAAAACTTTATCTATTCAGTTTTTTAAAAAATCATTATATGAATCCAATTGTACTTCTAAAAGGTCGGGTAAACCAGCTACAGATCTATCATCTGTAAAATAGTGACGACCTTTTATATCATATAGACTACCAACTTCTATGTTTTTAGCAGTAGGATTTTTTACCATACAAATATATTAATTAATATAATAATATAATTTATTCATTATTTCTAATCCCTAACTCCCTTTAAAAAGGAAGAAATTATGGAATCGATTAATAAAGAAAATGTATGAGGAGGAGTTACACAATCATATTACCTCATTTTTTAACAACACCAAAATAGCCCTACTTTTTCAGAATTACACAATCGAAAGTAGCGCGATATGGTGACTATATGAATAAATAGAGAAAAAGCAAGAAAAAAACTAAGAAAATTTTCTTAGTTTTTTATTTATTATTTATTTTCGAGTTTTTCTAATCTTTTTAATATTTCTTCATTTTGTTTTGATAATTTTTCTATTTGTTTATCTTTTTCATCATTTTGTTTTTTTAATTCTTTTACTGCTTCTATTAATACAGGAGTAAATCATACATAATTCACACTTTTTATTCATTTATCATCCTCACTTACCAATTCTGGTATTACTTCTTCCACTTCTTGAGCTATAACTCAATATTGTAATCTTTGGTCTTTATTTTTATCTTTCCAATTATAAGTTACTCCATTTATTTTACTTAATAAATCCAATCATTTATTTATATCATCTATATTTGTTTTTAATCTCTTATCTGATGCCTGTGTTAATGTTCATGCAATCCACATATTTCATGCAGGTGTAATGGACATTAAAGGAATTCCTAATCAAAATGTTCATTTCCATATTACAAAATCTCAATTAGATTCATGAGTAATAGCATTGTTATTAGTTCATCAATCATTTCATAAAATCATTGCTCAATAATTTGATCAATTTGTAATATGCAAATGAGCTTTTGGACTACTAGTTCATATACCTACTTTACCACTCCCATCAGTAAATATACCACTAGCTCTTTGTCATGCGTCATTCAATTTAGTTGCCATATCATTCCAAACAGTTGCTGTTAATGTATCTCATGTAGTTACTGATGACAGATTGGTCCATGCTGATACTAGTCAGTATGATAGTAACAATGTTAATAATATTGATATGCTTGTTTTTGTGTATTTTTGTATTTTCATAAGATTTATTTTATTATATAAAATATGTAATTCATTATAACAAAAACTCCAAAAATCAAAATGTTTTTTGGAGTTTTTGGAGTTTATTTATTTTCTAATTTTTCTACTCTTTTTATCAAATCTTCTATTTGTTTATCTTTTTTTTCATTTTCTTTCTTTAATTCTTTTACAGCTTCTATTAAAGGTGCTGTTAATTTACCATAATCTACTGATTTATATCATTCACTATCAGTTGTTACAAATTCTGGAAATATTTTTTCTACATCTTGTGCTATCACTCATGAATCTTGTTTTTTAGATTCTTTCCATGTAAAATTTACTCATCTAAGATTTGATATTTTTTCTAATGAATTTTTTATTGGATATATATTTTCTTTTTTTCTAATATCAGAAGTTGTATTCCAAGCAGTAGCTAATGCAGTCCCATTTACATGTAGTTTTTGAGTTGCTGATGCTATTCATACTCATAAATTTCATCATCAAGTAACCATAGAAACCATACCTGCTGTAGGTTGTATGTGAAGTGTTGCTGCATTTCAACCATATGATCATATAGCTTGTCAATCCAAACTTGTTTGAATATTTAATTCGTTGTCTCATTGAGAATACAGATTAATTTGATCATCATTATTAAAACCTAAACTCAATTTTGATCTAGGTGAAGTAGTTCATATTCATACATTTCATCAATTTTCAAAAAACATACGCGAAGCATATCATGATGAATTTTCTCTAAAATTTAATCAGTATCAATCTAAAAGAGCCAAACTCCATTCTATTGATGGATTTTTCAATGAGAATGCTGGTACATATGTAGGTCAAGTAACTGATGTTTGTACCCTAACTTCTGAATGTCATGCATTATTATACACATGTAATCTAGTTCAAGGAGTATTTATACCTACACCTACATTACTACTCCCATCAGTAAATATACCACTTGCTCTTTGTCATGCATCATTCAATTTAGTAGCCATATCATTCCAAACAGTTGCTGTTAATGTGTCTCATGTAGTTACTGATGACAAATTGGTCCATGCTGATACTAGTCAGTATGATAGTAGTAAGGTTAATAATATTGATATACTTGTTTTTGTGTATTTTTGTATTTTCATAGGATTTATTTGTATAATAAAATATGTAACTCATTATAACAAAAACTCACAAAAACAAAATGTTTTTATGAGTTTTTATAAATAACATATATTCACTTTTTCTAACTATTTCACTCTTCTAAAAAATATGGAAAACAAGAAAAATACTGCAAAAAATCATAACAAAATAAACGAAATAATTCAACTAGCTGATATATCAAAATAATAAGATATAGTTATTCATGAAATCACTGACAATATAGAGATAATCTCGGCTATTACTATTGTCGATTTGAAGCTCCGGCTGATTTGAGTAGAAACTATTACTGGTAAAATAATCAAAACAGATAACAATAATATTCCTGTAATAGGTATAGCTAGAGTAATAAGCATAGATACCAAAATAATGAAAATCAAGTTGATTAATTTAGTATTTATCCCAGATGCTTCGGCATTGTCTTCGTCATAAGTGACTTTTATAAGTGCATCTTTTATAAAAAATAATACAAGCAATATTATAATAGCTAACACGATTATCAGATTTACATCACTCTTTGAAACCAGTGATATACTCCCAAACAAATACGATGAAATATTTATCATAAATTTATTATTTAGACTTACCATAGTAGCAACAATAGCTAGATTGAAAGCCAAAAACAAAGCAAGCACCATATCTCATGCTAGTCTCTTTGATAATCTGAGTTTTTCTATCACTACTGCTGAAAATACAGAATAAACTAGAGTAGTAATCATAGGAGAATATCCGCTAGACAATCACAAAATAACTCATGTAAGTGATGAGTGAGAAAGTGTATCAGATATCATTGTATATCTTCTTATAATTAAAAATACTCCTATTATAGGTCAAAGTATTGATAGTATAATTCATACAATAAATGCATTTTGCATAAATTCATATTGAAATATCTCTAACATTATATTTTATTATTGGTTAATGATAATCCCCCGGCTTTCTGCCACCCCCTTAATAAGGGGGACTTTTTTGTAGCTATTTCCTCCCTAATTTTAGGGAGGATTAAGGTGGGTTAAGTATCTATTCCCCCCGCCTTACTAAGGAGGGGGTTAGGGGGTGGTCTGTAGCTATTTCTTCCTTATACTTAAGGGAAGTACCCGAAGGGGGATGGGATAGTATGATTTATCTAAAAAAACTCTATTTCTTGTGACTTAAACATATTTTCTATATTTCATAAATGTTTCTTTGTGTCAGCACACTCAGAACAACTATTGTTTCATAAATACCATAATCTCTTTATCTTTTCTTGGATAAATTTAGTATCGTGAGAGATGAGAATAATCGTGATATTGTGTACTTCATTTAAATGTGAAAGTAGGTCATAGAAATGTTTTTGTGCTATCAGATCTACTCATGCAGTTGGCTCATCCATGATAATAATATCTGGATTTGAAATCAATGCTTTGGCTATTAATACCCTCTGTTTTTGTCATCCAGATAGATTTGAAAACGGTGTATTTATGTATTCGAACATATTTGTATGTTTGAGTGCTTTTTCAATAGTCTCATATGAACATGTTTCTCTAAAATGATCATATATTCATCATTTTGATTTATTTCACATTTTTACTATTTCTTTTACTGTTATCGGTACAATATTATCTATCATCTGAGCTTTTTGAGATATATATTCTATATTCAATTTGCTCTTTGAAATAGCTTCTGATTTATCATTGTACCAAAATATACTTCAACTACTTGGCTTCAATAATCACAAAATTAGCTTGATTAATGTAGTTTTACCGCTTCCGTTTTCTCAAAAAACACCAATAAAATCTCATTTATTTACACTTGTGTTTAAATGAGAAAATATGTTTTTTGAGTCTGTATATGAAAAAGAAATATCTTTTAAATCTATTATTTTAGTCATTATTTATTGCTACATTCTAATCAAGTTTTTAAAAACCATAGATTTGCATCCATGATAGATAATAAATCTTGTTTTTTATTTGTATCTTCTGAGCTAAGAGTTTCTAGTGGATGTAAATATAATACTGTTACTCATGCTTCATCTCTGATTGTATCTGCGTATTTAGTAGATACGAATTTTTCAGAAAATATGTATTTTAATTTTTGATTTTTTACCAATCTTATAAGTGAAGTCATATCTTTTGCACTTGGTTCTTGGTCTGGAGATATTCAATATACTCATTTTTGCCTAAATCAATAGTCACGAGCTATATATCAAAATGCTTCATGAAAAGTCACCATTTGAATCATTTTACACTTTGCTAAATCCTTGTTATATTTAGCATCCATATCTGTTATTTTTTGCAATATAGATTTATCCAAGTTTGTAAATCAGTTTTTTTCTAGCTCTGCAACCAATATATCTCACATTTCTCTATATTCTTTCGGAGACAGCCAAGTATGTGGGTCTATATTACCATGTTCGTGTGAGTCTGTTATTTTTTCTTTTTTATTTTTTACTAATTTGATAGGATTTTTCAATTGCTCACTTATCATAATTATAGGAACATTTTTTATACTTTCTAATAATTTTTCCTCATAAGCCTCCATTCATAATCAATTCAATATTATCATTTTTGATTTTCACATTTCCCCTACTTGTTTCAATGTTGGCTCAAAATCATGTGGTTCTCATCAAGCTGGAACTAGATTGATAACTTCTGCTTTGTCTCAAACCAGTGACTTAGTCAAAAAATAAATAGGATAAAAAGAAGTATATATCACTGGTTTTTCTAGTTTTTGAGATTGTTCTAGCTTATCTTCACTTTTTATTATTTCTCATCCATTTCAATCATTACAAGATGATAAAAAAATAGATAATAAAAGTGTTAGAATTATAATTGATTTTTTCATTTTATGTAGTTAATAAATAACATTAAGAACATTTTTTACATATTCATAATACTCAAATATTATGTGATTTGATTATAAATCACATTTTCTTAGCCTCTTCAAATAATTTTTTACATATATTATCTGAATGAAAACTAATTATAGTATCACACTTTTCACATTTCATATGTTCATGATGATGTTTTTCATCTATTAACTCATATGTAATTGCTGTTCATCATAATTCTACTTTTCTCAGAATTAATAATTCTAAAAACAGATTCAAAGTTCTAAATATACTTGATCTTCATATTTTTTTAAAATTATTTTGTATGTCATTATAAGTAAAAATATGTTTGGTTTTGATAAATTCAAATATATCTACTCTCTCTTTTGTAACTCTCAGATTAGATTTTTTTAATAATTGTTCTATGTTCATATTATTGGGACTTAGTATCAATAAAGTAAATTCATTATATTTAAAAAAGTTTTTTGTCAAAGTTTTTGACTAATGTTAATTTCAAAATAAAATAAGGGGGAACATTAACCCATCCTTATAAATTGATGGGACAAAATTAACCCATCCTTGAATTCCTTCCCTAATATTAGGGAAGGAGGCCCAAACTAATAATTTAAGTGATGGTATTTTAAAATTAACTAATAATAATGTTTAGAAATAGAAATATATGATTACAAAAAAAACAAAACCCTATGATAAAACTATTTAAATACTTAATAATAATCTGAATACTGATATGAATTTCGTTTACATTTATTTATTCGAATTTCAAATCAGCAATACTAGTGGAAGATGAAACAATAATCAAAGTAGAGGATGGAGAAACTCTAGATAGTATACCAGGAAAATTGGGAATAAATCCTAATTATTTCAAAATCTATACCAAGTTAAACGATGTAAAACTAGAATTAAAAACTGGTAATTATAAAATAGAAAAAAACTCAGATATAGCACATGTAATAAAGTGATTGGAAAAACCTGTATTTATGTGAGAAATAAATCTGACTTTATTAGAGTGATGGAATATATATGATATAGATGAATATTTGCTAGATAAATGATTGATTAAAAAATGAGAATATATCAAATATGTAACTAGTAGTGACAAAATAGAAAAATTAACAGAATTTTATAAATTTATTAAATGACTGGATTCTTTAGAATGATTTTTGTATCCTGATACTTATACAGTTGATTCAGGTAATTTCAAGATAAATAATCTAGTAACAAAGCAATTGGATAGTTTCGAAAGCAAAGTTTATAATGAATTATTAACAGACTTAAGTAACAAAGATATAGAAGAGCTAGTAAATCTAGCAAGTATAGTAGAAAAAGAAGAAAGAAATAGCAAACAAAAGGCTACAGTAGCAGGAATATTGAAAAAAAGACTAAATGATGATTGGTATATATGAGCAGATGCAACAGTGTGTTATCCACATAAATTGACATCGCAAGAGTGTAAAAAAGTAGTAAGTAAATACATAAAAGAAGAATCAGACTACAATACTAGAACAATGAAGTGATTGCCAAAAACTCCGATTTGAAATCCTAGCTATGACACTATAAATGCAACACTGAATGACAAAGAAACTCCGTATTGGTTCTATTTACATGATAGTGATTGAATAATTCATTATGCAGAGACAAATGAGGAGCATAATGCAAATAAAGAAAAGTATTAAAAAAACCCATTTAAATCATATGATTTAAATGGTTTTTTTGTGTAGTGGAGTTGTATTTGTGTTTTCTATTCAAGTATAGTGTTGAGTTACCTTTTTCATCTGTTATACTGATGATTTGGTTTAGTTTGTTGTAGGTATATAAAAAAACAAAGTAACTACCTTATTGGTAATTACTTTGTTTGACTTTAAACTATATTATGAATTAATACTCCTCTTTACATGGATGAGTAACTATATACTCAAATAAATCTCTAGAAAAATCATAAGGTCATCAACTAAAATTTCAACCTACATTAGCTCACGTATACATCATACGAACAGGTATATCATATTTAGGATATGCATAATAAATACTTCTATATAAAATTCTATAAATTAATGATTCTATTTTAAATCAAAACATATATGGTTCATTTCAGTTATCATTATTAATAATATAACAATTCGTTATTGGCTTAATATCAGTATTATATAGTTTATTAAATTCTATTAAAGTATAAAATTTTTCTGCATCATTAGGTATTTCATCTAATATTACTTTTGCTTTATCTAACTGTTCAAAATTATATTTATCTGTTTTGATTTTATCATGTTCAAATAAAAAACTATATAATATTATCAGAATACAAATAATACTTATAAATGATACTATGTTAATTCATATTTTAATTAGTGTTTTTTTATTCATAGTTATATTTATTATTTATCACATATATGAGATATTGTAGACTTAAAATGCATTAAATTTCAATCAAAACATCTAGGTCTTCAATCACAAAAATTCATATATGGTAAATCATATTTAGGATAAGCATAACTTGCTCAAAAATATATAATTTTATACATCAATGATTCTAATTTAAATCAAAATATATATCAAATTCATTGTTTTTGATTGTAATTATCAAAATAGTTTGTACTTACTATATAAAAACAATTTTTTATAGGCTTTATCTGTAATCAGTATTTATTATTAAACTCCTTTAAATCAACAAAATTATATTGTTCTCTTTGTACATCTTTTAAAGTCATTTTTACTTTTTCTAACTGTTCAAAATTATAATTATCTATTGCTAATTTGTCTTGCTCAAATATCAGACTATATATAATCACTGATACATATATGATTAGTATAAACATTATTAATTTTAAAATATTTATTATGTATTTACTATTTATTTTCATATTTTTATTGTTTAATTTAATCTATTTATTATTTATTGCATGATATGTTTTAAATATATCTGATTTTCAATTATATTTTCAATCTTTGTCTTTATCTATTTCGTGAACAATAGATTTATCAGTATTATTTAAAACCTCTTTCCAATTAATATCAAAATTTTGTGGCTCATTCACTGTATCAATATTATCAATATAAATAGTTGAATTTTTCTTTGTTTTTTCATTATTAAAGTTATCAATTAACAATTTATATTTTCATTTTTTTCTATCACCAAAATCAATATTTAAATTATTATTTGAAGATTTGTATAAATCTATTTTTCAAGTACTTGTTTCTACATTTTCTATTTTTGTATAATAATCTCCTCATGCTATCATTAAATCATATTTTTCTTGTCATTTTCAAATAATTTTTATGGTTATATCTTGTTTTTTTGGCAAATATATTTGTTTCCATGTATTTAGTGTTGTTCAACTTAATGTATCACTTAATGGAACTATTACATTAACTCATGGGATTTCGTCAAAAATACTTCAGCTTAAAAATCAAGATATTCTTCAAGAAGTATCAACTACATATAAATCATTACTTCAAGATAGTGTAATAAGTTCATCTTTTTTATCAAATCATAATGGACGAGATTTATTATTTCAGTTATATATATCATTTAAATCTACTAGTGACATATCTGTATATGAAATCCAATCTTTATAATGCGGAGCTACCCAACTTCATGTTGAATTTATTTCAATATATTGATTATATGCTATATAATCTGCATTTTTTGGATATTGTATATTATTATCCCGAAAATAAATTCTTTTTGTTCAATCTAATTCTTCTTCAACTTTATAAGGAACTACAGCATGTCATACATTAGTTTCTCAAAAATAGTTATTCGCTACCTTTCAATAAAAATTTAATACATATGTTTTATCTTGGTTATATTTTAATGTATTAAATATATTTAGTGCTCATGTATAATTTGAATTATTTTTATTCTGAACTACATTATATTGCATAAGTTGAAATGCAAGAATTGTTTTTAAATTATCTTCATATTCATTCCATTGACCATATCAATTTGTACTTAATTTATCTATATTATTCCATATTGTTCAATTTCATATTCTTGATGAAAATGTTGGAAAATATGTTTGTAAAAAGTTAGGGTGTGTATATTGCATTGCTGATGAAACAGCCATACCATAACAATTTCATCACTGTAATGCATCATCTCTATTTAATCATACAACCTCAAAAGAATCAAACAATTGATTATCTGATAGTCAAGATAAATCAAAAGCTAAATCAAATAATTCCCATTTATTTCAATCTATTTTAGAACGTACGATAGGTTGAGTTGATGTTACTCAATAAAATCATCATGTAAGTAGTTTTCATGGATATATACAACTTAATGGATCCGTTATACAATTAAAGTAAGCTGGACTACTATTTGCAAATTTATACCCATAAGGATATGGTTCAAATCATTCAAATAATGCATAATCATATTCCCATTGACTACTATTATTTCCATACTCTCTTGTTTCACTAGCATTTCAATCACTTGTTTCTTTTGTTACATTCCATGAATAATTTCATGCTCATGGATATGATACTATTACTTGCTCACTAAACTGACTTGCTCACGTAAATGCTCAGTATATAGTATCAATTGGAATAATTTCTCATTGTTTATATATTTCAAATTTCAACCTCATTAATTTATTTACTTCATTTATTCACTCTGCACTCAATATTATTCAAGTACCTGATTGAAATTTACCTATTTTTTCTCATAGATCTATAGGTTGCTTAGCTAATCATGGACTTTGTACATATTGCTGTAAATTCGTTGGAGCTTCAAGTTTTCATTCAGTTAATTCTACACTGTTTATAACGGGTGTTTTTGTAGTATCACTTGTATCTCAAAGAAGCTCTATTTTATAATATAATTTATCTGTAGTTAGTCAAAATAAATTATTTAAATTTATATTTGTTGTTCAATTTAAATCTGATTCATTTATTTCATAAAATGAACTATTATTATTACTTACTGTAAACTTAAAATTTGTTCATATTGGTATTGTTCTATCTATATTTATTCTAATATAATTCATTCATGTCGGTATTGTTATTTCTGAACTATTATAAATTAAATTATTTTCTATATATAAATTTGTATCAGTTCAGTCTTTTTTTACTTTGTAGTATGAAAATTTATTAGTTGTATAATAATCACCCTCAAACCAATATATATATATTGAATCATTATTAACATATGAGTAATATTTATCAGCTATTTTTGTTTCTCATGTTCAATCTTTTTTAACTTTATATACAGATAAATTTGACCATTCCCCAGAAGTAAAAAATAAATAATCTCACTCTATAAGCATTACGTAGGCAACAATTTTATTACTAAGTTTCATTCATAAAGTATCAACTTCTGATCAATCTTTTTTTACTCTATATAATAAATAATTATCAATAGGATTGTTATAATAAATATAAAGGTCATCACTAATCAATAATTGTGCTAATTCAGCATTTATAATTTTTATTCATCATGTACTTATTTCACTTCAATCTTTTTTTATTCTATATGGTTTATTATTATCATTTTGATTATTATAATATATATAATCTAAATCAATAAAAGTTCACCAAGAATAAGGTATGTCAATTACTTTTGTTCATCATGTATATGACTCAGTTCAATCTTTTTTTATTCTATATAATTTATATTCATCAGTTGGATTATTATAATAAATATATTCTCAATCTGACATACTTGCAGATGAATTTGGCATATCAATTACTTTTGTTCATCATGTATTTGCTTCAGTTCAATCTTTTTTTATTCTATATAATTTATATTCATCAGTTGGATCAATATAGTAAATATAATATGAATCAATAAAAATTCACCAAGAATAAGGTATATCAATTACTTTTGTTCATCATGTATTATAATCACTTCAATCCTTTTTAATTCTATATAATTTATATTCATCAGTTGGATTATTATAATAAATATAATCTTGTTCTATCCGATTAAACCAAATATAAGATAAATTCATAAATAAGGTTCACTCAGGATTTGCATCAGTTCAATCAGATTTTATTCTATATAATTTGTATTGATCGTTTGAATTATTGTAATATAGATATGTATTATCAGAATAAATTATCCATCAATTCAAATCCATAATTTTCTTTCCTGATATCTTATCAAATTTCAAATTAATGTCATATTTTCATAAAGAACTTGCTGTAAATTGATTTGCAACAAATCAATTATTTAAAGCTCATGATAGACTTTTTAATAATTCAGGATTTGGATATTCTGATAATTTTATATAAACTCATGAATTAAAATAAAATGGATAAATAGAATCTTTATTTCAAAAAACAATTTTTGGATTTTTTGTATAATACTCTTTTGGGTATCTTATCCATTTATCATTCAATTTAAGTTTATATATTTTATCTGGAGATTTCATATCACCATAATAAACATAATTTGCATCTATACTTAAATATCTAAAATCATCAAATCTATAATATGAATCTAGATTTTCTGGTAATACAAAAACTCATGTTGAAAACTCAATTGGTGTTGAATTTGTTACAGTTGTTCATGTATTTTCTATATTTATTTCTCATACCAAATTATAATTTTGTCTCAGATTATTTAATACATTATCATAGATTATTCATCAGCTAAAAGCTAATTCTTTTGCTACTATTCATGAAACAAATGGTGCTGAAAATGATGTACCATTTTTTAATGTATATTTGTTATTTAATGTAGTAGTATATATTTCTTCTCATGGTGCATATACTTTTACATTTGTTCAAAAATTTGAAAAACTAGATTTTTTATCTAATTTATTTACTGCTCATACTGTTATTGCATCAGCACATCATGCAGGTACCACATTTGATATATTTGTATTTCCATTTCATGCCGATACTATTGTATATATTCAATTATTTTTTGCATCTGTTATAGCTTGACAAACAGCACTAGTACTAGGGTCTCAAAATCATCAAAAACTGATATTTATTACTTTTATATTATTTGTTTTTGCATAGTCTATTGCTTCTAGTACATCATAATTAGTACCTAGTCCATTTGCATCTAATACTTTTAGTGCTACTAAATCAGAATTACTATTTACTCAATATGTTCATGCTCAATTTACTTCTGATCATACTATTCAAGCTACTTGAGTACCATGTCCATTATCATCTAATGCATCTGCATCATCATTTATGAAATCATAAGATAGACTTGAATTATAATTATTATTTAAATCATTATGATTATAATCTATTCATGTATCTAGTATTGCTACTTTTATTTTATTTTTTGTTTGTAAATCTTCTTGAAATGTATCTACTCATATCTTTGTTTGTCACCATAGTTTTGTTATTTCTTCTCCATTTAGATAACTTCATGTTCAAAATCCTTCAAATATTTCTAGTTGTATTGTTTTGTATCATCATATTGTAATTGGTACTACTCAATTACTTATTAGTAATAATTCGTCCGATAAAAAAGTACTATTTAATGGTAATTTAACCATAAATTTATTTTTTGATACTTTTTTTACTTTTGCTTTTTTATCTCAAGTTTTAAAATAACTAGATATATTATTCAAAGAATCAGTAGATTCTATCAAAAATCTATACTCTTTTTTTGATTTGAGAGAGTTTTTTGCTCTTTCTAACTTCTTTCAAGTATACTTCTCTGATAATACAACATTTTTCTTATTAACACTGTTTTTTGCATATATATTATCAACTCAGTTTATGAGTCATATGCACGATAAAAACAACATAAAAACAACCATTTTCCTAAAGAATTTCTTCATAAAAGAATAGTTATCAAAATAAAAATAGTTAAATTAAATTTAACTATTTTTATTATATTAGAAAAAATTTAAAAACAAAAAGAAATAGCTAAAAATAGCCATTTATTTTCTGTAGTTAGAGTTTAATTATATCACTTTTTTTAGGATTTCAAAATTTTTTTTTATTTTTTTACTCCTCCAAATACATCTGAAAATCCTTCAATCTATCTACTTCATCACTGTTCAATTTCTCATATAAATCTTTGCTTGAAAATCTTGCATCCAGTATTCTAGAATAATATTTTTTTCATGTTTTTTTGTATACCAATTTCTTTCTAAAGCATTGTTCATCCAAACAATACTCTGATTGTTCTATTCATTTTGGTAGCTCTATTTTTCTATTTTTTATATATCACAATTCTATAGCTTTTTCTATTGTGTTGTGCCATATATATCATGCTCCAGTTATTCATGTAACTCCTATCATTGAGCTATTATCATTATTCCCTACCCATATTCCAATCACGAAATCTGGATGATATGATACTATTACATTATCACGAAAATCGCTACTTGTTCCTGTTTTCACAGCTTGTGCTATAGATGTATTCATGATAGAATTCACTCAAAAACTCAAATCCCTGTTATCAGAATCACTCAATATATCATAAAGCAAAAACTTAGCCTGCTCTGTCTCCAAGTCATCCTGTTCTACTTGCTCTTGTTCCCCCGCCTTACCAAGGAGGGGGTTAGGGGGTGGTCAATTGGGATTAGGAATCAATTTACTATAACTCCGTACTAAATCTGATAATTTAATAGATGGATTTCATAATACTAGTGAGTATCAATAATAATCAGCTGATTCTGGTAGCTGAAATCAATATTCTTTATAAAAATCAAATACTTTATTTAATCACAATTCGCTTGCTAATCTAACACTTGCATTATTTAGACTATTTCACAGAGCTTTTTTGAGTCTGATTAATCAATATTCATTTAGTGAATAATTGTTCGAAATATATGTTTTTCATTCTTGAAAACTATTTAATTTATTATTCAAATCCAATAATAAATCATCGGGATTTGCGCCATTTTGTAATGCCATTAAATATAAAAATGGCTTCATAGTACTACCTGGTTGTCTAAGTGATTGTATCACATCTACTTGTCAGTCTATTTCTTTACTATAAAAATCACGACTTGCTTGGTAAATAAGTACTTGTTTTGTTTTTGGATTTATGGCGAAAATAGCTCAGTTAGTTACATTTTTTCATTTCAAACTTGCAAGAGTTTTATTCAATGTTTCTTGTGCATATTCTTGAAGTTTTGCATCAATAGAGACTTTCAAATCTTCAACTATATTATTAATAGAATTATTGTTTTGTAAACTTGTAGCCTCCTTCCCTAATATTAGGGAAGGAATTCAAGGATGGGTTAATTCTTCAATTACTTTTTTTGTTACTATTGGGAATTTATCTATATTTACTTTTTTGTTCAACTTATAAATTGTTCTATCGAAAGTGTATCATAGTTTATTTTGAGTTTTTGTGAGATATTGCCTAAAATCCTTATCTTCTAGTGTTTCTATACCTGGATTATGTATTAGAGAGATAAGTAGTGTGATTTCTTCCTCACTCAAATCATTTAAATCAGCCTTTCAAAAATATACTTTCATAGCTGATCATACTCAGTAAAGATTGTTTCATAAATATACATTGTTTAGATAATTGCTAAGAATTATTTCCTTACTTTCTAATCCCTCCCCCTCATACTTCGGGGACTCCCTTTGAAAAAGGGAGAAATATACAGAAAGGAATGCTTCTCTAGATTTTTGTAAATATGTTCTTTTACTGTCTTTAAAATATTTATTTTTTATATATTGCTCTGTAATTGTACTTCATCCTGCTACTACTTTTCCATATAATACATTTGATTTGATTGCTCATAGTTTGGAAAACAAATCTATTCAAAAATGATGATAATAGTTTTTGTCTTCTATTTTGATTAAATCGGATACAAATCTACTTTTGAAGTCTATTTTTATAGATTTTTTGTAACCATATTCATTTGCTTTGTCTGTAATAATTATTCAGTTTCTATCTTTTATAAATATTCTTGCAGGCTCTTTTGAAGCATTATAGCTAAGTAACGGAAAAAAGCAGTAAGATAAAAAACTTACTACCAAAAATAATAAAGCATATAAAGAATATAATAAATTCTTTTTCATTTATTTTTATAATATTATTAATACTAGAAAAGTATAAATAATAATGCAAAAAAAACAAAATATTAAAATTTAATATTTTGTTTTTGTTTAACTAATCTTTGAAACAACGAACTGGTAATCATTGAGCCATAAATGAATTCTGAGCTACACTTATTGAAGAATTAGAATTTATATAAGAAGTTCCAATTCAATTAGGAGTATAAACAGCATCATTTGACCAATAATATCATACACTAGTGGCTTGAACATTTCAATACTGATAGCTTAAATATCATTGATTTGGTATTTTTAAACCATTTATAATTGAAGCAGGAACATTTGAGAATCATGTTGATAATACTCCAGTCCATTCTGCTGTACTAGGTACATGATAACCAGATGCACAAGGTCATGAATTGCTTTTCCAGTTATTTTGTGTATTACATGTAGACCAATTGTATGGGGCATTTATTTGTCCTGGTTTTGCAGTCCAAACGAATCAATCAGGGTCTGAGCTAGCTACTGTTCAACAATGTTGAGCTTTTGGCATAGTACATGTACAGTTGTTATAAAGTGGACAAAAACATCTATCTTGCCGACCACTACTATATATAAATCACTTATTTCTTCAGAATTGGTACCAATATCATTTACTTGTAGAACCAGTTCATGAAATTCATGTTCATATATTACAAGCTGATACTACATATCAAGTAGCATTTCAAGTACATACAATAATATCATTACTATTACATGATGGATGTGCAAATTGTGTTCAAGTAGTTGCAACTCATGGATATGTAGAAGTAGAATTAAGTATTTGTCATGCTGTACTACAATTTGAAACTGTATATGTAGCTATAACACAAGATCATGATATTCCAGATACATTATCAGTCAGACTTGCTGGTCAATTAGTAGTAATACTACAAGTAGCCCCTGCTTTAGTCGCAGATATTGCACTACAATTTGAACCATAATTTACATAAGCACTAAATCATCCACTTGTATTTGCAGTAGTATTTACTCAACAAACATTTACTGTTGCTCAATTTCAAAGTGTTCAAATATTTCAAGCAACTAAAAAATTCTTTATAACACAATTTCATGATACATTTGAAATATTTCATGACAAGTTTAATGGACCATTAGTAATAGTAGCACAATTGTATCAAGTCCTTGTAGCTGTTATGTTATTACAAGAACTTCCATGTGTTCTAGTACTAGTGAAATTTCAGCTTCAATCAGCTGTAATAGCAGTTCAACATACATCTATAGTAGCTCAAGCGGCTCATGCTCAAAAACTTCAACTAACAGTATAATTATTTATCACACAATTAGTTCCATTCCAACTATATCATACTGGATTACATATGTAAGTTGCTACTCCAGGAGTTACACTATAATGCCAAGTTCAACCTATTACACTTGTAGCATTTGATATAGTACTTGTTCAGTTTGGTGGTGTACCACTAGCTGTTGTACTCAAACAATCATTTCATTGTAATATATTTCCAGAACCACAAGTCCAATAACATGGTGCATTAGAATCTATTGATTGCCATAATTGATTTTCTTGTGTTGCCAAACCATCATTATAAGTAGCATTTGTATAGTTTGGTCTAGATGAACAATAATTACTAGTAATATCATTTACCGGTGGTAAACCTCATCACATAGTCACATTTACGAAATTATTTGCAAACTTTTTAACTGTTTTACTAGGATTATTTGTTGATATATTTAGGCTCAATATATCATTTAGATTGTTTTGATTATTCAAAACCGTTCAGAAATATGAGTCTTGGATTCATTTTAATAATCTTGCTCTAGAACCATCATTTGTAGCATCATATAAATCAGCACAACTACCAGTATCAGTATAAGCAACTAATTTATTTACTTGAAATGGAAATCATCAATTATGTTTGAATTTAGATGATTTAAATGAGCTTGGTAAGTTGTTATATCATCCATATACAAATGCATTCATATCAACAATACTTTCCAAGTCTACCAACATATCATCATTTGATATTATAGAAGGCACTGAAAGTATTTCACAAGTTGTTCATGAATTTACTTTTGACATCAATCAATTATAGTTTCAAGCCACATATGCATTTGCTTCTACTTCTCATGCATTTGTATGTGAAACTACATTATTCATTATTCATTGTTCACTATTCATTACTATCTCATCTCATTCCATTATTCATCATAGTTGGAATTCATTTCATTTTGCAGTTACTGAATATGTATATTCTTTCTCTACTAATGGATCAACTGGAATTTTGTCCAATTTATTAGTATTTGCAAATGCAGTTTCTCAAAATGTTCATTGTTTCCATACTACTATAGATCAACTATAAAATACATCATGAGCTTCTGTAGGAATTGGATATTTTCATGCATCTAAATGAAATAATTCTATACTAGTTCTGATACTTGAAATATCTGATATTCTAGCACTATCTCTAGCTTGTGTACTATATCAACTCAGAGAAATAAATGCAATAGCTCATAATATAGCCAATATAACTATTACTATCACTAATTCTACTAGTGTGAAGGCTTGATTACTAAATTTGGCTTTTGTTTTTAGTTTATCCATATTTTTTTAATAAATTAATAATTTATGTAACATTTTTATTATAATTAAATTTATTAATTTACAATAAAAAAAGCAATAAATTATTAAATAATTTACTGCTTTAAAATATATATCTGTAAACAAAAAATTTTCTTTTAGTAGCCTCCCTCCCTAATATTAGGGAGGGAATTTAGGGTGGGTTACAAATTAATTTTTTCCAATTGTTCTGAAATATCTTCATATCACATTCATTTACAATAATCCAATATATCACTTATATCTTCTAAATAATAGTCATTATATCATGCTTGTAAATATATAGATGCTTTGAGTAAATTTAATGCAATTTGAGCTTTAGCAAATTTTTCTCACTTATATTTATCTATTATTCATAATGCCAATTCTTCGTATTCAATATTTTTGTGTTTATATGATTCTCATTTAGTTATCAAATCAAGTATTTCTTCTCTCAATTCAAGCATTTGTGAAGACTCAGTTAATCAAAGTGAAATAGATAAATCAATTAATCATTTAATTTTTGGATTATTTGAAGTCTCTAATATATCAGAGACTTCATTTTTTATACCTTTTCACTCTAATTCTCATAATGATTTTACTTGTGCATCACCTATATATTGTTCAGGTGAATTATTCTCTCTTAATGTCATAATATTTTTATTAGTAAATATAATAATTATTTAACACTAATAGTTCTGAACTCTGTATTTGCTCTTATTTTTGGATTGTACATAAAATAAGCAACAACTGGTGGATGTGTAAATTTTCACTCAAATTCTGGTCTAAAGAAATATTCAAAACTAGATGATCAAGACCATACATATGAAGCATTTGCCATTACCACATTTGGTTTGAATTCAGTATGATTCCATGTCCAATCAGTTTGATTTTGTCTAATAGATATTTGTTCTGTATTAAATTTAGAATTGATTACTATAAAGCAACCAGCTAAATAATCCTCTATCACTAAATTTGTCCTGTTTTTTGTATCTTTGAAATCAACTGTTATTTTTGATTTGTACAATACTCATTTTTTGAATTCATTTCAATCAACTAATTTGAATCATTTTGGTTTAACACAAACATATTCTTCATTTACCCAATCACATTTATCAGCAATATCATTTTCATCTATTACCTCATATATTTCTCTTTTTACTGTCATTCAATTACTATATGCACTTATCTTTGTTTTATCTTCAGGAAATACATCTATAGTCACATCAGTATACAATCTATCTCATCAATTATTAGTTAGTTTGAATGATAAATCTGTTTTATTTACTAGTAAATCTGATAATTTAAAAGATTGTTTATAAACATTTGATTTTGTTTTTCATACTTCTAATTCTTTTTCAGATGAGTATTTTCATAAAGTGTATGAAAACTTAGCATTTGATTCTTTACCATATTTTGATACATATTTTGCAAATGCCATAAATGCATTATTTTTTGACTGAGTAGAATAATAATAACTAGACCAATCATAATCATATAGTTGTCAAATAAGTGCATCTATATATTCTCTAGAATAATTGTAATCCATCAGCATAGATGCAAATGTAGATTTATCTGACATATCATCCCAATACCAATTGTATTCATCAGTTTTGTTTACTTGTTGTTTCAATTTTTCTATATTTTGGTCTACGAATTTATTTTGTTGTCATTTAGTATTTAGTACTAATCAATAAGTATATGCTAACAGTGTATGTCTATCTGCATTTTTTAGATTTATATTTACTTGAGTTATTTTTCCAGATTTTGCAAGAGTCCAATATATTTCAGCTTTTTCTAAATCTCATATATCTGTTCTTTGAAAATTTGTTTCTAAATATTTAAGTGCATTTTCTAATACTTGGTCTGGTAATTTCACTCATGCATCTCTAATATCTATTAGACTTCTAACAACATAAGGTGTTACATGTAAATCTGCCTCACTAGATCATTCCCAATAAGCAAATCATCAATCAATAGTTTGCATAGATTTGATTCTCTCCAATCAATAGTTTATATTTGTATCTATTGTATTTTTATCAGATATTACTCCTGATAATAAGTTATCAAATTTTTTCAATATTGCATTTGGTAGTGTAGAAGATGTAGTTTGTTCTATACAACCATATGGATACTGAGCTAAACTACTAACTATTTTTTCTATTCATACTAATTTATTATTTGATACTGTTACTACTACTTTAGATTTATCTAGACTAGTATTTTCTGGTATCTTTATAGGTATTTCTACTGTATTTCAAGATTCTATAGTTTGATTTTTTATTACATGACTTGTTAATTCTGGAGTTTGTTTAATTGAAATAGTGTTTTCTATCTTATCACTATTATCCAAACTATCTCATAGTGCTGAAATCTTGTAAGTTATTTTTTCTTGATTGTTATCTGCTAGTATTTCCCATATAGTATTTACACTTTTTCATGCTGGAACAATAATATTTTTTTCTGCTTCTTTTACTAGTACATTTGCATTCAATTCTAGCTTGAATCAGATGTCTTTATCAGTGTTATTAAATACATTTGCTCAGATACTAGATATATCTCAGTCCATCAATATAAGTGGTGTTCTATCCTCTATTATTACATTTTTTCTCACTTCTAATTGTCCATCAGCATATCAAAACATATTATCTTTTGAGTTTGATACAACCATTATTCTGAAATTCGTCAGATTATCTGGTAAATCAAAACTTACTTTAGCATTTCAATTATCATCAGTTATCACACTAGGATTGTAATAAGCAGTGTTTTTGAAAATATTTCTAGTACTTACTGCACTATCTCATCATTTGAAATTACCAAATCAACTTCATCATACTATACCTGGTCTAGAGAAATAATAATTTCTAAGCATAGCTATATTTGTAATGCTTGTTTGTATTTGAAATGGTAGTTTTTTATAAAATTTTTCTAAAGTATTTAAGTCTACATTTCACATCAGACTAATAAGTGAATCATCTACTACCATAACTGTTAGTTCTGATTTTTTCCCTTTTTTGTTTATATCTGCTACTTTTAAATCTAGAGTTACTTTATCTCTTGGTTTATATGTTTTTTTATCTGTTTCTATAGTTACATAAGTCTTTTTATCGGTTTTATCTACTACTATTTCAGAATATCATACTTTGTATTCAGGTACTTTTACTCCAGTTGAAGTATCTATAGCAACTACTCAGATATATGCATTTGGTACAAATGTATCATCTACATCTATTTCTTTGAAAAACACATTTGATTTAACATCTATATATTGACTCTTTAATACTCATTGTTTTTCTACTGTCCAAAGTATTTTTCATTTACTAAATGGTAATCTCACCATAACTCTAGCTTTTTCTCATAAATGGTAGCTTATTTTTTCTGGTATTACTTTTACTTTGTTATCATCTTCTATCGGATTTGAACCATCAGTATCTCAATAAGTCAATACTGTAAAATATTTTTTACTACTATATAAATCACTCAATTTAATTATCTCATTTGTTGGTCTAGTAATAATATGACAATCAATTAATGATGAATTTATCTTATTTTTTAGTAAATAATTAGTTATAGGTCTCTCACATACTTCAACTTGATTATCTACTCTTACCAATAATTCTGACTTCTTAGCTATATTGAATTGTTTTACTACTTCTGCTATATTTATATTTTTACTTATATCTATTTTTCAGTATTCAAATACATATTCTCAAACATCTTTTAGTTTATAACTCAATCTAAGTTTTCAATCTAGTGTTGGTTTCAGATTTTTATCATTTACTAGCATCACTTTTTCTATTTTTTCTGACACTTTTGTAAGAGGTCTGCTATATCATTTTACATCAGCTACATCTGTAGTTTTGTATTCTTTTTTCTTTATTACTAATACATATTTATCATCATATCAACTAGTCCATTTTCATACATTCAATCATCATTTTATATCCAAATTAGCTCATGCCTGGATAAATTTATTTTCAGCACTAAATTCTACTGTTGATGTATTATCATACAATTTATAATCACTTGGCAACTTTGCAATAATAGAATTCGCTCCTGAAATAGTATCTCATACACTGTCAGTTACTGTTACTTCAGCTATATACTTGTAATCACTATAATTAGAGCTAAAATCTACATTTGCTTCAAAACTTCATATACCATTAGCATCTAATACTCATGATCATTCACTATAGAATTCTTTCTCAGGTTCCCAGTAACATCCATAATAACAATCATTGAAATAAGATTCATCATAATAATATTGTTTATAAATCTTGTACGTAAAATTAGCATTTGCTAAACTAGATCAATTATAATATTTTGATATTACTTTTGCTTTTATTTTAAATTTTCAACTATACAATGTTTCATTCCAATAATCATGATTTTTTTCTTCTGTTTTATCTATTGTTACCAATCCATCGTTTAATCACTGCGTACTTAGTACCACTTCATTTTTAAATTTCGGATTTTTAAATACTTCTACATTATATCATCACCATCAAATAATATTTCAATCTACATATAATCAAATAGTATAAAATCATAATGCAGATGCTTCAGGAATATCTAAATGGTCAGATATACTACCATATTCAGAGATTTTTATGTCTTTGTTTACTATTTCTTTTCACAATCAATCTGTGATTTTTATATTTGCTAGTTTTCCATTTGGGATAGATAAATCTTTTGAATTTCTAAGTACTCATTTAATATTTACTGTTTCTCCAGGTAAATAAAGCATTCTATCTGTATATATATGAGAATACATCTCTGGCTCAGCCATACTATATTTATCCAATTGAATTGCATCTTGGTCTAGGTTTTGGTCTGCTTGCCAATATCAACTCGGAACTGTATATCAAAAATTCCAAGGTGCAATTCCAGAATTCCAAGTAGAATTAACATAAGATAAATTATTAGCTCAAGTAGATACAACTAAAAATGTCTTGTACAATCATTCCCAATCAAAATCCCAATCTTCACTATATGTCCTCATAAAAACATCTGATACTTTTTGTTTTAAGTCTACTTTTAATATTCATCATGTATTTGTAGTTCATAACTCTACTTGTTCTCCATACACATTTCTATCTAGAACTGATAAATAAGTCACATCAAAATCTCATTTATCATTATTCCATATTTTTTCTTTTTCTTTGAAATCATTTACTAATACAGTTATTTTTTGATTTGCTAGAGGTTTTCCATCAAAGTCATTTACAAAGAAAAATGCTTCTCAATTTTTACTGACCTTCATAGTAATATGAGAATCAATTATTCAGAAAAATGTAGGATAATTGAATTTTCAATTAAATTGTCTATCTGCTGGATCTGAAAATTCTACTAGGTACAACCCTGTTTTAACATTTTCTCCTACAATATCTTTTAGATTGAAATCTTTTTTTGTTAATGTTATTCATTTATTAGTATTATTATTCGAAGGTGTTAAAGCTAAGTCTTTTTCACTACACTCGAAATTTTTCAGTTTATCTATTTCTTTCAAGAAAAAATCTTTCACATTCATTGTTTCAGCTTTTTTCCTATATACTTCTATTTTTGCATATGTTTCATTTGATATTCTACATGCTTTTACTTTTGTTGTTGTTTTTGATGAATTGTATTGTAATACTTGAAATTTAGGAAGATTATTATTTTGATATAGTGATACTTTATCAAGTAGTTTGATTCAGAAATACTTGTTTTCTGGAGTAGTAAATACAAATTTATCATTTTGTGTTTTCTCTCCTAGACTTGTATCATAGTTTTTTAATGAAACTGTATATTTAGTCAGTGGTACTAGTGGTAATCTAAGAATAGCTTTATTTGGAGTTAAATATATATCATCTATAGTGAATTCTACTTTTGGCTCTATTACTACCAAATTTTTCAATCTCTTTTTTGCTTCTATTCTATTATTCATGTATTCTTGACTATTTTCATCTCATTTATCAGTGAAATACTCTAGAGAAAAATCCATCTTTACTTCAGATTTGAAATCATTTTCCACATCAAACAATGCTCAAGTAGAAAATTTTACTTTTAAGTATTTAGATGTACATAGTGCTCTTTTTTTATCAAAATCATCTAATATAATATAGTCAGTAGAAAAGAAATCTTTGTTTTCTTTTATCAGATTTCTACAATTATCTTCAGTTAATTCTATGTGAGAAATATTATATAAATCATCACATTTTTTCTTCATGGTTTCAAATTTATTTTCATTGAAAAATTCATTGTCCATAAAAGAGCTTTTATCAAAGCCTAATATAATACTACAATTATCTCTATTTATTTTTTCATTATTCAAAACTATATTTATTTCTCATACTTGTTTTTCAGCTCTATAGTCGAAAAAAGCCTTAGTTCATAAGAACAATCACATAAAAAGTGCAATACCAGAAAGTACATAGATAAAAAGCATCATATGTCTTTTTGTCAGATTGAAATTAGCCATAGTAATATTATTAGATAATAATACTTATATTATATATAATATAAAAAAAATACCAGAGAAATATATTTTCTGGTATTTTAAACACAATATATTTGATATAAAAATAAAAATATTGTATTATTTATACAATATTAATTTATACAAAAAAATGGAACTATACTCTTTTATATTTGAATATGATAAATTCAGACATTTTACAATTAGTCTGATACTTTTTGTGCTTATTTTCTGTATAAGAAAGTATAAATTAAAAAACAGATGATTATTAAAATTGATTTCATACACAATAAGAGATGTATTCATTATTTGAATATTAAAAGAAATAATAGATTTGATGTGATTTTGAGAACCAAGTATTAGAGACCTAATAGCTGATACTATTTGAATAATATTCCCTATTTATGTTTATTATATCATTAGAGAAAGTGAGCAAATAGAAAAATCTAGATTTTTTATTTATGAAATAGAAGTATTTAAAGAATTAAAAGAAAAAATAAAAAATACTTACAAAAGAACAAACAGTATTATAAAAATAAAGCACAAACAGTTATTTTATAAAAAAAGAATATTTAATGCTCTAGAAAATAGAATTGTTAATCATTATTTCGATAAATCAGTAAAAGAATTAATAAAAATAATAAAAACAACTATTATTCTAAGCATAGTTTGGATTATAAATATGATATTTCTGTTATTCAAAATTCCTTACTTAGCTTTTATAGATACATATAATCTAGTATTAAAATCATTAAATTATTGAATTAATAGAATGAATAGAATAAAAGTATAAAAAAAAGACATAACTCTATCCTGAATCCTTTCTCTTACTTAAGAGAAAGGGGCTACAATATTATTTGAGCCTCCCTCTCTTAAGTAAGAGAGGGAATTCAAGGGTGAGTTATATTATTTTATATTAGTTATGTCTTTTGTTTACCCAATATATTCGCTTGCAAATTTATTTGTTAAGTTTACGAATTCTGCAGGATTTTCTAATTCTCATCATTCTAATAATATAGCTTGCATATAAGCATAGTTTATAATATCTGTTAATTTAGTAGATTTCAAATCAGCATCAAACTCATTTTTCATTGATTCTACTAGTTTATTTTTACTATTCAGTTCTAATATTCTTTTTTGAGTTGGTACTTCTTGTCACATTGCTCTCATCATTTTTTCTAATTGTGGATCTATTCAATTTTTTGGAGTCTTTAATGCTCAAAGTGAATTTCATAAATTATCATTCAATACTACTTCTTCTATTTTTTCTTCTCATATAGTATTTTTTATCAATTCAAATAATCATTTCATATTTTTTTGTTTTTCTTCTTTTTCTTTCTTTTGTTCTTCTGTTTTTTCTTCTAATTCTATATCATTTGAAGTAATTGATACCAATTTTGCATCTTTATATTCAGTAAATCATTGCACTAAAAATGAATCAATAGGATCAGTCAAAACTAATACATCTATATTTTTTTCTCTAAATTGAGCTAAATATGGACTAGCTAATGCTTCTGATTCTGACTTAGCTATTATATAATATATACTTTTTTCTTTTTTATTCTCATCATTATCTACACTTTCTGTAGCTTCTTCTCTCCCTTTGGGAGAGACTGAGTGAGGGCTGTTAGGTGCTTTTTCTAAATATTCATCTAATGTGATCAATTCACCAGTATTTATTCATTTAAATAATGAAACTCCTGCTATTTCTGTTTTTAAATCATATTCATAATGAATTCATTCTTTTATTACTTTACCATAGTTTGACCAAAATTTCACATAATCATCTCTATTATTTTTAAGAGTATTTCATAATTCACTTATTACTTTTTTAGTTATTCATTTCTTTATTTTATCTAGAGTACTATTATCCTGCAACATTTCTCTAGAAATATTAAGTGGCAAATCATTAGTTTCAATTACACCAGAAACAAATCTAAGCCAAATCGGTAATAATTCTTTTGCATTTTCTAGAATTAGTACATTTTGTACATACAATTTAGGACCATATTCTAGATGTGGATCTGATAAATTTTTATACATATTTACTTCTTTAGGAGCAAAAAGTATAGATTTGTAACTCACCATTCATTCTACATTATTATGAATAGTGAAAAGTGGATCATTCCAATCAAATGTTATAGATTGATAAAACGCTTTATATTCTTCTGGAGTTATATCATTTTTAGTTTTTTTCCATATTGGTTTAGTTTCATTTATTTGTTCAAATGGCATTACTTTTTCTTCTTTTTGTTTTTCTTCTGCTGTTCTACTATCATATTCTCTCATCATAATAGGTACTCAAACATAATTTGAGTATTTTTTTATCAATTCTTTCAATTTCCAATCATGAGCTAATTCTTTATTTGCTTCATCTATATATAACACAACTCTAGTTCATCTAGGAAAATTTTCACCTTGCATTTCCTCTACTGAATACTGAGATTTACCATCACTTGACCATTTATATGCTTTAGTATCTAATGGTGATTTACTAAATACCTCTACTTTATCAGCTACCATGAAACTAGAATAAAATCATACTCAAAATTGACCTATCAAATTGTGATCTCAGTCTTCTTTTGCTTTTTGTAATTTTTCTACAAATTCTTTAGTTCCAGATTTAGCTATAATTCATAGATGAGATACTAATTCATCTTTTGTCATACCTATACCATTATCACTTATCGTAACAATATTTTTTTCTTCATCTGCTTCAACAATTATCTTGAAATCTATATCATCTCACAAAAATGTTGTATCAGTTAAAGCTTTCAATCTAGCTTTATCTATTGCATCTGATGCATTAGATACTAATTCTCTCAAAAATATTTCTTTATTAGAATATATACTATGAGTTAACAACTCTAATATTCTACCAGTTTCTGCTTCAAAATTGTGTTTTGACATATATATATTATTATTAAATTTTAAATTTAAAAATAGCACTTAAATAATTTAAGTGCTAATATTTTATTTTTTTTTTAGATTTTGTAAAGAGGAAATATTACATTTTTTTCAAGAACTTAGTACTCATATAATCTTCATTAGTTAAACAACTAAGTCAAGAATTAGAATTTGCTATTATACTTTCTCTAGCTCATTTAGATAATACTTGAAATGCACAATCCACTTTTGATCACATTCATCAAGTACCATTATCACTTTTTCATTTCTCAATATATGCTAAATATCTATCTATAGAATAATTATCACTTATATCTATTTCTCATCATTTTACTGTTTCTCATCTCTCATCTAATAATCAGTTAGTATTAGTTAGAAATATCACTCTTTTTACTTTGATTCATATTTCTTGGCTATAATTATTTATTACTTGTGTTATATGTATTGTATTTTTATCATT
Source organism: Candidatus Altimarinota bacterium (assembly GCA_943356435.1). GTDB lineage: Bacteria > Patescibacteriota > Gracilibacteria > BD1-5 > UBA6164 > UBA6164. The sequence goes on from CALREY010000004.1 coordinate 80,030, forward strand.
ATCTGTCTTACTACTCAGATTTTTTAGCTCGTCATTACTAGTTGCATCGTTATGATTTATTATTACTAGTACATTATTTTTGACTAAATCTGCTATTGTATTTGCTAAATGCTTGTCTTTTTGCTCACTTACCAATCATAATACTTTAGTTGCTAGATTTTTTAATACTGCTTTATCTCTTACTTTTTCTATAAAAGTATTTACATAATCAGAATTTATATAATCATCCAATAAGACTTGAGAAACTATTTTTCATTTTGCTAATCTATCATACATTTGCATCAAATATTGTTGTCATATTGAAGCCAAAGATGAGCTAGAAATATAATCTATGTTTCATCATTTTTCTAAAATTTTTAATTTTCATAATTTTACTGCTCCTGAAGATATAATTATAAATTTTTCATCATTTACATCTTCATACAATGCCATATCTATTAATAATTTTTCTATATTTTCTTCGTGTATAGAATCACTTCATATTTTTACTAAATTTATATTTTTCATTTTTTACTATTTATCAAATTTTATCGAATCTTGTGGAGAATCATCGTATGGATCCAAATGTATCATCACCATCCATTCACATTTCTCATCTATTTTTGGAATACTATATTCTATATGATCCCCTATTCTATGTGCATCTATTAGCAATATTTCTGGAGTAAAAACCAAATGTACTTCTACATATTTTATATTTCATATTTGTCTAGTTCTCAGCTCATGAAAAGCATTTACTTGTTTTTGAGAATTAATTATTTCTATTATTTTTTGCACTTCTGCTTCTTCTAATGCTCAGTCTAAAAGTAATACATATCATTTATGAATAAGTTCCCAAGCGGAATAAATAATATAAATTGATATTCATATTCAAATTATTGCATCAATAATATAAAACTTCGTAAAATATATAACAGCTAATCAAAATAATATTCAAGCATTTGAATATAAATCAGTTCTATAATGCAATGCATCTGATTTGATTACTATATTATTTGTTTTTTTAGCAACAGAGCTCAAAAAATATACAAGTCATCCAGTAATAACTACAGAAACAATCATTATTCATACAGATTCTCATATATAAGCTACTTCTTCTTTATTTATTATTTTCATAACAGCTTCATAGAATATATATATTCCAGAACCAGTAATAACTAATCATTCAAAAAGTGCTGCTAATGCTTCTACTTTTCATCTACCATAATTGAATTTCACATCTGCATCTTTTTCAGAATTATGAATAGCAAAATAATTAAAAAGAGAAACAAATAAATCAAGTGAAGAATCAATAGCACTAGATAATACCGCTATAGAACCACTCATTATTCATACAACAAATTTGATAACTAATAACAAAAAAGCTGTTCCAGATGATACTATAGTAGCTGTTCTTTGTAACGACATATTTATTTTTTATATAATTAATTTATTATAATATACTACTTATTTCTGAAATGTAAAACAAAAACTAGCTAAATATATTTAGCTAGTTTTTTAAAAGACGTATATGAAAATTATTCGTTCCTAATCAAATAATTTTTATAATTTAATGGTATTTATTTTATCTAAAAATTTATAATATCTAGATAATACCTGTATATTATGCATGAATATTAAGAATTGTGTAAGAAAAAAAGAAATTTATTATTTTATAATAAATTTCTTTAAAAAAATGTAATTATTATAGTTTTTAATCAAATAATCATTGAAATAAACCTTGTTCATCTAAATTATCTGATGCAATTTCTTTTAATACTAATAACATTGTATTATATTTTTGTTTTATTACATCTGTATAATCTCATGTATTTATCTTATTTATTAATTCATCTATTCTGTTCATAAATTCTTCTAATTTTGTATCATCCATTTTAGAGATTACATCTCAATATTTATTTTCATAATTTGATTTATATCTCATTCTCATATTTGAATTATTATTCATTCATCATTTTCAATATGAATTATTCATCATATTACCAGTTCAACTCATTGATCAGCTTCAAGTTCATTTATATCATCATTGATTTACATAATCAGTCAAATCAATTCATTGAGATTTCAGTAAATCAACTAATTTATAACTTAATGATCATTTAGTATTCAAATCATCTTGTGTTAAATAAGCAGAATAATCAATACTAGTAGTTAAATTATTATTATTTAATCATTTTATAAATCATCTCATATGATTATATGATGCTCATCATATATTTACTAACACATTTTTTATATCTGCATTGTCAGTTGATTTAATAGCTGTTACTATATCATTTATATCTACTATTTCTATTTTAATTCATACTTCCAATGCATCTTTTAGAGACAGATTTCATTTTGTTTTCAATTCATCATATAATGATTGTATATGTGTATAAGTAGTAGGTACTGATAATTCATATCTATCTAGTAATGTTTTTACTGCTTCCATATGAGTTTTTTCTGAATCTGCAATATTTTTAAATGTTAATACATCATATTTTTCATAAAATAATGTATACAATTGATTTGCCATCATTTCTTCTTCATATTGTTTAAATAATAAATCAGTTTCTGTTGCATTTAAATCAGATTTCGCAATATTTGAAATATTATATGAATAATTTGATCACATTCATCACATATTTCACTTATTTCAATTCCCTCAATTATTTCATTGACCATACATAGCAAATGTTGAATTAAAACTCAAAAGTACCAAAGCACTTGTAGCAATTGTTGCCACCATAAATTTACTTGTTTTCATAATGAGTTAGTTAAATTTTAAAGTATCTTTTGTTAAAGATATTTATATAATAATTAAATCATTTAAGAAACGTTTAAGAACAAAAAAATTTATCATAAATTGATAAATTTTTTTTGTAAATAATTAAATATAATTATGAAAAATAGCCAAAATATGTGAAAATTAATCACAAAATTATTACTAAATATGCTGAAAACTCTATATTATTTTTATTAATTAATCTAATAGACATCTTGATAGTCTTTTTAGGAAACAATAATACAGATACTCACTTAAATAAAGCTATCCATGATAAAACTGCTACAACTCATTCTTTTGAATATGAAATATCATTAAAATACTTCAATAGTACAAATCATAAGATAAATGATACAATTCCAGAAAGTAACATCAATCATTTGGAATCCATATAGTCTCATATTATATCTCTATAATAATGTTTATTGAACAACAAGGAAAAACCAAAAACTAAATATAACACACCAACTAATTGAATAATATCATTAGCATTCATAATTAAGTAGTTATAATAATAATATGTATCTATTATTATAAGGTTTCATAGAATAAATCAAATTTATTATTTTTAGCTTATATATTCATGATGTCTGATTTTTCAATTCTCTTTATCAAAATAAAAATTATACTCCATATTTCTTTCACCGGCTAACAATCTAGGTAACCAATAAGTATCATCTTCCCACATATTCTCATATGGAATCTTATCCAAGTCGAACCAAAGTGGCTTAATCTCATCTGTCTCAATAATCTCACCTGAATATTCATTTATTTTATAGATATATACATCCATATTCCATTCTGGATTTGCATCGAAGTAAAAATGTAATACAGCAGCAATTTCTAAATTCACTTTATCAATAATTATCCCTATTTCTTCATTTGCTTCTCTTATCATACACTCTTCCATAGTTTCTGTTCATTCTTGTTTACCACCTATCCCATTATATACTCACATACCAAATCATCTTTTCTTCTCTCATAAAAATATTTGTCATTCTTTAACCATTATTCACAATGTTGCTTGTATCATATATTTGAAGTAATAATTTAAATTAATTTAATCAAAAAAATATAATAATAGTTATGAATAAAATGTCAATAATTAACATAGTTTTATATATTATTCATCATTTTTTAATAAGGTGAACTAGGAGGTGTAAAATTTGAAGAATACCTAGCTAATCATCTAGTAAATTTTACTTCATCTATATAAGCTACTTTATTATCTAACCAAGATCAATCATATTTTCATAAAACTATTGTACTATTGCTTAAAAAAGTTCAGCTACTAGGAAGATATCATGCATTTATTCAATTAATAAACATACGAACACCTCAATTTGGATTATCTCTTTGTACTACAATATGATGCCATTGTGAAATATTAATATTACTAAGTCATATCATTTGTGAATATCAGTTTCTTAGAATCATTTGATTTTGAACTGGTGAACTTCTATAGAAATATTCTAATGCAAATCAATTATTTCATTCTACACCATTTCAGAAATTTAGTATTGGTATTCCATATCAAGATGAAGGTAATGAATTAATGTAAACCCAACATTCAAAAGTAAATGGCTGAGTTCATATTAAAAAGTCTTTATGTGTAGAACTAATATATCAAGCACTACCATTAGAATATAAACTACCTCATCAAAATTTACTTTGTAAATTAGTATTTTTAGCAGTTCAATAATTAGAAAAATTATGTCAATATTGATCTACATATGTAGTAGTTCAATTTAATCAGTCAAAATGCATTAACAAGGCTTCATTTGATCAAGTTGCAAATGAATTAACAGGAACAGGAAAATTTGAATTGTATCTTGATATTCAATTGGTAAAACGCAATTCATCAACATATCAATGATAATCTTCAGTTGGTGAACTTCATGAAATTCACATAAATATCTGTAAATTTCTATTCCTTATATTTTCAGTTATAGAATTTGTATTTACCAAGTTTCAATTGACAAATAATCTAATATTACTTCATTGCCTACTTACTGCTACATGATACCAAGTATTTAATTGTATTGAATTATTAGCTGAACTCAGATATACTATTGGTGTACTTGTAGTACCATATGCAAATGTAACATTTTTATTATTTCAATTTACATATAATGAATAATCAAAATCACTTCAAGACTGTTTTTTACTTATAATACTTCAATATATAGATCTTCAAGTATAAGAACTAACATTTATCCATCACTCTATAGTAAAATCTTGTGTAGATAAATCATAAAAACTATTGTTATATTGGAAATACATACTATCACTAGATCATGAAAAAGACATACTACTTGAACCAAATTTACTTTTTGATGTACTAATTACTCATAAATCTCATCATGTTTGTAACGAATTTGATCATTTTTCATCTTTTATAATAGTACTATTATTTGATCATTCAAATTTTAACAATATTCATACATTATTCCAATTAGCATCAATACATGTTCAACTTTGAACTAATTCTCAATAATTACATTGATTTTGTGTATTTGTATCATTATTAATTCATGGAAGAATTTCTACATGTCATCAGAAATGATTATTTACTAAATTTCAACAATTATTTAATGCTGCTTTACTAGGATTATTTAAATCAACTGGTGAATCTATTGCTTTTTTTATTTTATCATTGTCTTTTAATGTAGTTCAAGTATATGAATCTTGTAATCATTTACATAACTGTAATCTAGGTAAAGGATCACTTCTATCTAATAAATCTTGACAACTACCAGTATCAGAATATGCAACTAAATTATTTGGTTTGAAATTGAATCATCAATTTACAGTAAATTTAGAGCTTCTAAAAGTAGCAGGTAGATTTTTAAATCAATTAAATACCAATCTCTCATTATTTACTATTTCCAATAAATCCCTACTCGTTTCTACATCATTTGAAATAATTGTAGGTATACTAATAACATTACAAGTAGTTCAAGTAGTTGTTTTAGTCATCAATCAATTATAATTTCCAGTTACTATAGCAGTAGCATCTTCAACTCAAGCATTTACTTTTCAGTATTCATTTAATACTAATATATCGCTTTCTACTACTCATCATAGTTCATACTGATCTCTGTTTTGTGTTGTAGAATATGTATATTCTTTACCGCTTGATGGATCAAAGGGTATTTTATCTAATTTTGACAGATTTTTAAATACAGAATCTCAAAAACTTCATTGATTCCATACATTTGATCAACTATAAGTTATATCAACACCATTTGTTGCTATAGGATATTTTCATGCTTCTAGTTGAAATAATTCTAGACTTGTCTTCATACTAGATAAATCTGATACTCTAGCACTATCTCTAGCATTTGCACTATATCATTGTAATGAAATGAAAGCAATTGTACCTAAAATAGCTAGAATTAATATAACTACTATTAACTCTACTAATGTGAATCATCTAATATTTATTTTTTGCATAATTTTATAATAATAATTAACATTTATAGTTTAACTATAAAATTTTAAATATAAACTTTTTATTTTCTTTTCATTTTACTATTAATACAATAATAGTTTTTATAATTAGATTATGTAATTAAATAAAAATGGAATGTAAATAATACATTCCATTTTTATGCTTGTGATTAACTAAAATGTTCAAGTTACTACTATATTAGTACCATTTCACTGAATAGTCATTCATCCTTGAGTAAGAGTGGAACTATTTTCATCAAAATAGTTATTCAAATTTCATAAAGAAGTATTTCACTCTAATCATAGATTTATTAATTGGTTTAAATTTGATAATTCGCTTGGTAAGGTATTTAAATTATTATCATTTAAATATAAATATACTAAATTAGTTAGGTTTCAAATTGTTGTTGGTATTGATGTAATGTTTGGATTATTTCTAATGTTTAAAGTATCCATATTTACTAAATTTCAAATTTCTGTAGGGATAGTAACTAAAGAATTATTGTTATCTATCATCAATGATGTTAGATTTATCAAATTTCATATTGTTGATGGTAAATTAGAAATTCAAGTATCTGATATTGATAAAAATTCTAGTTTTGTTAAATTTCAAATTTCTGATGGTATAGAAGTCAAATTTAGGCAAGAATTTATTTCTAGATTAACTAGATTTGTTAAATTTCATATACTTGAAGGTATTGAAGTAAAATTATTTGTAGATATGTTTAAATCAGTTAATCAAACTAGATTTCCAATTCATATAGGAAATGTATTTAATAATGTGTTTTGTATATTTAATGTTTTTAATTTAGTTAAATTTCATAATTCATTTGTAATCAAACTTAAATCATTTTGTTTTAAATCTAAGTATTCTAAATTGGTCAATGTTGATATAGAAGTAGGAATTTGTACTCAACATCCTCAGATTAACAATCATTTTATTTTTGTAAAAGACCATATTTCATTAGGTACTCATCATGAACAACTTCTATTAACAGTATAAAAATAATTATTCAAATTTGATAATAATGTAGAATTAGCAGACACATCTCATGAAAAATTTACTGAATACAAATTTGTAATTGAATTATATGTACTTACTAAATCATTTGTTAGAGCAGAATTATTATTTATAACTACTACTTTTACATCATTACACCATTGTGTTTTTGTATATCATGTTGCAAAATCATCAGCATTTATATTATAATTTTTTTCTATATCAGAGTATATGTCAATATCATAATTTTTCCATACATTGTTTATAAGAGCTAATTGAGAGTCTGAAATACATGAGACATTAGTACTTACTGAGCTTGAATTTATTAATAATTTTCCTCCCAAATTATTATTTACCAAATCCCCTACCAATTTCAATACTTCATTACTTGGACTATTAGTATCTATTACTACATCTACTACTCTCTTTATTTCTGGGTCACTTTGTACTATTGTTCCACTATAACTATCTTGTAATCATTTCAATAATGTCACTCTTGATTCTGTTCATGATGCTGTGTTTTCTGTTATCTTTGCACAACTTCATGTATCACTATATGACAGCAATTGATTTGGTACAAATGCAAATCATCCATCATTTTTGAATTTACTTTCTTTTAATGAACTTGGTAAATTTTTATATGATCTATATACTAGTCTTTGTTCTGTTACCAATTGTTGTAAGTCTGTTACACTTGTATCATTTGTTATTATACTTGGTAGACTAAATATTCTACATGTTACTCATGTTAAACTCTTAGCCATCATTCCATTATAATTTCATGTAGTATAGGCTTGAGCTTCTACTGTTCAGGCTGAAACCCCTCTCAATTCTCCCCTTATCAGGGGCGATGAGGCTACTGCTGCTTGTTCCCCGCCTTGATAAGGAGGGGTTAGGGGTGGTCTGTAGCTAACTATATCACCTTCAGTCATTCATCATAGTTCATACTCATTTCCATTACTTATTACTGAATATGTATATTCCTTTTCTGTTAATGGATCTACTGGTATTTTATCTAGTTTTGCTAGATTTGCATGTACTGTCTCTCAGATTGTTCATTGTGTCCATACTACCGCTCAACTATATGTTATTTCTATTCCATTTGTTGGTTTTGGATATTTACCTGCATCTAGTTCAAATAATTCTAGACTTGTTTTTATAGCTGATAAATCTGATATTCTTGTACTATCTCTTGCATCTTCACTATATCAACTCAGTGATATAAATGCTATTGTTCATAATATGGCTAGTATAGTTATTACTACTATTAACTCTACTAGGGTGAAAGCTGTTCTACCTCTCCCCTGACAAGGGGTGAATTGAGAGGGGTTTATTTTTTGTCTATGCATAATTTTTATTATTTGTAATTAATATTTAGTATAAAAAATAAATAAAAAAAACAAAATTTTATTTTTGTTTCATACTTGACTATATATTTATGATAATGTATATGTCAAAAGCCAACATAAGTTGGCTTTTAAAAAATCAGAAATCAAAATCAGAGAGGAACTTTGTTATCCAAAATAAATTGATTTTGCAATTCATTTATAGGTATCTGCAAATGTTCAGATAACTGACTCCAAGCTCTTTCTAAAATCTTAGACCAAGTATAACTATCTTTGATTGTAATATATACTTTATTAACAGATCCTTTTTTAGAAAAAGCTACAGTTCTTTTCCTTATTTCTTCACCATTTTCGTACATATTTTCTCCTTTTTTGTTGTTGTAGAATTTTGGTAGGATGAATTATATAAATATTTTTTTATTGTCAAATAATAAAATAGTAATTTATTACTATTTTATTTACTTATATCCTTAGTTTTACCTCTTCATTTGTACTCTATTACTATTGGTGTTCCAAAAAATCAGAAATTATCTCTTATTCTATTTTCTAGATATCTCTTGTATGAGAAGTGAAAATGTCATGGATTATTTACTGTTAATACAAATTTTGGTGGATTTACATCTACTTGTGATCAATAATATATTTTAGGTGAATGAGCTTTTCTAGTACCAGTTGGTGGATGTTTATAAACTACTTGTTCCATGAAATTATTAAATATTCATGTTTTTACTCTTTTAAATCTTTCATTTTTTATATTTGCTGCTGATTCTAGTATTTCATCAACTCTTTTTCTATCTGTTGCTGAAGTAAATATTACAGATACCCAAGGTAAAAATTCTACTTTTGATTTCAGATATTCTATATATCTGTTCATCATTTTTTCTTTATCTACACCTGGTTTAGCTAATACTTTGTCCCATTTATTTACTACTATTACCAATCATTTATTTTCTTCTAAAGCTCTATTGATAATAGTCAAATCTCAGTGTACAATTCAATCATAACCATCTATAACAACAGCAACTACATCAGCTCTAGTAATAGATCTCTCAGTTCTCATAACTGACCAATCTTCTATATTTCTCACTCATACTTTTGATATTCTTCTGATTCATGCAGTATCAATTAATACGAAATTAGTATCATTGAAATGAAATTTAGTATCTATACTATCCCTAGTTGTACCAGACATATCTTTTACCATTACTCTATTTTCACCAGTAATAGCATTGATTAGACTAGATTTACCTACATTTGGTCTACCTACCATTGCCAATTTTACATAAGTATCATCTACTTCTTCATGTTCGAAATTCAATCATCTAGAAGTCAAAAATTTCGCTACATAATCCTTTAATTCTCTTATTCAGTCATTATGTGATACAGAAACAGGGAAAAAATCTAGAGCTTCACAAAATCAAGCAAGCGAATATGCTTCCATCTTTTTAGCTTCATTATCTGCTTTATTTGCTACTACGATAATATCTTTTATCTTGTTTTCTCTTAATACTCTTAGTACTTGTTCATCCAATTCTGTTACTCTATCATACTCAATAAGCCAGATTAAAAGATCACTTTCTTTTATAGCTTTTTGAGTTCTATTTGCTATATCTATAGCTATTTCATCAGTTTTACTAGAAAAATCTAATCATCCAGAATCAGACACAATATAAGTCATATTGTGTTCTGCATCTTTGTATTCATACTCTGAAATATCCCTAGTAGTACCTTCCTCATCGGCTACTATGGCTATTTTATGACCAGTATACATGTTGAAAAAACTAGATTTTCATACATTTGGTCTACCTATAATTGTTACTTTTGCTAACATTTTTTTGATAATATTTAGATAATAATTTTTTTATAAAGGAAGTATATTGATTTTTTCAAAAAAACAAGTTTAAATAAAAATTAATTATATATTATTTATATTTTTTATAATTCTCTTGACATTATATTATTTTATTGTATTATATCAGATATTATATTTAACTTTAATATATGAGCAACATTTCAAGATTATCAAAAATAATGGATAAAAAAATAGTTCAAATAGATACAATCAATAATAATCAACATCATCTAGAAATAAAATGAGAATGAGTAAGTTATTTTTCTAATAACTGAGAAACTTTAATATTAGACTGAGAATTAGAAATAAAATCAAGAAATGTAACTACTAATATTGAAAAATTCTCGACTAGAGTTACAGATATAGTATGTTGAAGAAATGATAGTTACATGGTAATATGTAAACATATAGAATCTGAATGAAAAAGGATTATTAATCATATAAATCTAATATTATCAGTTGAACATGGTATAAATCAAGATGTGCTAAATAAAGTAGATAGATTGAGAGCTAAAAGAAAACTTAATCATGATGAAGAAATAGAGCTAGAAAAATTGGAACAAGAATTATCTGCAGACAACATAGAAATCAAAGAAAAATATTTATTACAAAGAAATTTGAATAGAAATCATGAATGAGAAATAGTATTATTCTAAATAATGGAGAAACCCCCTAAGCATGCTTAGGGGGTTTCTTGATTTTTGTCAGGATACACACAGTGATGGCATAAATATACTCTTTTCGAATAAATTTATGTAATCACTGACATAATCTAACTGGATACATTTTTTTCAATTTGCTGTAAGTATCCAAGTGGTGTTACTTATCTTTCTACTGGATCATCTGCTTCATCAGCATCAGGTCCATAATCAACTTTATAAATATCGTGGAAATGACCTAATTTTTTAAATTCACCTGTTTCTTCTTCAAATTCATCAATTTGAACATGATGAAGCTTAAGGAATTCAATTGTTTGGTCATCGTAGAAATTTTCTATACCATTTGTTTTTGTTTCTATTTCGTCATCATACATAGATATTCTCCTTTTAAAATGATGATTTTGTTTATGTTTCTATACTTACATATTATTATATATTTCCATATAGATGCAACAACACCCGCTGTTACACAAACAGATTTATATACTTTTTTATTTAAAAGTCAAGAAAATTATAATTTTTTGATGTAATTCAATATCTCTATTACTTTTCTTTTTGTATCTGTTGTTAGATTATCTACTATCTCAAATCTATTATCTTCTTGCTTTAGTTTATCTAATATTACTTTTTTTCAATTTAATTTTTTGTACAAAATCTTTCATATCCAAATAGGATATTTTAATTGTGAATTATCAATACTTAATTCTTTCTTAAATCATTCTACAAATTGTAAATCATTTGCGGATAATTTCGCAAAATAAAAATCTGTTAAAAATTGCTTTATATCAATATTACTCTGTAATATTGATATAATATTTTTATTTCATCTACTATATGTTACTTCTTTTCTATTTGCTCATTTTTCATACAAACTTACAAATCTTTTGTATCTCAGTGCTGTATCCAAAGATTTAACATCTATGTTTTTTTCCTGACTTGATCAGTCTTTTGTTGATAATCTATTATACACTTTTAATATTTCAAGCATATCAAAAAAATCATAATTTTCTGCTATCCATGAATTTATCATTGAAGGAGTTACCTTTGAGTCTGTTTTTAATTTTCACAAAGCTACTTGTCTTTCAGAAACAGATGCTAGTCATTCTTCTGATTCTAAATATCATTCTCAAAAAATATTTAATGTTTTCAAATTATTATCTCATCTAAGCATATGCACAGATATTTCATGATCTATAAGCTTTAATAATCTTGATAATTTTATTTGTTTGTATTTTGATGGTACAATCAATGCTTTTTCTTCATTAGACACTTTGAAATTACCAGCATCTCTATAAATTATTTGCCAATCATTTAATCAATACAAGTCCAGTATCATTTGAAATATTTTTATTGCATCATTTATATTTATTTCTTTATCTGTTTCTTTATCAATTTTTTCTTTTTTATCCAGTTTTTTATCTGCTTCAAAATTTGGATTATGTTTTTTTAAAATATCGACGAAAAGTGTTTTTTCTTCATCAGTTAATTTATCTGAAAATTTATAATACAATTCAGAAAGATGATTGATAATATTATTTTCAATAGTTTTATCTGATGATATCTCAGGTCAATAAATAACATCTTGTAGAATATTTACTCTTCTTAGATATTTTTTTCTATCATTTTCCTCCAAATCATATCATGCTTTTTCTGCTTCTAAATAAATAGAATTTTTTAATAGTATAAATTTCAATCACTTAAAATTTATATTATTCAGTAAAAAATTCTTTTCAGTATTACTTATATTTTTATCATGAATTAATAGTTTTTTTTGTTTTTTTAGTTCTTCTAATCTAGTGTTAAATTCATTTATTATTTCTTCTATATCTAGCTTTGTTATTTTTTGTTTTTGACTAAAAAATTTTTTATTAGTAAATGTGTTATCATCATTTTTTACATATTCTATTTCTCATATGAATTCTTTTGAATAATCTCTTACTATTGATTGTACAATATCTATATTTGTTTTTATTAGTGACATACTAGAAATATTAATATTAAATTTTATAAATTATATCATAAATATAATTTTATATCAAAAAAAGTTAGATAATTTATATTATCTAACTTTTTTGTTTATTAATCTTTGTCTTCTTCTACTACAGCTATATGTAATTCATCTAATTGTTCTTGTTCTATGAAACTTGGTGCATTCATCATCAAATCTTGTGCTTTTCATGATTTAGGGAAAGCATATACTTCTCTGATATTGTTTTCATCTTTTAATATCATCATAAATCTATCCATACCTATCGCAAATCATCCATGTGGAGGTACTCAGTATTGAAATGCTTCGTACATAGCTCCAAATTTATCTATTACTTCTTGTTTGCTTCTTCATACTTTTTCAAATGCCATTACTAGTGATTCTACATCATGATTACGTATTGAACCAGATAGTATTTCAAAACCATTACAAGCTAAATCGTATTGTACTGATTTAATAGATAGTAAATCTTCATTATTAAATGCTTCTACTCACCCTTTTGGCATAGAAAATGGATTGTGACCGAAATCTATTTTTCCTGTGATTTCATTTTCTTCAAACATTGGGAAGTCAGTAATAAAGCAAAATGATAATAGATTTTTATCTGCTAAGTTGAATTTATCTCTCAGTTCAAGTCTGACTACATTTAATACTTTTACTGCTTTTTCGAAATCATTAGCTGAGAAAAATATTACATCTCCATTTTTTGGTTGCAATCTAGCTTCCATTTCTGATATTTCAGCTTCTCACATAAATTTCAGTATAGGTGATCTTTTCCCTGTTTCTTCTTTATCATCATATATTATGTATGCTAAACCTTTAGCTCATGCATTTTGTGCAGTTTTAGTAAGTTCATCTATTTGTTTTCTAGATATTTCTTGTCATTCTAATTTGATTGCTTTTACTACTCATCCTGATTCTACCACTGATTTAAATACTGCAAATTCACTATTAGAATAAATATCAGTCAAATCAACAAATCTCAAATCAAATCTCAAATCAGGTTTATCTGTACCATAGTTTTCCATAGCTTCTTCATAACTCATGCTATAAAAAGTATTGTTATATATAGTTTTTTCTGATAAGTTTTTAACTGCATCTCTCAAATAGCTTTCAACTACTCAGAATATATCATCTTGTTCTACAAAAGACATTTCACAATCGATTTGATAAAATTCACATGCATGTCTATCAGCTCTAGGATCTTCATCTCTGAAACATGGTGCAATTTGGAAATATTTATCTATTCAACCAACCATTAATAATTGTTTGTATTGTTGAGGTGCTTGAGGTAAAGCATAAAATTTACCTGGATGAAGTCTAGAAGGCACAACGAAATCTCTAGCTCATTCAGGACTAGATACTGTAAATATTGGAGTTTGTACATCTAGGAAATCATTATCAGTAAACCAATTTCTAGTAAAATTTAAAAATCTAGATCTAAATTTTACATTTTCTAAAGCTTTTTTTCTTCTTAAATCTATATATCTATGTTTGTATCTGATTTCTTCATTTGATAATTCTCCATGTTCATCCAACTCAAAAGGAGGTGTTTTAGACTTAGATAATAATATTACATTTTTTACTATTATTTCTATCTCACCTGTTTGTAAATTTTTATTACTTTGTCATTCTGGTCTATTTCTAACTATTCATTCTACAGTTATTACATATTCAGATCTAAATGTATTTGCAGTTTCCCATGATGTTTTGTCATCCTCTGGATCGAAAACAACTTGAGTAATACCATATCTATCTCTCAAATCAATAAATATTATTCAACCATGATCTCTTCTATTTGATACCCAACCAGATAATTTAACTTTTTCACCTACATTTTCATTATTTAAATCGTTACAAGTATGTGTTCTTAACATTTTTCTATTATAATTAAATTAAAAATCTACTTTAGTATATTAAAAATGTGTAAAAATCAAGAAAATATGATTATTTTTAAAAAACTCAAAACTAAATTGCAATATTTTTGACTTAATAAATTTTTTATAGTAATATTTATAAATAAACAATTATTTAATAACTTATAAAAATATGCCTACTCTTTCTTACCAAATATTTAACAAACATACTAAATTAACAGACAATGTAATAGTACAATTTATAGAAGAAATAGAAAAATTATCTAAGAAATTTAAAGAAGATAAAGATATTGATAATTTAAAAGTATTAAAAAATAAACTTATCAATTTAATAGAAGAAAGTTCAAAAAAATTATCTAAAACATCAAAAAAAGAATTCAAAATAATTAACGAATTAATAGAAGATTTCGATAACTTTTTAGAAGAAGAAGAAGAAAAAAAAGAAAAACTTAAATTAATAGATGTAGTAAAAGAAGTAGAAAAAGAATACAAAAAATGTGAAAATGTACCTAATAATAAAAAAAATGAATATCGTACTTTTTGTGTAAAAAAGAAAAAAGTAAAATATGAAAAAGAACTAATTAAATTACAAGTAGAATTATTAAAATTACAAAAACATATAAAAGATTCTGGAGAAAAATTATTAATAATTTTTGAATGAAGAGATGCTGCTGGAAAATGAGGTACAATCAAAAGATTTACTGAATACTTAAATCCTAGATGAGCTAGAGTTGTTGCCCTAGAAAAACCATCAGATGTAGAAAAAACTCAATGGTATTTCCAAAGATATATCAATCACCTACCTTCTGGATGAGAAATGACATTTTTCGATAGATCATGGTACAATAGAGCAGGAGTAGAACCTGTTATGGGTTTCGTTTCAGAAGAAAAATATATAAATTTCTTAAAAGATACTCCCTTATTTGAAAAAATGCTTGTTGATTCATGAATAAAAATTATTAAATTTTACTTTTCAGTATCAAAAGATGAACAAGCAAAAAGATTTGAAGGTAGAAGATATAATCCTCTAAAACAATTCAAATTATCACCAATAGACCAATTTTCTCAACAATTATGGAAAAAATATACTCTAGCTGAATACAAAAACTTTAGTTATACTCATTCAAAAGATGCTCCTTGGATAGTAGTAAATAGCGATGATAAAAAACAAGCTAGAATAAATGCAATAAAATATGTACTTAATCAATTTGAATATCCAGAAAAAATAAAAGACAAAGAATTAAAAATAGATAAAGATATAGTTATGTCAGGTAAAGAAAAAATAAAAATTCTTGAAAAAGAAATAAATGTAAAAGATGATCTATTTGAATAATATAATATGAATACAATTAATCAAACATTTTATGATGATTCAAAAAATACTTCTGAAAACATTTCAGGAAGTATTTTTTGAGGTAATGATGAATTGTTAAATGATAATTCTAATTCTAACAATTCAAATGTTACATTATCAATAGAAAATAATGAAATTATTAGCCAAATGAAACAATCAGAGCTAAATAATTTCATTATAAATGTATTAATAAATAATGAAAATGTTACACATTTAAATTTATCAGACTTAGCATCTGATAGAAAAATATTTAATCGTATTTTTAAAATAATTTGAAAGAATTTTCCACTTTTAGAAATTTCAAGATTGGTAGAAAAACAAAAAGCAATAAATATAACTTTCTTATGAATTAAAGCAATAAATGATAGTATATCTAAAGAATTTGTTGATTACATTCTATCAAGAATCAAAAAAAATATAGTTCAAAATGTTAAAATAAAAAATAAAAAAAATTATGTCAGAGTTATTAGAAATAATTATAAACATCTAACATTTTCTACTGATGATATATGATCAGTAATTAAAGATATATTTGCTTGAGAAAATGATAAATCAAAATATATAGATAATATATTATCGAGTATAGATGATAGCGAATTAGAATTAATATTAAATGAATCATGAAACAATAAATTATCATTAAATGATGCAAAAAAAATAGTTAAAGATAATCTAGATATATCAATAGGTGTTAATAAAATAGAATGAAATAGATTAAAAGACAGACTACTATCATTTTACAAAGCGGAAATTTCATGAAGATTAGATGAAAATAAGAAAAAATTTACTGAAAATACATATTCATTTGAAAAAATAAAAAGTTTAGCTGCTAGAGCAATCACAATAGAAAATACTATTATTAGAATGTATAATTGAGAAAAATTTATTTATGATTGAATAAAATATGATATTGTTATCAATAATATATTGAATCCTATTTTGATAAAACATGTAAGAAAATGAAACAATATTCAATTAGAAAATTGAGATTTAGAGCTAATTAACAAAATAAAAGAATACATAAAAAACTTAATAAATTGATTTGATTTTATATGACCATTTACAAAAGATAGTCAATTAGATGAAATAGAACATATAGAAAAACAAATGTTAAGTTGATTATTCGATAAAAATCTATTCCTAAATAATTATAAAAGTACTCTAAATTTTCAATGATTAAATACTTTAACAAATTCAAAAAAATGACTAAGAATTTTTATTGATATCATAGATATGTGAATAATGAATCTTGCAGATTTTAGAAATATTGCATTTAAAGTAATAAATTGAGAGATTAATTATAATAATATTGATAAATTATTAAAAAGTTGAGATAGTGTCACTCAAAAATTTCTATTTTTAGTTAAAAAAATTTTAGAATGCTATCCTGAATGTAAAATTAGTTTATGAGGTGATGAAATTTTTATATTTATTCCAAATGTAGATGAAAAAAATAAAGGAAATGTAATTGATGAAATCTCAAATAAAGTTGAAAATTTATGATTTAGATGAAGATTAACTTCTAGTACAAATACTAATGTAAAAATATTTAATCAATTAGATAGTTTAAGCAATATAAATAAAATTTTTGAAAATATTATTGAAAAATATTTCAATTCTGATTTAGATTTATCAAAAACATTTTTTTTAAATCCTTATATTACAAATCTAGATATAGATAAGTCATTAATATTATTAATAAATAATAATATCTCAAATATATGAGATAATATAAAAAAATTTATTTGAATCAATGATATAAACGAAGTATTTTTATATGGAAATACTAGTAAAAAATTAAAAATAAAAAAATCATTAGATTGAATAGATGAAATTATAGATATTGAAATTGAATTATCTTATAAAAAGTGAATTTTTACAATTAATATAAAATAAAATGAGCTTAGAAACAATAAACCATGAAGAAAAAATTGTAGAAAATTTCTTCAAAATATGGATTACAAAAGAAATACTACATGAAGATTTCTTTGAAAATTATTACATAACTTTTTTGGATAAAGAGGATAATTTTGATTACCAAATATTTGAAAAAATAATAGAAAATATATATAAATTTATTACGTTAAATGATGCTACTAGTATTAGACCAAATAATTCTAATTTATTAGATGAAAATACAATTAAAAATATAATAATTGAATTATGAGAAAATTATGATGTTAATTATAAATTTTTTAAAGATTTAATGTATTATATTGAAGCATGAATTATAGAAATGAATAAGGATTACAATTTATCTTATGATAAAATTTTAACAGTTAAAAACTGAATAAAAAAATACTTATTTTCATTTTATAACAATTGAGTTTACTCTATAAAAACAAATGAAACCATTGATGATATAGTAGAAAAAACTATAAAAATATTAAAAAAAGAAAAATAACCCTATATAGGGTTATTTTTTAGAAATTAAATACATCTACTATTTTACCATTTATCATCAAATTATCTTCTTCTGATAAGATAATTGGTTTATGATACTCATCCATTGATTCTGGTAATAGATAAATAGTTTCTCAATCTTTTTTGAATTTCTTTAAAGTAGCTGATCAATTAACAATAAATAAAAATGCATCTTTAGGATTAAGAGAAACCTCGTCTTTTTTGATAAGAACATAGCTTCAATTATCTATTTTTTTACCATTAACATCGAAATTATTCATCGATGTTCATTCTACTTTTAATATAAAATAATTTTGTTCACTTCATGAAATTATTTTTTTAGAAATTGGTAATACTCAATAACTTGATTCAGTTGCATCAACCAATGGAGTACCAGCATTAGCATATCACAAAATAGGTACATTTAAAGTAGTTTGAAATCAAACACTATTACCTAAGCTAATAGATCTATATCATCTACCTCTAGTTAAAAATCACTTTTTTTCAAGTGCTTCTAAATATTGAACTACTCATCTTTTAGATTTCTGATCAAGTAATACTGTAAGTTCCTCAATAGTAGGAGATTTAGCATTTTCACCAATGAACTTAGTAATTATATCCAATACCTTTTGTTGTTTGTCTGTTAGCATTTTATTTTAATTAAAAAAATAATATATACTGAGTATATACCATAAAATCATTATGTCAAACTTTTTTTACAAAAAAATATACAATAATTAATTATTGTATATTTTTTATTTTATTATTGAAATAAAGCATCTAGATTTAATTCTGTTTCTATTTTTAATTCTTCTAATCTTTTGTTAGCTATTTCTTTTAATGATTCTAACATTGCTATTAATTTAGCTTTTGTTTCATCTGCTTTATCAGAATTATTTACAGTAGTAATTAATGCATCAATTTTAGTAATTAAAGTATTTACTTTAGTTTCATCCAATTTAGCAATCATATCTCCATACTTTTTTGAATATGTCATAGCATATTTTTGTTTTATATCTTGTCTTTTTTCTTGCAATTTAGTTCTCAATTCTTCTTTTTTTTCTTTGAAATTTATTTTAATTTCTTCTATTTTTGCTGTAGCACCAGAATGAGTTTCAGCAACTTGTTCTTTGTATTGTTTAAATAATTCATTTTTCTTGTTTAAATACTCTTTATTTCCATTTCTATCTTTAAATTTTTCTTTTAAATCATTGAATTCTTTTGCGAATTTTTTTTGAACCTCTTTACCATTATCATCAGTTGATCAAGTATTTGAATCATTTTTTCTGTCTTCTCTTCTATCTTCTCTTCTGTCTTCTCTTCTATCTTCTCTGTCTTCTCTTTTTAAATCATCATTCATCATAGATCAAGTAGATGTAGTTCAAGTAGAAGAAGTAGTAGTAGTGTCAGTTGTTCCAGTACTAGATGTTGTAGTAGTATCAGTAGTTCCTGTTGAAACTACAGTTCATGTACTTGTTGTATCAGTAGTACCAGTAGAAGTATCTGCACTAGCATTTGATAATCCTAATAAAATTGCAACAACGATTAACGATATAATTTTTTTCATAAAAACAATTGTTATAAATATAAATTGTATTCACACTTTACTATGTATATGTAAGAGATATGTAAGAATTTATAATATTTATTTATATAATTTTTCCATAAATATTTCTCTTAAAATACTGTATAAAAGCTTTTGTTTATCAGTAGTTTCTGATGAATTTAGCCTAGCATTTATTTTTTTTATCATACTATTATACAATTTTAGTTTACTTGTTTCTGACAATTTATCAAACTTTTTTAATTTTAAATCTATTTTATTTTTTATGTTATTTTTTAATTTTTCTTTTTTTTCTGAGATTTTTACTTGCTTATTTTCTGTATTTTTTTGTTGCTTATTTTCTGTATTTTGATTATTTGATTCTTTAGAAACTTTAGATTTATTACTATCATCTTCTGATTTTGTTTGAGATTTTTTTATAGAATCATCATTTTTTTTACTTTTTTGATATTCTCTAATTTTATCCTTTATTTCATTTTTATCTTCTATTTCATTTTTGTCTTCTATTTCATTTTCATGCGAACTTGCATATGAAAACTGTAAACTTGATAGAAGTAATAATAAAACTATTACTATTTTCTTCATATATGTATTTTGATTATAAATTATTATTTAAATATATTTACAAATTGTAAGAAATATGTATGAAACTAATTATTGGTTTCAAATAATATATCTATCAATTCATCTATGTCCTCATCTGTAGTTTGTTCTATTAATTGTTCTTCTTTTGCAGAATCCATTGAAATAGTTTCAGTTTCATTATTTAAATTTATTTCTTGTTCCTTGGAGTTACATGAAACTAAAAATATTATTAATATGTAAAAGATATATTTATGTAAATGTCTTATCATGCTTTTGTTATATAAATATTATAAAAATGAAATTTTTACCTTTGTTCATTTTTCTGAGTTTATTGTCTTTTTCTTTCTACTAGTTATATATATTTTCCAAGAATGAATATCTACTATCTTTTTTACAATTGATAATCATATTCCATATCATTCTTCTTTTGAATAATTTTCTCTAAAATATCTGTCAAATATATTTTTTAGATTATTTTTACTTATTCATATTCAATTATCTATTATTTCTAATACACCATTATTAAATACTATTTTTATTGTTCAATTATGTTCTGAGTATTTAATAGCATTTTTCAAAATATTTCAAACACAAATATCAAAATGTTCTTTATTAATATTTAAAAAATAGTTATTATTTCCATATTTTTTCTCTATTTTAATATCTTTTTTTTCTATTTCTTTAAAATGATATTTTATAATACTATTTAATTGTTTTATTAAATCAATTTTTTCTTTCTTGTAACTAGAATCCAAAATATTTACTATTCATAGCATAGAATCTAATATCTTACTCAATTTTTTTGTTGAAATCAAGCTCTGATTTATAGCATCATCATAATTTTTTATTTTTTTTGCTAATGATAATGTAGTTATTATTTCTGATAATGGAGTCTTCATCTCATGGTTTATATTTGATGTGAAATCTTCTAGACCAGAAATAGTTTCATTTATTGGTTTAAAGTTTTTTCAAACAAAAAAGTATCATATGAAATAAAAAGCAATAGAAAATGGAATTGAAAAAAGTATAAAATAAACATAAGACTTCAACATATTTATAATTGAGTGATCGTTTGCAATCTTAATTATCACATTGTAATTATTATTATTAATCACTATATCTTTTTTCAAATACTTATATTCTCCATAATTGAAATATTGCTCTGTTATATAATTTATTAAATTATCTTGTTCCTGAATATTATCAATCATTATTTTTATGCATTCTCAATCTTTGTATTCACTACATATTCTTGTATTTTCTAATGTTTTATCCATTATTTTTCACAATGTAGTATCACTATTATTTATCTTTTCTATGTATTTATCATAATTTTGAATAATATTTACTACTCATTCAAATTTTTTATCAAGTGTTTTTTCTAATTCCCAATTTTCTGGAATATAATCAGCAAACAAAAAAATAATTTGAGTTACCCAAAATGAAAATAATACAAACAAAGTAAAATAAACACTTAATTTTTTTCTATATTTTTCTAATAATTGATAATTATCCATCTCTAATTATTAATTTATAATATATCATATTCACCTAACTGTTTCTACAATATCCTTTCATAACTTTTTTCTCAAATATCATATATATACATCTATTGTTCTAGACATAGAAAAATCATCATATTCTCACCATACTTTTTCTAGTAACTCTTTTTTTGATACTACTTTTGTTTTATTTTGTATCAGGTATAATAACAATTCTATTTCTAAATTACTCAAATGTAAATCAGCTCAATTCTGAGTAACTTTTTTTGTATCTAGGTTTATTTCTATATCTCATAATACTATATTGCTACTTTTTACTGTGAAATTTCTCCTAATCAAAGCATTTATTCTAAGTAAAAGCTCTTCATAATCAAAAGGTTTTGTCAAATAATCATCTGCTCCATTTTTGAATCCTGTTTTTTTATCATCTATATTATTTCTAGCAGTAAGCATCAAAATAGGTATATTTTTTCATATATCTCTTATTTTTTTACATAAATCAAGTCAATTTTGTTCTCACAATCATATATCAAGTATTACCAAATCATACTGATCCGAAACCACTTCAAAAACAACTTTTTCTCAATTAAAAAGTTGTTTTGTTTTTATTCATTCTAGTTCTAAATATTTAGAAATATTATTTGAGATTATAACATTATCTTCTACTAGTAATATGTTTAACATTTTATTTTTTATTATTTATATTTACTCTTTCATCAAGTATATCTCTAATATGCATTTTTATATCCCTGATTTTGTAAGCAATTGTATCTTTTCTATGAAAATTTGTAGTCAAATAATATAATGATTTTCTCAGTTTAACTACATGTTTTACTTTATGACCAGGTACTATTAACATAAGTCAAATAACCAATAATACTAATCCTGGAAATATAGATCATGGAAAAATAGGTAAAACAATAGGAAATATAGCTATAAAAATTAATAAAACAGCGAAAATAAACCTTATAAAATAAGGTATTTTTATATGATGCCTCGTAAATCTAAATATCTTATACTCCATAATTATAATCTTTTATGTATATATTTATATTATACATAATTTTTTGAAAAAATAAAATTATATTTTTTGTAGAACGCTTTTGCAAATTAAAGAGCTAAGAATTATTAATAATCCTTAGCTCTTTTTATGATGCCTCCTACACATCATTTATTTTTTTTCTTTGGCCCTTTGTTAGGCATTGGTGCTTTTTGTGGTTTCTTTTTTTTATTCGCCATTTTTGCCTCCTATGAGAATGGTAATTGATTGAGAAATTTATAAAGCTGCTTACTTAAATTAAGCAATTTAAATTATAAACAATTATTATATTAAGTCAAAATATTTATATTTTTTGGCTATAAGTATATATTCTATTTCTTTGTAAATCTAGAGCACTTTTGAAGGATATATTTTTTGTTTTTTGTTCTTGGTCTTGTAATGATTCTGTTAGATTTTCTAGCTCATTTTTATGGAACTCCAACCAATTATTCAATCATTCATTAAATAATTTCAGTACTTCTAATAAGTATCTTTTTTCTTCTTCATTTTCATCGAAATCATTATTCATTTTTTTATTATAAAAATACAGTTTTTGCATTTTTAATAATCTTTTAGAAAAATACAATATATTATTTTTTGTATTTTCTAAATTTATCGGATTTATACTTTTGTCTGTTTTATCTACTTTTACATCAGATAAAAAAGAACTAAGTATTCTCATAATATTTACTTTTTCTTTGAAATAATCTCATTGCAAAGAAGATATTTTTATAATAAGCCAAAAAATAACAATAAGCACAATTACAGATACAAATATAAACATAATTTTTTATTAAATATTAATCTCCTGCTCATCAAGCATTTGAACTACCACCACCCCAATCTGAAGATGAACTTCACCAGTCGGATGAAGAATCTCCCCAATCTGAAGTAGAATTTGAACCTCAATCATAACTAGAATCTCAATAATTATTAGAAGAACTACATCCACCTATATTTATTAAAGAAAAAAATATAAGTATAAAAAATATTATTATTACTGTAACTACAAGATTATTCAAAAAATTATTATGCTTCTCATTATTATTTTGAGTTATATTATTTGAATTATTATTTCATATGTTATTATTTGTATTTCAAATAATACTTGTTTCATTTTTCTTTATTTCTCTTTTTTTTGTACTTATTTCATACCATGCTTGTACTAATTTCTCGTATTCTCCATCATTTAATAATGCTCTAAGTTCTAGCTCTATTATATCACTACAATATGCATCACTGAACTCTAGTTCCATTCATTTACCTGTCATTATTCTGATTTTTTTCTCACTTGTAGAAACTATCAGTAACAATCAATTATTTGTTTCTTTTTCTCATATACCATTTTCATTGAATAGTTTCAATGCTATATCTTTTAGCTCATTTCAATCTCTATGTTCTATAAATACTGTTGCTATTTGTTCTCATGATTTATTTTGATGCTCACTAAACAAATTATTATATTTATCTCTAAAACTATCAGATAATATTCCTGAAAAATCATTTATATAATAATCTAATTTTGGCAAATTCATTGGATTATATTTCATATATATTTTTTTAATTAATATTTGTTTTATTATAATAATTATTGTAGAAAATAAAATAGATTTTACTTTTTTGAAATTAAGTATATATTTTGTATATATTTATTTTTTAAATATATATTATGAAATTTAATAAATCAAAAAAGATTTTTGCACATATAGATTGTGATAGTTTTTTTGCTGAGTGCGAGATTCTCAAAAATCCAAAACTAAAAAATAAATATGTACTAGTATGAGGTGATATAATAATAGCCTGCAATTACAAAACAAAAGCACTATGAATAAAGACTGGTACACCTATATGGACAGCCAAACAAATATTAAAAGATAAGTGAGTATTTTTATGAGTAGATCATGATTATTATACTTTTATTTCTGATAAATTGATGTTGTATCTAAAAGAAAATACTATATGAATAGAGCCATTTTCTATTGATGAAGCTTTTTGTGAAATCACTTGATTAGCAGAATTGTACCGTATGACTATAGAAGATTTCGTAAAAAAACTACAAAAAGATATACTCAAAATAATATGAGTTCCTGTTTCTATATGAGTAAGTAACACCAGAATAAAGGCAAAAATATTTTCCAAATTGAACAAACCGTTTGGAACTTATATTTCATTAACACAAGTACAAGACAAAGAAATATTTAGTAAATTACCATTATCAATAGTCCCCTTTATATGAAGAAAAACACAAGAAAAATTCAAATATTCCTGTGATAATGTCTATGATTTCATCAAATTGTGATACTGGAAACTCAAAGAAAAAATATGAAAAAATGCTACAGATTTACGGCTAGAACTCACATGAGTAAATGCTTTTGTAGTCAAAAAAAGTCCTGAAGCCAAATCCATGAGTAGATGAAGGAGTTTCAATCATCGTATCACTAATAATAAATCATTTTTAAAAACTCAATTAATTACAAATTTCAATTTACTTTACGAAGAATTTATAGGAAAAGAAATAGAACTCAAAAGTGTATCAATATTTATGAGAGACAAATCTATGTACACACATATGTACACTATAAAACTAAATGATTTCACATATATCAGAAATGATATATTAAAAATAGTATTATTTCTATTTGAGAATAATTATGATGAAAATATACTATACAGAAGTACAGGAGTAGTATTTGGTAATTTCAGAACATACAAACCTCATCAAACAAGTATATTTGATAAGCCCCTTCGTGATAAATGAAATAATCTACAACTAGTAAAAACAGTAAATATTCTCAATCAAAAATACTGAAATCACAAGCTTAGTTTTTGAAATGAGTTATTAGGGAAAGGTTTTTGAGCAAAAGTTGGGATAAGGAAATAATTTTTTGACTATTATTTATATATTTTTAGAATAATCATAACTCACCCTTGAATTCCCTCTCTTACTTAAGAGAGGGAGGAACATAATTAGTTTAAAATTAAAATATTATATTTTAAACTATATTCAAGATGAAGTTAAAATTACCATATAATCTCAAAAATTATGTTAACAGATATAGAAATCTCTCAGAAATGTGATATGAAACACATAAGTGAAATAGTGAAAAAAATAGGAATAGAATCAAATGATTTGGAATTTTATGGTGATTATAAAGCCAAGATAAAAAATTCTCTATTAGAAAAAATAAAAGATAATAAATATGGTAAGCTAATACTAGTGACAGCAGTAAGTCCGACTCCGATGTGAGAATGAAAAACTACTACAACTATATGATTGTGAGACGCTTTGTGCAAAATAGGCAAAAAATCTATGATAGCACTGAGAGAACCATCTCTATGACCAGTAATGTGAATGAAATGATGAGCTACAGGTGGTGGTTATTCTCAGGTAGTACCTATGGAAGATATAAACTTGCATTTTACATGAGATTTCCATGCTATCACTTCTGCTCACTTGCTTTTATCTGCTTGTATAGATAATCACATATATTATTGAAATGAATTAAATATAGATGAGAATAATATTATCTGGAAAAGAGCAATAGATGTAAATGATAGAGCTCTTAGAAGTTTCGACTATTCTTTTGATTGAAAACAAGAACATATCAATCATAATTCATGATTTACAATCACAACAGCATCAGAAATAATGGCTATTTTTTGTCTTGCTTCAGATATTTTTGACTTGAAATACAGATTATGAGAAATAATATTTGCATATGATAAATCAGGGAAAGTCCTAAAAGTATCAGATTTAAATATACAATGAGCAATGACAGCATTGTTAAAAGATGCTATAAAACCAAATATAGTACAAACATTGGAGTGAAATCCATGTATAATCCACGGATGACCTTTTGCAAATATAGCTCACGGTTGTAATAGTATAATAGCTACAAAAACAGCTATGAAATTAGCTGATTATACAGTAACAGAAGCTTGATTTGGTTCTGATTTATGAGCTGAAAAATTCCTAGATATCAAGTGTAGAATATGAGATATAAAACCAGATTTGATAGTAATAGTAGCAACTATAAAATCAATAAAATATAATTCAGGAATAAGAATCCCACCAGAACCACATATAAATCCAGAACTAAATGAACAAGAAAATCTAAATGCATTAGAAATTGGTTTTTGTAACCTAGAAAAGCATATAGAAAATATGAAAAAATACTGACTACCAATAGTAGTATGACTAAATAGATTTAATACTGATACTGTGAAAGAAATAGAATTCGTAAAAAATAAATGTGAGAAATTATGAGCAGAATTTGAGTTATGAGAATGATTTATGAAATGATGAGAATGAATGGTATCTCTTGCTAATAAAGTAGTAAAACTATTAGATGAAAATACTGAAAATAATTTCAATTATTTATATGAATCTAATATAAATATCAAATCAAAAATAGAAAAAATAGTCACAGAAATATATGGATGAGCATGAGTGAAGTATTCAGAAGAATCAGAAAAACAAATAGAAAAATTAACCAGTTTATGATACTCTAATCTACCAGTATGTATAGCAAAAACTCCATTATCTTTTTCTGACAATCCAGAATTATTATGAAGTCCTAGATGATTTACACTAGAAGTAAAAGAAGTAAAAATATCATCTGGTGCAGGATTTATCGTCATAATAGCTTGAAATATCATGACTATGCCATGATTATCAAGAGTACCAAATGCTACGAAAATAGATATAGATAGTGAGGGGAAGATTTTTGGACTTAGTTAGGAGAAATCCAGCCAACCATAACAGGCTACAGACCACCCCCTACCCCCTCCTTAGTAAGGAGGGGGAGAAAATTAAGTTTAAAATATTTCTTCCCTTATGCTTAAGGGAAGTACCCGAAGGGGGATGGGATAGAATTATAGTCTACAAAAAATCCAGTATATTTTTATACTGGATTTTTTCTATTTCACATACTCTATTATACTATCTATCAAAAAATTTACTTTTTCATTGTTTTTATATTTTGGATTTTTTGATTGTTTGAACTTCAGCAGATTTTGTTTCAATTTTTGCTTTTTCTTTTGAGTATATTTAGTCTCTAGTATTTTGTATAATTTTTCTAATATATCTTTGTACTTATCTTTTAATTCTACTTTTTTAGGTTCATTTATAGTTGAAATAGGTCAAGCATTTCATGAAATAGAGTTTGATTTATCTGATTTTTTAGGAATTTCCTTTTCATTACTTTTTGTTTCAGTTTGATTATTTTTTTGTTCTATCTCTTTTGTATCTATTTTTTTGAAACTTGCATCTGATTCTTCTATTTTGGATACATAATTCTCTACTACTCATTTTTTAGCTGTTCATGCTATTACGAAACTAGCTGTTTCATCTTGTCATCAAGTACTAGTTTGTTCATCCAATTTTATCTCATTCATTACTATGTGATATTCTCAGTCCCCTGTACCATAGCTATGTATTTTGTGCTCAGTTTTTCATATGCCAGTCTTTGGGATTAGGAAAAACTCAGGCTCACCACTTCACTCGGTGTTACCACTAGTCCAAGCTCATGGTATTTCATTGATTATCTTACCAGTATCAGGATCTATTCATATCTTTCTTCACTGTTCATCTTCGATTATTAAGTTGATTGGAGAGAGGATTTCGTAGCGATATATTTCATTTATTCATAATGTATAATCCAAACTCAATCTCTCATATTCATATTTTTTTCTATTATCTATGAATTCATTTATTTTACTTTCACTTTCATCAAACAAATAATTATAATAACGCTGTATTAGATAACTTGTATCATAAGTAGTAAGTGATCAATGAAAAAACGTACGATTAGCATATCAAAGTGATTTATATAATAATTTTATTTCTGTTTCAATATTTTTTTGAGTCTCTTTTGAATTTAGTATCTCATTTCATAATATATCATCTAATACTTGTATAGAAGTTAAAGTTGGCATTTTACTATGAGCACATAGTTCCATATGAGTTTCTCATAATTTGTAGACTAAATCTGATTCTGTAAAATATGGCTTACTTTCATCATAACATTTGATTAATTTTCTTTCAAATTTGGGATTTTTTTCTTCATATGGATCATATCAATCATTAGCTATCAATTTCAGATTATTACTAGGAACTGTTCCATCTCATCATAATCATCACTGATTTCTAATATTCTCAGATATATTATATTTGAAATCTATTGGAGATTGTGGATATTTAGAATATATATCATTTCAATCAACTATATCTGTTAAATCATCTGATTTTACTCAAGTATCATTCCAATATGTATCCGATATTTTATATCATATTACATTATTTTTATCCTTATTTCAAGTTACTTCTGAATAATACAAACTATATTTTCATGATATATTAGAAAACATTTTATCTACATTTGTTCTACTATTTAATTCATCTAAGAATGAATTTTGTGTATATTTATTTGCACTTACTTTTTTTCATCATTTTTCTAAATATAATAAGTCACTGTTATATGTTCCATTTTTTGAAATATTTGGTAATAATTGTCATATAGTTACTATTCAATTTGCTAATTTGTTATTATATCAATGAATTAACTCATACAGTCACTGATTTGTATTTATTCATAATTGATTTTTTAATATAGATCATTTCACATATGTTTCAGTTTGTCATATATCTCATTTTTCCCATATAGCTAAACTTCATGGTGAACCTCTCTGAGGTGTAGCTATAGTAATGAATTTATTTACTCTAGTAAAATTTCCACATGAACTACTTACGAAATCCTTTAGCTCTCATTTAACTAATCCATCTCTATTATGATAATATTTTATAGCCTTATCACTAGCACACATATCTGACAACATAGTTCTAGCAACTAGTCATCACATAGAGTGTCATATTATATTTACTGTTCATATATCACAAGCATTATCATGCTCATATTTTTCCCTGATTTGCATTACTAAATTGCTTAGCAATTTCGCTGTAACTTTATTATCTTTTTTCCAATCGTATCAAAACAAATATAATGATTGTTTAGGATTTCATTCTATATAATTAGTAAATTCGTCTTTGTAATAAACATCTCTAATAGTATATCAATTATCTTGGAATACTTTGAATAATGTATCATAAGCATGAGTTACAGGATCTGGAGTCCATTTTTTTATCTTATTATCTTCATATCATTCTTCACTGTACCAGGAAGCAAGTATTCATGGAATAAATATAGTAGGAATATCTGATTGTTTGATATTCTGACATTTCCTAGTTTCTCACAAACTTAATACAAATTTTTCTGATTCACCCAACTCATCAATTGCATATGTTTGAGTAATTATAAATATAATTAATAATATTATAGAAACTATTCTTTTCATATTTTATAGTCATTATTTAATAAATATGACTTATTATATTTATATGACCTTAATACAACCTTAAAATTTGAGTGTAATTTTTTAATTAAAAATAAAAAAAGTCCCCCTTATTAAGGGGGATGTCCGAAGGACGAGGGATTTTTATTGTGTAAAATATTTTATTAAAATATTTTATAATTTATTTCTTTTATTTCTTTTATTTTATTAAATATGTTTGTATCAAGAGTTTCCCAATATTTGTATTCTTCTTCTTTATCTTTAAAATAATTTTTCTTTCAATATAAAAGTTTATCCATTATATACTCTATCAAATCATTAATTTTTCTATTATCTGTTTTTGATGAAATCATATAAATCAAACCAATATTACTCCAATTTCAAATAATAACTTTTCAATAAAACGTATCATCATTATAAACATCAATAATCTTTTCTAATCAGAATTTTTCTGCTCATCTATATGTTAGTTTGTACATATACCACATATTTTTTTTATTAGCATAATCTAGTGCTTTGGAATACTCTTCTGCTGTTTTGAACTCTGTTATGTATTGTCATCCACACATATCTCTTCTGTAAACTTTTTTGAATTTGAAATCATCTATACTATCATCACAATATTTTCACATACTTTCCAAATACAAATCCATATTTGTTAGATTTCACTCTTTGTCTGTATACTGAGAACTTCAATTATGAAAAAATTTGAAATCATCTGATAATTCATAAAATATAGGTTTTCATATTACTCATAATAATAATACAAATATAGAAATATATATTTTTGATAATTTATTATTTGTAGATTTTATTAAATATATTCACACTATCGATAATATTAAAAACAATATAGATATATATCAAGCATATGTCCAAGAATATTCTATATGTGGTACAATACACAAACTGATATATCATCCTCATCAAGAACAAATAGTATTTGCTCAAAACCAAAACAACTTAATTATCAAATATAATCAAATCAATACAAATAAACTAGATATCCATTTACAATTCTTTTCTAAAAATTTTTTCATGAGCTTGTTTTTTTAGTTTTTAAAATTCTTTTTTAGTATATTTATTTTTTAAATATTGGTAAATATTTTTTTTAAAATTCACATGAAATTAATTTAACATTAATATTTGGATATAATTTTATTTTTTCTAATATTTTTATATAAGTAAAAACTAACAAAGCTTATGATACCAATTATTATTATAATAATCTTTTTTATTAAATACCTCTTCTACAGTACTATTTCATATACTAAAATCAATACTTTTTCAGGTAGACATTGCAATTAATTTTACAACCGTACTGTAACTATTAGTTGTTCATAAAAGAGGAATTTTTCTATATTCAACAGTAACATCACCAAGATGATTTTTAACAATTTTTAAAAATTCATCCATTACATTTATAGAAGTTTTATTAACAACTATAATATCAATATCTCAATAACTACTTAAAAATCATTTTTCTATTAATAACTGAGTAGCTCCTCATCTTCAAGAAGCTCATCATGTTAAATACAGCTCTATTCACCTTTTTTTTGCAAAATTGATTAAATCAATTACAAGAGCAATATCTCATTGTGATAAATTAGTTTTTAATATCATATCATCTCAAGGTAAATCTTGACTAATTATTGATAGAGATCTTTTTCAATAAGAAGCAATTAATTCAGAAAAATCCATAGAAATTACTCTTATAAAATCTACATCATCTTTTTCAGGTTCTCAGATATATACTTTTGTGCCAGAGTGAGTATGAGGTTCTAATAATTTACAACAATTAAAACAAGGAACTACATGTTTTAGTTTTTTTGCTTTTCAATTTCAAGTAGTAAGAATAACATCCACTTTATTTCTTCATCATTCTTTTAATATTTGTAATGCTACTTCTTCAGCATGAATAAAATGTATTGGATTTAATGTCTCAATATTATGACCATTAAAACTATTTCAATCAGAATACAATGTACATGCTACATTTTTTGATGTTACTGGAGTTAGAGACTTTTCTAACTCAACTATGATAGGTTCTTGAACTCTTCTAAAATCTGTTAAACTCATAAGATTTTTAAAATAATAAATATTCAATATTTTTATTATTTTAACATAATTTAGCCATAAGTCAAAATACATTTTGAATTTATAATATTAAAAAGATGTATATATATAAAACTTACTTTTTAAAATTATTATCATAAAATCACTTTATTAAACACTTTCCACAAATTTTTCAGAAAAATTATCTCAATTAAATATATTTTCCAAAGTTTCTACTTCATATTTAAATGCTGGATTGTCCTTTATCTCTTCATAATTTTTAAATACCAATTCACTGCATTTTTCTATTTCATTATTATTTAATACTCAAGTATATTTTAAGACTTTGATATATATATTAAAATAAACTCTATCTGGACAAATGACATGTGAAATATTTAAGATTTCTAAATCATCTTCTGTGGCTTTAATATTAAGCTCTTCTTCTAATTCTCTAATAAGAGAATCCTTCATAGTTTCTCTTCATTCAAGATGTCAACTTGGTAATTGATATAATCAATCTCTAAAACCTGTATTTTGTCTCTTTTGAAAAAGAATTTCTCATTTTTCGTTTTTAATTATTCAGAAAACAGCTGAATAAAACTCTGGTTTTCTCATAGATTTTTTAGGTTAAAATTTTAATCAGTAACTCACAAAATATATTAAATATACTTATATGATATTACATTCTAAACTCCAACATCATAACAAAAAAACAACTTTTTCAAAAATAATTTAAAAATATGATTAACAAATATTAACATTAATTCCTAAATTTATACAATAATCTTGATTTATTAAATTAATTATATATACTAAATATATACTATTATTGATAATTATATAATATGAAGCAAATAATCCTTTATCAAAAAGAAAATTGAGAAATACCTATAAAATTATTTTTAGATAATTTAGAAAAAAATAATCCAAAACTTTACTCAAAAACTTAGTTAAAAATAAAACTATTACTAGTTGATTCATTATGAAATGATGATATAAAAAATATTTGAGATAAAATATTTGAACTAAGAATAAAACAATCCTCAAATATTTCTAGAATATTTTACAATCCAGAATAAAAAAATCATTTTACTTGATTGAATTTTAAAAAAATCTCAAAAACTTGATAATTCAATTATTGAAAGAGTGAAAAAATATAAAAACAATTATTTAAAAAATAATTTGATTTAATTCAAAATTGTACTAATATATATCATATATGCTATATTATTTATTAAAAATAAAATTATGACTTATACTTTTGATGAATATGAAAAAGAAGTATTTAAAAGAAATCCAAAAATAAAGGAACTTTGTGATCAAGAAATGATTAATTACTTAGTAGCTCAAAGAATTAAAAAAACTCGTGAATTTAAATGAATATCACAATTAGAACTTGCTAAAATGGCTAATACTACTCAATCAGTTGTAGCAAGAATAGAGGCTTGAAATCAAAATCTATCACTTAATACATTACATAAATTTTTAAAAATTCTTGGTCTAGAATTAAAAATAGAAGAGTCAAAAAAGTAGTATTCAAAAATTTGACACAAAATAAAAAATAAATATAAATTATATTGTTCCAGATGTAGTATATATTATACATCTAGTGAACAAAAGAACCATTCCTATTCCACCGGTTGACTTGGAGAAAAACCAATGAAGACGATTATGACAGTAGTAGCTGTAGGCTAACGCGATCCGGCCGATTTTTCGCTCGTAGATTATTAGCGAACTAAGAGCGACCTACTTAATACAGCTGGTAGGCATGAGCTAAAAACAATCCCCTCTATTGCAATGATAGAGGGGATAAAATTTTTCCTAGAAAATAAATTAGACAAAAATAAATTAAAGAGTATTATGAACACTTGGTGAATTTGTATTATTTCTTAATGAGAAATTATGAAAATAGATGTAAGGAATTTTGTGTATGAGAATATTACACCATTTACTTGAGACAGTAGTTTTCTAGTTTGACCAACGCCAAAAACTAAAAAACTATGGGAAAAATGCATGGAGTTATTGAAAAAAGAGAGGTTGAATAATGGTTTACTAGATGTAGATAATGAAACTATTTCTACTATTACAAGCCATAAACCTGGATATATTATAGAAGACTTGGAAGAAATAGTAGGTCTTCAAACTGATGCAGCTCTCAAGAGATCTATTAAACCTTTTGGTTGAGTTAGAGTGGTGGAATGAGCATTAAAAGAAAAATGATTTGAATTACCAGCAAGAGTTAATGATATTTTTAACTATGCTCAAAATCATAATGATGCGGTTTTTAGTGTTTACGATGATGAATCTAGATTGTATAGATCAAATCATATAATTACTGGTTTACCAGATAATTATGCTAGATGAAGAATTATCTGAGATTATAGAAGATTGGCTTTATATTGAGTAGATGCTTTAATAGAAGCAAAAAAAGAAGATTATAAAACTATTAGCGATCCACTAGACGATGAAAAAATCAGAAAAAGAGAAGAAATAAGCAAACAAATATGAGCATTAAATGAAATCAAAAAAATGGCAAGCAGTTATGGATATGATGTATCACTTCCAGCAAATAATGCAAAAGAAGCTGTACAATGGGTGTATTTCGCATACCTATCAGCTATAAAAGAACAAGATTGAGCAGCTATGAGTCTATGAAATGTATCTAGTTTCCTAGATATTTATATAGAAGCAGACTTGAAATCAGGATTAATAACAGAAGAAAAAGCTCAAGAATATATAGACCATTTCGTTATGAAATTGAGATTGGTTAGACATTTGAGACCTGGAGCATATGATGATATATTTGGTTGAGACCCTACTTGGGTAACCGAATCTATCTGAGGTATGTGGAAAGACGGAAAAACAAAAGTAACTAAAACATCGTTTAGATTTTTACAAACATTGTACAATCTATGACCTAGTCCAGAACCAAACTTAACAGTATTATGGTCAGAAAATTTACCAGAATGATTCAAAGAATTTTGTGCAAAAGTATCAATAGATACATCAAGTGTACAATATGAAAATGATGATGTAATGGTACCTTGTAGATGAAGTGATGATTATGGAATAGCTTGTTGTGTATCTTATCAAGAAATATGAAAGAGAATTCAACATTTTGGTGCTAGATGTAATTGACCAAAAGCTCTACTTTTAGCTATAAATGAATGAAGAGAAGAAGCACACGGAAAACAAATAATTAATAAAGATTCAATAAAAAATATTAGTTCAGATATTCTTAGCTACGATGAAGTTTATAAGAATTTCAAAACAGCATTAAGTGAAGTAGCTAGAGTATATGCTAAAACTATGTATTGTATTCACTACATGCATGATAAATACTATTATGAAAGAGCACAAATGGCTTTTGTAGACAGTGATTATGGTGTAGATATTGCTTATGGATTAGCTTGAATTGCTATCATAGCTGATAGTTTATCTGCTATAAAATACGCTAAAGTGCAAGCTATTAGAAATGAATTATGAATAGCAACAGATTTCAAGATAGAATGAGAGTACCCTAAATATGGTAATGATGATGATAGAGTAGATAATATAGCAAAAGAAGTAACAGAATATTTCTTCAATGAATTAGTAAAATACAAAGCATATAAAAATGCAAATCCAACTCTTTCACTACTTACAATTACTTCAAATGTAATGTACTGAAGCAATACATGAGCAACTCCAGATGGTAGAAAATCAGGTGAAGCATTTGCTCCATGAGCAAATCCAATGCATGGAAGAGACCACAACTGAGCTATAGCATCGCTAAATTCAGTATCAAAACTAGATTATAAATATGCTCAAGACGGTATTAGTAATACCTTTTCAATTGTGCCTACAGCATTATGAATAGATGAAACAGAAAGAGTAGAAAACCTAGTATGATTGATGCAATGATATTTCAAAAAAAGAGCACATCATTTGAATGTAAATGTAATGAACAGAGAAATGTTAATAGATGCATACAATAATCCTGAAAAATACCCTCAATTAACTATAAGAGTTTCAGGATATGCAGTAATATTTAACAGATTATCAAAAGCACATCAAAAAGAAGTAATAGAAAGAACATTTCATGAGAAAATGTAAAAAATTTAAAACAATAAAAACAAACTATGGATAATTTTTATTCACAAAAAGAAACTTTTGAGAAATTGGTAGATATATGAGAAAGAAAAGCAAATAAAAAATTGATTGATGTATTAATACTTGGTTTTTTAGCCGGAGCTTATATATGATTTGGATGACAAGTAGCTACAGTAGTAGCAACTGGAACTAGTGATCTAATGTGATTCTGAGTAACAAAGATGCTTATGTGATGAGTATTTAGTATAGCTTTGATGTTGGTTATTATAGATTGAGCAGAATTATTTACTGGTAATCATTTGATGATTAAGGCTAAAATGAAATGAAGAATTTCATGGAATAGTATGTTCAAAAACTGGTGAATTGTGTATGTTACAAATTTTATCTGAGCATTATTTGTAGCTATATTGATTTATTATGCTTGACTTTGGACTCTGTCAGGTGACCATTTATGAATAACAGCATTAAAAATAGCAAATGATAAAGTAAATATTGATTTCACTGCTGCATTTATTAGATGAATACTATGTAACTGGCTTGTGTGTTTAGCAATATATATTGCTATTTCATCTAAAGATATAGTATGAAAAATATTTGGTATATTCTTCCCTATTATGACATTTGTAGCTTGTTCATTTGAGCATAGTATTGCAAATATGTTTTTTATACCAATGGGATTATTATTAAAAAATCAGACAGCATTAGTAGCTAGTAGCTGACTTGATCTAACAAATCTGACTTGGTATCATTTCTTTTATTCGAACTTATTACCAGTAACATTGTGAAATATAATATGATGAGCTGTATTTGTATGATTCTTGTATTACTTAGTAAATAGAAAAAATTAGTAGATAAAAATATATATTTTATGTTAAAAATCCATTCAATAGAAACATTTTGAGCACACGAATGACCTGGAATCAGGACTGTGTTCTTTTTGCAATGATGTCAATTCAAATGTTTGTATTGTCATAATCCTGATACTATTTCAATGAAATGATGAACTGAAATGTCTGATGAAGAGTTACTAAAAATAGTAGAAAACAACAAAATATATTTCGGAAAAAAGGGTTGAGTAACAGCTTCCGGATGAGAACCAACTCTTCAAGCAAAATGACTAACTTCACTATTTAAAAAATTGAAAAATAGTTGAATAAATACTACTCTAGATACAAATTGATTTGTATTAAATGAAGATGTAGCAGAATTATTGAAATATACAGATTTAGTACTTCTGGATATCAAGCATATTGATGATAAAAAACATAAAACATTAACATGACAAAGTAATAAAAAAACTCTTATTTTCCTAGATTATTTAGAAAAAAATAATATTAAATTTTGGATTAGACATGTGCTGGTTCCTGAATATACTGACAATGAGGAAGATATAGAAAAATTATGAAAATATTTACAAAAATATAAAAATCTAGAAAGATTAGAGATTCTACCATACCATACTCTGTGAGTATTCAAGTGGAAAGAATTAAAAATGAAATATGGATTAGAAGGAATAGAACAACCAAATAGAGAAAGTATAGAAAAAACTGTGAATATTTTGAAAAAATATATAAAAAATGTGTATGTAAGGGGCTAAAAAATCCCCCAATCCCCAGCCTTTCCCCCCAAGGTGGAAAGGAGTAGAACAATATTTAATTAAATATTGTTAATATATATTTTGAGCTATCCCCTTTCTCCCCTGGGAGGAAAGGGGTAGGGATAGGGGGATAAATTAATTCTAAAAACAATAAATGAAAAACAACTTTTTTGATATAAATTCTGTTGCAATAATATGAGCATCAGAGGCAGCGTGAAAAATATGAAATGATTTACTTAAAAATCTAAAAAATTTCAAATGAAAAAAAATGTGAGTCAATCCTAAATGATGACATTTCGAGGATATTACATTTTATGAAAGTATAGAAAAACTACCTTTTATTCCAGATATAGCTGTAATAACTATTCCTGCTAAATTGGTATTAGATTCTCTAGAAGAGTGTGGTAAAAAATGAATAAAAAGAGTGATAATTATCTCTGCAGGATTCAAAGAAACTGGAAATGTAGAGTGAGAAGAAGCTATTATATCAATAGCTAAAAAATATGATATGAGAGTATTAGGACCTAACTGTTTAGGTTATATAGATGCACATAAAAATCTAAATCTATCATTTGGTTGAAAAGAAATAAATCCATGAAACATAGCCATGATATCTCAGAGTGGAGCCATGGCAGTAGCTCTAACAGATTGGGCAAGTACTATGAATCTGTGATTTTCAAAGATTATTTCTATGTGAAATAAATCTGATTTAAATGAAAATGATTTGCTAGAAAACTTGATAGATGATGACAAAACTGATGTGATAGTCGTATATCTAGAAAGTTTAGAAAATGGTAGAGAATTCTACAATATTACAAAAAAACTTACAAAGAAAAAACCAATTATCCTAGTAAAATCAGGTTTATCTAGTAGAGGTCAAGCAGCAGCTAGTAGTCATACTGGTGCATTATCATGAGAAAACAAAGTACTAGAAACTGCATTTCGTGATGCAGGAATACATACTACAACGGCACTAGAAGATTTCTTTTTATGGGCACAAGCATTTTCAAAAAGTGTATGAAAAGATATTCCAGAAAGTTTAGCAATAATCACAAATGCAGGTGGTCCATGAGTGATGGCAACTGATCATTGTGAATACAATAATGTAATATTAAAAGATTTTTCAGTAGAACAACAAGCAATATTGAAAACAAATATGCCTGATGCATCAAGTATGAAAAATCCTATAGATATTATAGGAGATGCGACTTCAGTGAGATACAAAGATATATTGGAAAATATAGTTAAATTGGATGAAAATGTAGGTATATTATTGTTATTGACACCTCAAACTACTACAGATGTAGAAAATATAGCTGGAACTATAATAGATTTCGAAAAACAATATCCAGAATATTATCTAATGGCATCATTTATGTGAGCTAAATCAGTCGATTGAGCTAGAAGATTTTTGAGACAAAATGATGTAATAGAATATGATTATCCAAAAAAATGAATCAGAGCATTTTGAGACCTAGTTAAACAAAAAAAATGGCAAAAAATACCAGTACAGCAAGAAGTAGAAATAATAAAAATAGATGAAAATAAAAAACTAGAAATAGAAACAGAATTACAAAAACAAGAAAAATTATGTAACTACGAAATAGTTTCAAAGATATTCAAAGCTTATGATGTAGCATTTTTAGAAGATAAATTAGCAAATAGTATAGAAGATGTAGAAAAGATATTTGATGATGCTAAAAACAAATTAGTAGCAAAAATAGCTAGTAAAGATATAGCTCACAAGACTGATTGTGGTTGAGTAGTAGTATGATTGGCTACGAAAAAAGATGCTATCGATGCTTTTGAATGAATATTAAAAAGTGTGAAATCATTTCATCCAGATGCTCAAATAGACGGAGTAACTTTTCAAGAAATGTTACCTAAATCAAAAGAAATATTTATATGAATGAAAAGAGATTCTAGTTTCTGAGATTTACTTATTATAGGTATGTGATGAATATTTGTAAATATCTATGAAGATGTATACATGAAACTTTCTCCAGTTGGCAAAACTGAAATCAGAGAAATGTTTAGTCACCTGAAATGATATCCAATATTAAATTGAGCTAGATGAGATACTCCTATTGATTTCGATAGTTTAGTAGATATTATATTCAAGATTATGTCTATTTTTAGTACATTTAAAGATATTAAAGAAATAGATATAAATCCCGTATTTTCAAATGAAAGTGATAGTATAATAGTAGATGCAAAATTTTATTTATAATAAAAAAGGAATGTTTTCTTCAAAACATTCCTTTTATTTTTCTCCTTTTTTGAATTTTGTTTTTATTTAAAAAGTGAAAATGTAGAGAAATCTACAT
Organism: Candidatus Altimarinota bacterium; assembly: GCA_943356435.1. Taxonomy (GTDB): domain Bacteria; phylum Patescibacteriota; class Gracilibacteria; order BD1-5; family UBA6164; genus UBA6164. The sequence continues at coordinate 120,842 of CALREY010000004.1, forward strand.
CATCACCATAAGGTGGTTGACCAAAAGCTTCCACCCACATTTTTCCTTTGCCTAGTACGGTGTTTATTTGCCTACCAGAATTTAGTAAACTAGGATTTACTCTTGGGTCAAACTGTTCCATTTCTACACTTAAGAATGGGTAAAAATTATTTATTCCCAAATCTTTAGCAACATTGTTTCCTCTATCTGCCAAGCAAATTACACTATTGACAAGATCAGGAAGCAAAGCTACTACTTCATGTATGGTAGTTCCTTGATTTACAATATCTTCAACGATGATGAACTCATCAGCCATAACAAAAAGTGGATTCAATTTTTCAGGTATGAAATGTTTACCATTAGAATTCAACTCTGTCCTAGCGGTAATAAACTTGATTTTTGGAAACAAAGCATGTAAATAAAATGCTACGGTAGGTGGATACGAAATCGCACCATATGCTGGTCCAATAATCAGAACATTTTTAGTATCAGATTTGAAACTCAAACCATTATCCAAAGCATTTTGAGTCATACCACATAAACAATTACTTACTACATTAGCACCTAATGGTGCCAAAGCCTCTTTGTTTATGTAAGCATTACCTATAAAGCCAGACTTATAGACATAAATATCGTCAGTGGCAATTACAGCATTATCTGCCAATATTTGCTTAAATGTTTTTAAATTATATACTTCCACTTAATACCTCCCAAATTACATTACAGATTGAATTAAATCATTAATTTTTCTAACAGCATGCAATTGCCCCGTTGCATCCAATCCTTCATAAATCGGACGACCAATGACTTGCAGTGTAGATCCAGCTTTGTAGGCAAAATCTGGAGTAGCAATTCGTTTTTGATCACCTGCATCACCGCCAGGTAAACGTATACCAGGTGTAACATAGATGAAATTTTCAGGTAAATTTGGTTTCAAATATTCCAAATCTAATGCACTACATACAATACCATCCATCCCTGCGTTTACTGCATCTAAAGCCAATTTCAAAACTTGTCCTTTTTCAGCATTCATACTTGTCAGTATAGTAACCGCTATTATTTTAGGTCTTGGTATTCCCAATTTCTGAGATGTTTCTTCGGCACCTTGCAGTGCAGCTTTCATCATCTCAATTTGCCCGGTAGCATGTACATTAAAAATGTTTACACCTGGTTTACTCGCTAATACCCTTGAAGCATTTTTGATTGTTTCAGGAATATCAAAAATCTTTAAATCCAAAAATATCTTGAGACCATAACTATTTAACAGCTTGAAAACATCAAAATGACCATAGCTAGAAAAAAACAACTCCATACCAAATTTGGCATAACCAATATTAGTAAATATAGTGTTCAACCTAGTCCTTAATTCCAACTCCAATTTAGCAGGATCTGTAGCTAAGTCAAATCCATCCAAAGCAGCACAAACATAATCTTTTGCCAATTTTTCACTCATTTTAACACTCCCATTATAACAAAAAAAATATATAAAAAATTTGCAAATACAATATAAAAGAAAAATAGTAATTGTCAATTGAAGTTTTTTGATAAAATTTAAGGACCCATTTTTTAAATGGGTCCTTTGTTTAATGCTTATCCTTCTCATGCATAAAGTCTTTTAGACTAGTATTAGAAGGATCTACTACTGTTTCTGGCTTAACATCTACATGTTCTGCTTCAGATTGTTTATCTCCATGTTCAGTTTTATTATCTGTATCATGTGATGTACCGTGATCTGAAGAATGTTCAGTACCATGTTCTGCACCATGTCCTGCAGCATGAGAAGTATGACCTCCATGCCCTATGATATTCTCTACAATCTCATAAGCTACATGCACTGAAATTATCGAGCTATTTAATCCAAGGAAAATAAAAACAACCTTGAGAAAAGTTTTTTTGCTTTTGTATTCATCATACTCTATAAAATTCATATGATACTTGAACTTGTACAAAGCATACATAAAAACAATTATGCCCATTGCAGGCAAAGATAGAATCAGGAACAATTCTATGTATGCATCTTGGTGGAACTCCATTAGAGTAATTTCCATTGCGAGAAATAACAAGTAAATCAGAGTAATTTTTGTATGATTTTTGAATAAATCACTAAACACCATTAGCAAAAATTTTAATATTTGAATCATTTAGATCCTCCATTTTGTTTTTGTTTCAGTTGCGGGATTATAAAATTAAATATCAATAAGTCAATTTAATTAATAATTTATTTGCAATTTTGTCTGTTTTCAATATTTAAAATCCTAATAATCCTAATTGCCAAATAAGCAATAAAAATACTGAAGAAACAGAAATAACTAATATTTTTTGAGTTTTCCAATAATGTGCTATCTGTTTGTATTTCCATATAAATAGTACAATAGGAATAGAAATATAAAGAAGAACATCATAACCTATAGAATCAATCAAATGAAAGATAGGTTCTATTAAAAAATTCATCACAAATGCAATAAGGATAAATATAGCTTCATAACGAAAAAAATCTTTCCACTCAATCGAAAATTCTCTTTTATATTTCAAAGTCATATAAATAAGAGAATAAATTGAATTAATTAATAAAAACAATATCAATCCATGTAAAAAATGAATTTCTTCTTCAAGCATTTCAAACAATTCTGCAAATACCAATACAATTGCTACAAGCAAATTTGAAAAAGTGCCAATTGTGAGAAAGATTTGAAAAAATCTTTTGTACTTATCCATTACAACTATTGGTTTAAAATAATCCCAAATAGATAAAAATACGGACAAGGTTAAAACCAATTCAAGTTCTACTTGATCATGGAAATAATGTTGCAATCCAATTAAATCAAATATATTGTGCATAAATTGTGTGATTAAACCTAACATTACGAATAATTTACACATTCCAAAACACATTACTCTAAAATTTCTAAATAACATAAAATAATCTCCGGAAATTGTTTATAAAAATTATTTATATCTATTCTAGTAATAAAATATATATAAATAATTTCCTATTGTTTGTTTTTGTTTTTCATTTTCATCTATAGATAAAAACTAAACTATATATTCTATGATTTTATAAAAAATGTCAAGTCGGATTTTAATGTATTTTTTAAGTACTTTTTAAATAGTTTTTATAAAAAAAAATAATAATTTAAAACTTAATTTTGACATTTTAAAATATAATTTGATTATTTTCACTAAAAGATTAAAATTCACCAGTATTTTTAAATACTCTTATTCTTTAATTAAAGAAATGATGAAAATTTGGATATTAGATAAAGAAAAAAGCAAAGAATCAAACTGAATAAAAAAACTGCTAGAAGAATGATTGAATAAATGATTAAATATAGAGTTTGTAGCAGTTGAAGACATAGAATTGGTTATCAATGCTGAATTAGATGAAAAACTATTTATAAAAAATCAAAAAGTAAAACTTCCTGATATAGTAATACCTAGAATGGATAATTCATATCAAATAAAATCTATAATAGATTTTATGGAAAATCAAGGTATAAATATAATCAACTCAAATAAATCTAGATTACTTGCTAATGATAAATTTTTATCACTACAAAAACTAGCAGCAAATAGAATCCCAGTACCGAAAACAATGCTATTAAAATGAATACCAAGTATAGAATTCGTAGAAAAACAATTAAGTTATCCAATAATAATTAAAAAACTTGATTGACATGCTGGTAAATGAATAATAAAAGTAAACAATAATCAAGAATTGGAAGATATTCTAGAAATGCTTGAAGAAAGTTTATCTAGACTAAATAACAATCTAATAGTTCAAGAATATATCTGAGAAAAAGCAGGTCAAGATTTGAGAATATTTTTAGTATGAGGTAGAATAGTGTGATCTATGCTAAGAAAAGGTAAAGAATGAGATTTCAAAGCAAATTTTTCATGAGGATGATCTGTATATGCTCACGAATTGAATGAAACAGAAGAGATTTTGGCAGTAGAAGCTGCAAATATTATATGACTAGACATAGCATGAGTAGACTTACTATTTGATAAAGATAGTGGTTACAAAATATGTGAAGTAAATGCATCTCCAGGCTGGAAAGGTTTAGAACAAGCAACAGGAGTGAATATAGCAGGTGAAATCATCAATTATATAGTGAGAAGATATAATATAAATGTGTAGAACAACAGACCACCCCCTTAAATATTAACAAGGCAACAGACCACCCCCTAGCCCCCTCCTTACTAAGGAGGGGGGAATACTACAAAAATAATAATTAATTAATTTAAAAAATATGGCAAAAAAAGCTAAAGATATGAGTTGGTTAAATGATGATGAAGATGGTTCATCAATCATAGTAAAAGATTGTAATGGAAATATATTAAATGACTGAGATACAGTAATTGCAATCAAGGATTTAAAAGTTTCAGGAGCATCTGATATTAAAAGATGAGACAAGTTTCCAAAGATTAGATTAACAGATGATCCAGAGCTAATAGAATCAGGGAAAATGGTGCTTAGAACAGAGTTTTTTAAGAAAGCGTAAGCAAAAAAAGAATTAATTTTACAATTAATTCTTTTTTTTATATCTCAGTTATTCTATATACATTAAATCAGTTATAAAATCTTCAATCTGTAATGTTTGAGCTATCGTATGAGTAGATGAATTTCCCTAGTCCGTTTTTTATGAATTCTTGTGTATTTTTGTATACATATCATAGTATCATTCTAGTTACTCTATCACTGTGTGGGATATCTCATAGATTTGATTTTTTGCAGTGGTAAACTACCCCACTTATTACTTCTTGAAAATGTGATAGAAAATATGCTTCAATGATAGAAATAGCTCTATCGTATGAACCTTTAGGTACTCACATACTTTTTAGGATTTGCTTGTATTTTTCTCTTCTTATTTCTATTCAGCTTGATTCCCTTACCATAAGTGCAGCAGCAGTAGAACTATCTCAGCAACCTGTAGTATCTGTTACATTTAGATCTATTTGTCACTCACTTATTTTGTTTAGTACTTCAAACAATCTCTTTTCATATTCTCAGATATTCCATATAGAATTGGTGAAAAATACTTCGTGATTATAAGCTTCTAGAGATCATACTGAACCATCAGATCAGTCTGTAATTAGAACTACTCTTCATAATCATTTTTCTACATCTACATCATGTTTTTCGTTTTCTGTTCTTTTAGTTACTTGTACTAATGAAACCAATATTTCTTTTAATACATTTAGTCTTTTTTGTGATAAATCCTTGATTTCAGCATTCAATCATGGTAATTTACTCTCTTCTTTTAATAATTCTCTAGGTAATGATAATTGTTTAATATCGTCTATATAATCATATTTATACTTTAATCATTTAGTTTTTAATAGCATCAATCTGTTGTAATTGTACAATTTGTTCTTTAAAAATTTTAGATTTACTAAATAATTTTCTAAATACGTTTTTACTTCATATCATAGTTTATTTTTTTTCAGATTTATTTCTATTTCGCATAATACCGCATCTATTACTTCTCACATCTCTCTATCTTCACAGTTGAAAACTACTGTTAATACATCATGTAATACATTTTCTGAGAATATAGTAGGAACACTATGCTTCCTCGCAGCTTTTGTATTCAGAGATTTTTTATCTGTTACAAGTATATCAGATATAAATACCTTATTTAAATCTATTATTTCATTTACTATTTTTAATTGGCTTTCTGATGCATCTGTTCTGATACAATATTTGTTTCCATCTTCAGTTTGTAAAAACAGTGAAGTTCTAGATATATATTTATTAGTTTCATCTTGTAGATTTGGTGCTACTACTTTGAACCATTTTGATTTAATTGATTCTGAAAATGCTACTACTGAAGAAGCTATATTATGTGTACCACCTCAGATTCATGAATTGAATAAATTAACATATCACAAATCATCTATCCCATTTTTTATTCATTCTAATCAATATGTTGTTAAATCTATTTTTATATCACTATGTCATTTTTTTTCTAATTTTTCTTCTATTTCATCCTTTGTTGATAGTTTTCATAAGTTATAACTTATCTCATCATCTCAATCTTTTATTACTATATTTATAATGAAATCTATAGTATTTCCTGCTCTGATATCTGAAATATTAGTAGTATGAGAAAAAATACTGAATTTCGTAGAATCAGTATCATTTAATAATTTACTTATATCATCAAAAATACTAGCATAGATAAACTTAGCTTTTTCTGGATTTTTAAAAAATAATTCAAATGCATCTAATTGTACAATTTCTTTATTTGAGTCTAAAAATTCCAATTTTTGACAAGGATTTATATCATTTGTTGCATTTACTCATATTGCGAATAATTTCTCATTTTCATCTATTTTAAATCTCGATTTTGACATAATACATATATTTTGCGAAATAATTTTTTATCTTATTGTTTATAAAAAAATAAGTCTAAAAGTCAAGTTTTTTATACATAAAAATAGGCAAAAAACAACAAATGGTAACAATATACTGCTACCTGTTTTTTTTGGCTTGAAATAAGCAAATTTTAATTATTAACTATCCTATAAAATTGAACTAAGTCAATAAAAATATATTATATAAATGTATTTAAAAATACCAATCTTCCCTATTCATTCAAAAAAATATATTATTTGTATTAATGTCCTATTATGAAAAAAGTAGCCAAAATATTATCTGCCATAATAATGCTAAGTATGTCATTAGGTTTTAATACTTATGCAGCAGATTCAAGCGATAGCTTAAATGCTAGTTTAAATTCACAAATTTCAAAAGAAATATCTAAATTAAATAGTTCAGATTTCGATTCATTTAGTGTTAAAATACTTAGGAATAACAACTTAGTTTTAGAAGACTGAGTATGGTATACATATATTTATAGTAAATATTTAAGCACTGGTAAATGAGCAATTCCTAACAAAACAGACCTATCTGATGCATGAATAAATAGCAAAACAGACATATTACTTTTAGATGATTCGATTTGAGTTTGATTTGTAAAAGAGTACAAAAAAGTAAAAATTATAAATGATGATATTATTTCAGACATAGCTAACAAAAATACATTTCTAAAAGAGTTAGCAGATGAAAAAAAATGATTACAAAATGATACTGATGAACTATTTACAGAGTTAAAAGCTACAACAATTAAATTAACAGACTGATTAAGTGATGTAGAAAAAACATCTGTAATATATGATTATATATTAAAAAATACTACTTATTCAAAAACATTTGATGTAAATAACAAAGAAATATTTTCTGGAATATATACATACAAAAACAATGATTGAATATGTACTTGATATGCTAAACTTGCTTTATATATGCTAAGTTTCGCAGGTATACAAGATGCAGAAATAGTTAGATGAAATGTTATAGATATAGATAATTTCTTGGCTGCTTGACATGCATGGATTAAAATCTGAGATAAATATTTCGACCCTACATTTGATGATCCTATCTGAAATACTAAAGCTAAAACACTTAGTGAATACAAATACTTCTCTATACCAAAAGATTTATTTTACTCAAATAGATATGACTATGGTACATTACCAAGTGGTTTAGAAAAAACTACTTTAAGTTATAGAAAAGATATGGTAAATGATACATTAAAAAAATTAGCTACAAAATACTCAGATAAAAACTACAATCTATTAAAAAATATAAAAACTGAATTAAGTTTTAATTACTAAAAAAAAGACTTTTACTTAAATTAAGTAAGAGTCTTTTATTGACTTTTATATTATTTTAATGTATAATAATTATAGTATTTATATTTTCATTATTGATAAATGAATTCAAAAGATAACAAAATCCAAGTTTTTCCTTATCCTTCTGATAAAATAGCTCATAATCCATCTATAGATTATATTTTAAGTAACTATTTTCCTACTTTGAAAAGTAAGGTAGAAAAAATACTTCACGATAAATCTAGGAGAATTAATCCTGATTTTTTAGAGTGAAACAATATTCCCGTAAATGATATGGATTTGTATTCACTTGAAAAAAACAAAATATTCCTAAAAAATAATTTAAAAGAATTAAAAGAAACTCTTGGTTGAAAAAAACCAATAGTGTTTTTATGAGACTCATGTTTTACGAATGACTTGTTTATTATTGAGCTTCATAATATTTTGGAAGCAGAATTTGACGATTATGTAGATGTAGTAGATATTTCTTATCAAGATATGTCAAAAAATGAACATATATGAGATAAACTATATGAAAATTCTATAGTTATTTTATGATGAAGTTTTTCAGATTTAGAAGATGTACCAGAAGAATTATTTGAATCAAATTTAGCAAAATTCATCAAAAAAGTACATAATAACAAGATAAATAGCAAGCTTATATGAATATGTTGGGGGCAACAATTGATTAGTAGCATTATATGATTTGATGAATATTTTTCAGAAAAAATTACTAGTACTTATAGAGGAGTTGCACAATTCTGAATAATGCCAGGAGAATTAGTGACAAGCATCAACCAAGTACCTTTTGTATATAAAGATATATTAAATTCTATCACAAATAATTGAAAAATAAATAAAATTCAATATCCACTTACTAGAACAGGGCATGTTGATTTCAATTTACTTGACTCATATCAACTAAGCTCTGCTTCTACTATTACATTTTTAAAAGATTCTATTACTTGAAGTCCTATTATTTGGTGAACTAGAAATGGTAATATATTATGAAATCAAGCACACTTTGAGATAAATTATAATAGAGATAAATATATTTTATGAAATCAAATAAACTCATTAATACCTATATTACAAGACACATACTGAAAAGAAACTGAAAATATATGGTACAATATAGATAGAAAAAATGAATTGGATCCTTATACTGCTCAATCATTTTATTCTACTAGTTTACTTTCATTTAGTGAATCGATTATAAAGAAAAAAGAATTTTTTGAAAACAAAAATGATGAGAAAAAAAATAATAAAAAAATTCAATCTCAAGATGATGTAAGAGATTTAATTGCTAAATTAAATTTTTGAAATATTGATGAAAAAAGCATTACTTCAGATAAAAAAAATGAAGAATGAGTAAAACAAATGAATAAAGAAGAATTATTAAAAAATCTAGACAAAAACTGATATTTGAGATTATCAACTCTTTTTGATTGGAAAGTAAATAGATGAATGAATGAAGCAAATGATATATTATGACTTAATTTAGAAGATTTAATAAATTATCATCATGATATCTCAAAAGGAAATTATGTAATTAGGGATTGGTGATCATGAAACTGAAAATTGGTAGATGATATTATTAAAAAAACTTGATTAAATGCATATTGAGTATCAGATTTTGCATATTTTGATATTTATGAAGCATTAATAAATCTAGATAATTTCAAAGATATTCCTAGAAATTTATTGAAAATATTTGTTCAAGAATTGATAGGTAACTATAAAACATTAAAAAATTGAACTGTATTTGAAAGAGTAAGAAAATCAATAAACAAAATAGAAATGAAAGAAACAACATACAAAGTTTCATCTATGTTTACTGATAAAACATATAGATTCAATGATAATTTCGAAGAAATAAGTCCAGAAGATAAAGAGTATCTAGAAACAAACAAGAATAAAATAGATGAATTAAAAAGATATATAAATAATAATTTTTATGATCTGATTATTTGATATTTTGAAAATGTACTTATTTCGGATTTCAATTCGTTATATATACCAGATAGTATTATTAAAAAAACTGATTTCCAAGTAGCTATTAGATCTACATGTCATGTTGACTGAAAATATCTAGAAAAAATACTTCAAAATTATGTAAATATCTCAGCTAAACCTTGATCAGTATACATAGATAATTGAGTTGTTAGATCAGATAGTTGAGTACCTAGAATAAGCGAATACATAAATCTAGAAAAAAATAATAAGTGAATAAAAGTGTACTTCATCTATGATTCAAAAACTAGTTATATTACTTCAGCAATTATATTAAAAGAGCCTATAGTAGAAAAATCTGAGTTAGATAAATACTTAAATGATTGATATGTATTACTAGATACGGACGAAATAAATAGTTGTAGCTTTTTGAAAATAGAAAGATTTTTCAGAGAATTAATGATATTTACATTCAAAAATTTACTATTCAACCATGATAAAAACAAAGAAATTATAAGCTTTTTAAAAGAGCTATCATTTGAAATAGATCATCTAAGCATAGAAAGTATTAAACAAATAATAATAGAAAAAATTAATAGTTTAATAAATGATATAAATGAAGAATACAATGAAAATTATACTGAGATAACAGAAAAAGATTTCGAATTTTATCTATCAAAAGTAAATGAAGATATAAAAGAATTATTTAAAAATTGAAATATAGAAAATCCAAGTTGGTTTAATACTGTATTTGAAAGAAAAAATTAAATTTTGAAATTATTTAATTTTGTGTAAGATAAAAGAAGTACAAAACCACCCCCTAACCCCCTCCTTAGTAAGGAAGGGGAATCATAGGAAATTAATATTTTATAATAATTATAAAACATGATTGAAAAAGCATTAAAAGCAATCTGATTAAATGAAGGTGAAATTACTGTTTATTCAGAATTATTAACTATATGATCATCAGCAGCATCGACTATAGCTGCTAGAACGAAGATAAATAAGAGTACAGTTAGATATATATGCCAATGATTAGTAAAAAAATGATTAATATTTTCAATAAAAAAAGATACTACTTTTATTTATAGTCCAGAATCTCCAAATAGATTGTACACACTATTAAAAGAAGATAAGAAAAAATTA
>CALREY010000005.1 GCA_943356435.1 Candidatus Altimarinota bacterium
GGCGCACCGCTAGCGTTCACCCTGAGCTAGGATCAAACTCTTTTAAACGTAATTGATACATTATTAAAATGCATCTTAAGATTTATATTTGTTTCCCTAGTAAAACTCAAAGTTTTTTCTTCTAATTTCTGTTTATTTTAATGAACAATTCATTTCTTACTTTTTAAGTAAAAGGATTTTATTTTTTAATGTAGTTTTGTCAAAAGTTTTTTTATTTTTTTAATAGAATTATTTTTACTTATTTTTTTATCAAAATCTTAAAGTATTTTTAATTCTATTAATTGTATAAATAAAGATTACTTTTTATATTGTACATTTATATATTTTATTGCAAAATATATACTTAATATCTTAAGCGCGACCGATATTATATAATAATTAATATAAGTCAAAACTTTTTATATTTTTTCTTATTAATATAAATAAGAAATGGTGGGCCTGGTTGGAATTGAACCAACGACCAATTGGTTATGAGCCAACTGCTCTAACCCCTGAGCTACAGGCCCTTATTAATATTTCCCATTTAAATGGCGGAAAGAGAGGGAGTCGAACCCTCGGAACCCGTAAAGGTTCACACCCTTAGCAGGGGTGCGCGATAAGCCACTCTGCCACCTTTCCTAATTGAAATATTAAGCTTATTAAACAAAAAAAAATGGCGGAGAAACAGAGATTCGAACTCTGGGTGCCTTGCGACACGACGGTTTTCAAGACCGTTGCTTTAAACCACTCAGCCATCTCTCCACGCAAATTTTACAATATGTGCTTTTATTATAAAGAACAAATTATATATGGCTCCCCAGACTGGATTCGAACCAGTGACCAAACGGTTAACAGCCGTCTACTCTACCGCTGAGCTACTGAGGAATATATTTATTTAATTTAGCGAGACAGATATTATAGATTTTTACATATTTGTCAAAATTTTTTTGAACTTTTTTGTAACTTAATGTTAAAAAGTAGTTTAATGGCTTAATATAAATAAAATATGGATGTTTTTTTTATTTTTAAATATGATTTTTTACAGTTTTTCTATTTTTTCCAAAATAAGTTGTAGTTTCTTTTTATTATAAATATAATTTTCTTCATTTATTTCTATTCTCTGAATAATTTGATTTTTAAAATTTTCCTTTCAATATTTATTAATATATTTTAATAATGTTTTATCAGTAAATAATCTTAATTCTTTCATAAACTTATTTTTAATGTTAATAATTTTAAATTATAAAAAAATTATATAATAATCAAGCATTTACTAAAAAAAGCTTAGAAAAATTTCTAAGCCTTTTTTTATACATCCAAATTTTTTACATCTTTAGCTCTACTTTGAATAAATCTTCTTCTAGGAGCTACTTCATCTCACATAAGTATTTTGAATATTTCATCAGCTGCTTGAGCATCATCTATTCATACTTTGTACATTTTTCTAGTAGTAGGATCCATAGTAGTTTCCCAAAGTTGTTCTGGATTCATTTCTCAGAGACCTTTATATCTCTGAATATTTTCTCAGACAATTCATTCTTCTCTGATTATTTTTTCTTTGTTTTCTTCATCATATACATACCAAGACTTTTTACCTTTTGATAATTTATATAATGGTGGTTGAGCTATATATAAATAACCTCATACTATAACTTCTTTTAAATATCTGAAAAAGAATGTTAGTAATAGAGTTCTAATATGTGCCCCATCTACATCGGCATCGGTCATGATAATAATTCTATGATATCTCAATTTAGATATATCAAATGATTCTCATATAGAAGTACCTAGTGCTATAATCATATTTTTGATTTCTTGATTTCAAAAAATTTTATCAATTCTAGCTTGTTCTGTATTAAGTATCTTACCTTTTAGTGGTAAAATTGCTTGATGTTCTCTATCTCTACCTTGTTTAGCTGAACCTCAGGCAGAATCTCCTTCGACTATATATAGTTCTGAAGAAATAGGATCTTTTGATGAACAATCTGATAATTTACCAGGTAAAGTCATTCATTCCAATGCTCATTTTCTAATAACTGTATCTCTTGCAGCTCTTGCAGCCAATCTAGCTTTTGCTGCTAGAAATACTTTTTCTATTATCTTTTTAGCTGTACTAGGATCTTCTTCTAGGAATTCTAAAAATTTTTCTGCAAATACAGCATCTACTGATCATCTAGCTTCAGGTGTTCATAGTTTACCTTTAGTTTGTCATTCAAATTGTGGATCTACAACTTTGATAGATATTACACAAGTAAGTCATTCTATTACATCATCATTAGTCAGATTTTGGTCTTTTTCTTTTAAAATACCTTTATCTCTAGCGTATTTATTTATAGTTCTTGTAAGAGCCATTCTGAATCATGTCAGATGAGTACCTCATTCTGGAGTATGGATATTATTTACAAATGATATGATATTGTTTGAAAATTCCTTATTATATTGCATAGAAACTTCTACATATATATCTTTGTATTCTTTTTCTACATAAAATACTTCTCAAATCGTATCTTCTTTTTTATTCAAGAAATTTACATAAGACTTAACTCCTCATTCAAAAAAGTATTTGTACTTTTCTCCAGATCTCTCATCTATTAAATATAAAGTGATTCATTTAGTTAAATATGCCTGTTGTCTAAGTCTATTTTTAATAGTTTTATAATCAAAAATAGTAGATATTTTAAATATAGATGCATCAGGATAAAATCTAATTATAGTTCATGTATGGTTAGTTTTACCTATTACTTCTATATCACCTTGAGATATTCATAGTTCAAATGTTTGATAATATATTTTACCATCTCTATGTACCCAAGCTTCCAATTTAGTAGAAAGAGCATTTACTACTGATGATCATACACCATGTAATCAACCTGAAACCTTGTATCAACCTCAACCAAATTTTCAACCAGCATGTAATACTGTTAATATTGTTTCAAGTGTTGATTTACCTGTTTGGTGGTGTTTTTCTACTGGGATTCATCTACCATTGTCTTCAACTGTACATGATCAATCTTCTCAAAGTGTTACTGTAATAGTATCACAATATCATGCCATAGCTTCATCTATAGAGTTGTCTACTATTTCCCAAACTAAGTGATGTAATCATCTCTCATCAGTACTACCGATATACATTCAAGGTCTTTTTCTAACTGGTTCAAGTCATTCTAATACCTGAATATTCTCAGCTCAATAATTTTGGTTATCTGTCATATATAAGTAACTTATTATAATATATAAATTATAAATGTATATTAATCATCAAATTAATAAAATCAAGTTTTAGCTATTTCTAGACTTTATTTTTTTTAAAATAGCTTAAATCGCAAATTTTTATGGAAAAAACATATATTTTGCAAAATATTGATTTTTATTGATTTTTTAAACAGACGAAATCAATATAAATAATGCTTAAATCGCAAATTTTTGAGTTTTTACAGAATTTTGTGTAATATTAAATAAATTACTTAAAATAATTATATTTGATTATTAATCCATTTTTTAATGTTTTTGCAAAATAATATTTTTATGATATAATTAGTAATATAATTTTATAAATCAGAATATATATGGTAAGAAAAATATTAAATCTCAAAAAAAAGGAATATAGTTTTTTAACTAAGCTTTTCATTCTGACATTTTTCGCTATTTCATGCTTGTTAATTTATAATATACTAAATATTATTGTTATTTTGTTATTAGCCTTATTTTTAAACATATTATTTTCACCTTTATTAAACAAATTTAATAAATGGAAAATATCAGATTGAATAGGTATTACAATAATTTATTTTTCTATTTTGCTAATTATATTTGTATTAATATTTGCCATTGCACCTATATTTATTAAGCAATTTGCATTATTATTAAATATATTAACTGAGTGAATAAATAATTATATAGATACATACAATGCTAAATGAATAGATTGATTTCATTTTCCAAATTTTATAAAAAACCTACTTGTACATGTAGATATTAGCAATATTCTATTATCTATAAAAGAAAATATCTGACAAATATCTTTTTTCATAACAAATAATCTAAAAGATTTTCTAACTAGTTGAATTTGAATTATCTCAGGGATTACAAATTTTTTAACTAAATTCATTTTATTATTCATTTTCACATTTTTTATAGCTTTAGAAAGAAAAGGTATAAGACACTTTTTTTATAATATAATACCTAAAAATAGTTCTAAATATCTAAAGAAAAGAGAAGATAATATATTAAAAGCGTTAAATGATTGGATAAAAAGTCAATTCATATTATCATTTAGTATATTTGCTATCACTTTTGTTTGATTACTTATTATTAGATTATTTTGAGTTTATATAGAAGAAATATTTGTGCTGTCTATAATAGCTTGAATGATGGAATTCATACCATATATATGACCATTTATAGCATTAATGCCTGCATTAGCTATATGATTATGATTATGATTTAAAGCATCTGTTATTATTTTTATCTTATACATATTTATACAACAATTTGAAAATAATATTCTAGTACCATTTGTAATGTGAAAAAATTTATCTATATCTTCATTTTCAGTTTTAGTTGCTATGGTTATTGGAGCAAGTTTGTTCTGAGTTATATGAATCATAATATCTATCCCAATAGTTGCAGTATGACAAATATTTGTAAATGACTATATAAAATATAAAAATAAAGACTAAGTAATTACTTAGTCTTTATTTTTATATTAATACTCAAAACAACAAAAGTAAGTGATTGAGCCAAAATTTATTCTGACGATGAAATTCGAAGTTTTTGATAGCTTTTGACTATATTTGTCATTTTCATGCAGCTTCTAGCTTAGCTTGTTGGTCTGCAACAGCTAAAGCATCTATAATAGGAGTCAATCTACCCATCATAATATATGGTATTCATGAGAAATTTTGTCCTATTCTATGATCTGTAACTCTGTCTTGAGGAAAATTGTATGTTCTAATCTTTTCAGATCTATCTCATGATCATACTTGAGCTAGTCTAGCTTCTCATAATTCTTTTTGTCTTTTTTCTTCTTCATAAGTATACAATCTACTTCTCAATATATTCCGAGCCTTTTCTCTGTTTTTGTGTTGTGATCTACCATCTTGACAAAAAACCATTATTCAAGTAGGTTTATGTCTCAATTGTACAGCCGAATCTGTCTTGTTTACGTGTTGTCAACCAGCTCAACTAGCTCTACAGAAAGACATTTCCACATCTGCTTCATTTACTTCTATATCTATTTCATCTACTTCTGGCATGATTGCAACAGTGATAGCACTAGTATGCACTCTTCATTTTGATTCTGTTTCTGGTATTCTTTGTACTCTATGTACTCCTGATTCATATTTGAATCTAGAATATGCTCATTCTCATTTTACTTCAAAAATTACTTCTTTTACTCATCCTCACTCACTCAATGCTTGCTCAGTTATTTCTACAGCAAATCATTCTGCTTCTGCAAACATTATATAAGCCTTTGATAATTCTCATGCAAATAATGCTGCTTCATCTCATCCTGTACCTGCTCTCACTTCCACGATAATACTCTTTTCATCGTTTGGATCCTTTGGTAATAATGAAATCTTTAGATTTTCTTCCATTTCTGGTATTTTGATTTCTAGTTCTCTTATTTCTTCTTTTAATAATTCTCTCATTTCTTCATCTTTTTCTGCATCAAGCATTTCTTTATTATCAATTAATGCTTCATTTGCTGATTTGTATGTTTTGTACAAATTAACTGCTTCTTCTATACTTTTTTTTCTTGTAGCTACTTCTCTGACCTTTTTTTGGTCCTTAAAAATATCCGGATCAGAAAGTTTGTTCTCCAGCTCTTCGTATTCAGCAACTAAATTATCTAAATTAAATCTCATAAATGTTTATTATTGTTTTAAATTTCCAGTATAATAATTAAAAAACTTATAATAGCAAACTTTTAAATAATAAATATTGACTATTTTGTATTTTATTTTATTATCTATCAAATTAAAACTAATCATCATAAAATAGATATGAATAATATAAATGAAAACAGAATAGTATTAACTAAATGAAGGTACATAGATATTGTAGTCAAAGACATAGAAGACCATAGTACAAGTACAAATCTACAAGTACAAGATGTGCTTATTTGAAAAAATAGACTGAGTAGATTGTATGATTCTCAAATGGAAATAAAATTTAATAATTTAAATAGTGAAAGAGAATTTACTATATATTACTATGATAAAAATGGAGAAAATCCAGAAAAGTTGAATCTAGATGAAACTATGATGAAAAATCTATCATCATACCTATGTAATAGAAAAGAAATAGAGCTAAAAAATACAGGTTTCAATAATGAAAATAATACTGAGTTTGATTGCTGAGATTTCGTATATTTTATTAAATGATGGGAAAAATGAGCTAAATTGTATCCAGTTAAAAATGAAAAATGACTAGATTGATTAATAGAATGAGATGTGATATGTATTCTCAATACAAAAATTGATTCAAATCATCACTTAGCTATATATATATGAAAATGATTATTTATATCAAAATATTGAAAAATGAACATGATGATATCTAATTATAATCAAATGAAAATATTTTTTGATACAAATGCGTTTGTAAAAATCAGAAAAGAAGAAAATAACTAATAATAATTATTTAAAAATATGTTGATACTGAAAGATTTCGAAACAGATTTAGATAAACTGTATGATTCAAAAAATTATGAATGTAGATGGAGAATACCATGATTAATAATTCCTTGAGCAATTGGAGTAAATGTGAGTATTATTATACCGAAATACAAAGAAAAAGTAAGCAAAATATTAGGATTAAGCAAGGAAGTATGAGAAATAGATAATTTTTGACTTAGATTAAATTTCGAAAAAGAGACTGAAATAACTTTGATGAATGATGATAATATAGATCAAAGAATAATAGAGTTATTAGAAATGTTTGAAGTAGTAATAATGGATAATGTAAAACTGGAAAATAATGCTATAAATAATCTAAAATATAAAACTCAATCAATGAGTGAATTCAAAAATATGTATTGGCATACAGAGTATCCTAGAATGGATGGAGAATATTGAGTTATTTATAAAGATATAAAAGATTCAGTAAGATGAAATAATATAACTACTTCATTTACTCCTACTCATATAATAAAAGATGAAATAGTAATGAATTTTAAAGAATTGTGAATTGAAAAATCCTTTCCTAATACAAGAAAAGATATCTGAAATTATTTACAACAAGTATTTGCTACAAGTTGATACAACTATTATATAAAATGAGATGATAGAAGAATATGAGAAATGATGAATATAGCAGCTATGAAATTGGATGCATTAATGATAAATCATAAATTTAATACAAAAAAATGACAATTAATATTTTTTAATGATAAAAATATAGTACATGGCAGAAGATGTAAATCATTTGAATATATGGCAGATATACGTTATTTATCATGATTTATGTAAAAAAATAAGACTAAAATTTAGTCTTATTTTTGTAATAATTACAATCTAAAATATAATCAATTATATTTTTATATCTAAAACACTTGTATTTAAATATTAAATTTAACAAAATAAAAATTAAATAATAAATATGATAGACTATGAATTTTTATACATTATATCAATACCAATATATTTAATACTATTAAATGTATTAAGAGTTAAAAAAATAATGTTAAATAAAATAATGATATATTCTTTATTTTATTTTTACATTATTTCACTTTTAGCAGTAACTTTATTTCCAATACCTATTAAATGACTTAATGAAATTTGAAATTACAATAAAGATACAAATAATTATATACCATTCATGTCTATAATCGACATTATGTCTAATAAACAATTAGATATTACTATAAAAATCAAACAAATTATATGAAATATAGTTCTATTTATTCCTATGTGATTTTTTGTACCACTAGTCTGGGAAAATAAAAAATATTTTAAGAAAACTTTATTAATAGTTGTTTTAAGTACAATATGAATTGAACTAACTCAATTATTTATTTCTTTTTTAATATGATTTAATTACAAAATTACAGACTTGGATGATATTTTATTAAATAGTTTGTGAGGTATAATTGGATACTTTCTATATAGAATGTTTCAATGAAGTGTATTAAATATATTTAAAAAATAGAAATAAGACTAATTATAGTCTTATTTTTGTTTAATATAATAATTAATGTTAAAATAAATAAAACTTACATTTAAATTAAAATACATGGAATTAAGAAATGCAGCTCAACATTTGGAAGAAAAGAAAAATTATTTAATATATAATTTTTTAACCATCTTATTTATTATTTCCTTAGTTATGTCATTTTTACTTTGATATTATTTTTGATATTTTGTAAAAATATGAATTTTAACAATTTTAATAATAATTTTAATAACATTAATAGTATCAAATATAGTAATATATATTCAAAAAAATAAGACCTCAAAATCTATAAACAACATAGAAAAATGAATATGTTGAGAAAAAGAAGTAGCTTATCAACTAAATTTATTACAAGCTGAATACAATAATTTCTACATATTAAATGATTTTCAATATGAAATAGTATGAAACATAGACCATATAATAATTTGTGAAAGATGAATTTTTACAGTAGAAACTAAAAATTATAATAATATTAATTTAGATAAAAATAAAATTATATATCAAGCAAGACATGAAGCATGAGTACTCCATAAAGAATTATCAGAACAAAAATTTTGAATAAGTTGGGTTACACCAATTTTATGCTTTGTATGACATAATATTGAAGAATATAACAAAATTGAAAAAATAGTACTACCAGAAAAAATAAAAAATGTAATTGATAAATCTACAAATAAAATAGAAACTGAAAAAATAAAAGATATATTTTTATATTTAAATTCATTACAACAACAAAAATAAGACTAAAATTTAGTCTTATTTTTGTTTTTACAGGTTATATTTCAATTTATCTAGAGATATTTCTCTTCATGCTATTACTATTTTTGGATTAATTGGTTCATCATCATTTCATTCAAAGAAAAACGAATTATCTCTTCATGCTTCATCCAATACTTTTTGAAGTTCTGGTTCTACTATCTTCATTATTCATTGTTTATCTAGAACATCATATACTCTAAGTAATGCTTCTGGATTTTCGAAATTGGTCATTCTAATGATTTGTTCCAATCTTTCTCATTTAGCTTCAAAAGTGAAATCTCAAATATATTTAACACTTACTTCTCTAGGATCAGTATTTGATTTCAAATCATATACTTTTAATTCTTTTACATCATTTTCATCCTCATCGTCTTCTACTATTTCTTTAGAATAATTATCTATCAAAAAGTCAATAAGTTCAGTTATTCATTCTCATGTTGCTGCAGATATTACAAATACAGCTTTATTAAATTTATTTTTGAATTCAGAAACGATATAATCTTTCATTTCTTTATCCAATAAATCAGCTTTTGAAAATACGACTATTTCTTCTTTATGAGCTAAATCTGCCGAAAACATCTCTAGTTCATGTCTAATATCAGTATAATCAGTAAATACTTTATCCATTCTATACATATCTAGTAAGTGTAATAATACACCTGTTCTTTCAATATGTTTCAAAAATTCTATTCATAATCATTTACCTTCATGTGCTCAAGGTATCAATCCTGGAACATCTTCTAGTACTAGTGATTTTCACTTATGATCTAGTACTCATAGATTTGGAGTAAGAGTAGTAAATGGATAATCTCCTATTTTTGGTTTTACATTTGTAACATTTCATATTAGAGTCGATTTACCAGCAGATGGAATTCAGATAATTCATATATCAGCTACTAGTTTCAATTCTAGATGTAAATCTCTTTCTTCAGCTTCATCACCTATTTCAGCAAATCATGGTGCTTGTCTAGTAGAAGACGTAAAATGGGCATTTCAAAAACCTCATCTACCTCATTTTGCAACAAGTAGTTTCACTTTATCTTCTGATAAATCAGCTAATAAATCACCCGTATTTGCATCTCTAACTATAGTTCAAACAGGCACTTTTAAAACTAAGTTTTCAGCATTTGCTCAATGCATCAACTTATCTCCTCATTTTTGTCATTTTTCTGCTCTTAAGATTTTTTTATGTCTGTATTCTGATAGAGTATTTAGATTTGCATCTGTTTGTAAATAGACACTTCATCCATCTCATGCATCTCATCCCCGAGGTCCTCATTTTGGGATATATTTTTCCCTTCTCCAAGACACTAAACCATCACCTCACTTCCCTGCAACTACTTTAATTTTGACTTCATCTATGAACACTTTTTTATTAATTAGAAAATAATTTTATAAATTTTCAAGTATTATATAGAAACATTAAAAAAAAGCAATTTCATTTTTGTAATTGCTTTTTTTATACTACTTCCGAGCTAAAACTCTAATATATCATGTTTCACTTGAATTTACTCAAACAGGACAAGGATTATTACTATCACAGTATAAAAATCAATCTCAAGAATAATAATTTATTTGTATATTATTTGATGTTAATACTGTATTTTCAGTTGGTCAATAAGTTAATCCCATAGAATTAGGATTTACAAGTCTAGCCCAAGAATTATCATTCGTGTACGAAGCATATACTATTAAATTACTTGGTAAACTACCAAAACTATGTGTAAATGTATCAGTATGACTACTACTAGAATTTGCAGCAACCCACCCAGAATCATAGTCTGGAGCATTTCTATTGTTCCACATAGAAGTAGTCAATACATCTCATGAATTAGCAGCTGTATAAGATGCATAAGTAACACCTACTAATCACACAACCAAGAAAAATCCTATTGCTTGAAGTAATCATTTTTTTAGATTTTCTAATACTTTTATATTTTCAAATAATTTCATATTTTTGTATTTAAATTTTTAAATTTATAATAACTCATTTTATTAACATTTAATAAAAAATAAAATATATTTATTTTTTTGAATTGACTATAGATATTTTTATTACATAAAAAAACAATTACGATATGTAATTGCTTTTTTAGAAATTATTTTACTATTTTTAATATATCAGATATTCAAATACTACTTTTTTCTATTTCTTTAAATATTTCATTATTATTCCTAATAATTAGAAGTAATTTAGCAGATATTTGCTGTAATATTAAACTTTTGTTATAAAAATCAGGTAATGAATTTAAAACTTGAGTAGAAAAAGACATCAAATCTTCAGGTTTATATGTATTAATAAGATTAAAAACTTCTGAAAGATTATCATTTAACAAATCATTAAACTCATCTGTAGTTTTTCATTTTCACGAATTACATAAACTAACAATTATTGGATGATAACTACTAAGATCTATTTCAATATTATTTTTCATGAAAAAATATATTAAATTTTAAAAGCATATTATAAGATAATATTTATATTTGTCAAATATATAATTTTTTATACATATAATAAAAAAAGTAACTACTAATTTTAGTAATTACTTAATTTTTTAATCTTTTTATTGGTGTCAGTAGGTGGAGTTGAACCACCGACCTCAGGGATATGAATCCTGCGCTCTAACCAACTGAGCTACACTGACATATTATGTATTTTTTTATGTATGCTTGCAATTTATATTTAAATTTTATTTTAAGTCAAATTTTTATACTCTTTTTTTTGACTTTAGCTAATAAATAAATAGAATACGGCTACTTTTTGTTTAAAAAGTAATATATTATATCCTTCCAGAATAAAAAACTGGATAATAACCATAGGAATAACATGGCAAACTATGAATTAATGGCTATTGTCGACCCTACAATTTCTGAATCTGAAAGAAACGAATCTATCGCTGAATTAAAAGCTGCATTAGAAAAAAGTTCTGCTAAAATTGAAAAAGAAGATGTTTGGGGAGATAAGAAAATGGCTTATAAGATTAATAAATCTGATAGATGATTTTACATATTATATGATTTAGATATGGATGGTAAACAAATCAAAGATTTATCTAAAACTATAAACTTAAATAAAAACATATGGAGATATATGTTTGTTAAAAAAGAAGCTTAATTATAAAACAAAACTTCTAACTATTTATACTTTATAATTCTTGAAAAAAGATGAGAACAGTTAACAAAGTTATCTTAATAGGTAATATTACTAGAGATCCTTCTATTAAAAACACTGAAAATAATAAAAAAATTGCATTGTTTACTATTGCTACTAATAGATATTATAAAACTGCTGAAGGTGAACAAAAATCAGAATCAGAATTTACAAACTGTATAACTTGGGGTAGTTTAGCTGAAAGATGCGAACAATTCTTAACAAAAGGTAAATTGGTTTATGCAGAAGGAAGACTAAAAACTAGAGTAATAGATAAAGAAGATTGAACTAAAACGTATAAAACAGAAGTTGTTGTATCAAATATAATTTTCTTGAATAAAAAATCAGATTTTGAAGATAATCAAATAGATGAAGCTGATTTTATTGAAGAAGATAAATTTTAATTAAAATTCTCCCTATATTAATTTAATTATTATAGGTAATAAATTATCAAGTTTTTATAAACTTGGTTATAATCCAAAATTTATTAATAACATAAAATATTATGTCAAAAACTACTTGCCCATTAGATGGTCAAAACATTGATTATAAAAATGTTGAACTATTAAAAAAATATATCACTAAATTTGGTAAAATTACTCCTAGATACTATTCATGAGTATCTTTGAAAAACCAAAAAAAATTAGCTAACGCAATCAAAAAAGCTAGAATTATGGCTTTGATACCATTCGTTAAAAGATTTGATCCAAATTTTGAAGGATAATTATAAAAAAAAGATTAAGCAAGTAATACTTGTTTAATCTTTTTTTTATAAAAATTATATTATTAATGATGGTAATAAATATCAATTTAATCAAAAATCAACTATAACAATTCAGTAGGACAAATTCAATAATTTATAAAATATTTTTTTAATAATCACTCTCAAATATTATTAGTTCACCTACTTCAATGCTTAGCAAAAACATATCTCTTTCAAGTTCTAGGACTGTGAAATGTAAAATGCGATCAATTCGACTTCCTAACTGGTTCTCAAAGTATTTTGACAAATTTATTAAATATCTTATCAACAGGAAATGCTTTAACTGTTAAAAATGCTTCTCTTATTCTATTTTTATTCTTCTCATCTATATTTTCATATTCATTATCTAAATTTCTTATTTCTTCATTTTGATCAATATCTAAAACTTCCACCATATTAGTATCAATATCTTCAGTATCATCTAAATCATCAATTTCTACTGATTCATTATTTATATATTTTTTAAAATCTGAATCATTCAAGAAAAATGATTCCAAAAATTCTTCCTGGTTTTTTAAATATTCTAAAACAACATACAAAATAATTTTTCTCAATTTCAAATCATATCATTTTAAAAAATCTAAAGATTTTTTAGATCATCAAATAGATACTTCTCAAAATGAATTTATAGTTACAAATAAAGAATTAGTTAATGATTGAATATTTGAAAGTAAATTACTATTAACATCAGTAGCTCTAAACAGTCCAAATTTATTTTCTCATTCAAAATTAATTCAAACTGTAAATATATGTGAATAATTATCTTTTACATTATTTCAATCATGAGCTATAATTTTAAATGACATTTCTCAAAGATTTATTATTTGCGGTTTTATTTTTTTTATAATTCATTGTTCTCTTACTTTTTTCTCCAAATCATAAATATTAATATTTTCCAAATCTGGAATTTTTGCATACTGTTTATCTACATTTACCCTAAATTCCTCATATTTAAATACATAATCATATAAAGATTCAGTTAAATTAATATATTTATTGCTATTATTAGCAATAATAACATCAAACATTTTTCCCATATCATTATCAAGTAATCACTTTAATATGAAAAAATAATACAATATATACAATGAATCATATAATTTTGTCAAAAATCAATTCAAATAAGAAAATGTAGTTTTTTTTGTAACTGATGATCAAGATTCTCATAAATTGAACAAAAATTCATTTATGATTTTTTGTGAACCTTTTGGATTCTTTTTTATTCTATTAATAATAATAGGAATTTTTTTCGATAAATTTTTTACAAATAAATCTTCTAATTTTTTAAAATTAAAATTTATTTCATCTATAGAATCCATAAACATTACAAACTCATCTAATTCTTCAATTCACATATCACAATCAAAAGCCATATTATCAACTTCGTGAAAAAATTTATGATTACAAAAATTAATTAAAGAATTTACAAAATCTTCTCACAATAATCACTTATACATTAATAATTTATCTGACTTTACAGCCAAATAATACTTCTTCATACTTTCATACAACTCTATTTTTTCTTCTGTATCAATAGAATCATCTAAAGATTTTCAAGATTCAAGTGCAAAAATTATTTCTCTTGATATATTGTAATTCATATTATTTTTTCATACCTTTTGATTTAATATATTAATTAAAATTTTATTAGTATCTAAATTGATTGAATTGTTATTATTTTTTATTAAAATTGAATTTAACCTACTATTAAAAATCTTATTAAAATAAGAAACATCTAAATTTTCTGGAATTACTTCAATATCGTTATTATTTTCTATAATTTCTGCTATATTTAACATTCTTTTACAATTAGAATTAAAATTTTACAAATTTTTCTAAACTCTTTTCCACAAAAAACTCAAATTATCTTTATAATCATATGAAACACCAGCTCATATTCACAAATGATGATTTTCTTTCAAACATATTTTTTCTACTTCTCACTCATCATTTTTTAGTTGAGATCTAACTAATGCATTATAAAATTCACCAGACCTGTTTGTTGATCTTCAATGTGATGAATCAAATAAAACTCAGTCATAATTATTATCTTTTGCAAAATTTGTAACTATTTTTGATATCTGCTCATATAACTTTTTCGACGACACTTTATCATCAAATTCTACAGATGGATTTGGTCAAAATAATAAATACTTGTTTCAGTGTCATTCATCCATATTTAATAGCATAACAGTTCAAATATTTTTTAGTCTTTCAGTATCAAACATTACAAATTCAAAATAATTTACATTTTTCCACATTTTATTATCATCTCATAAACATACATCTCAAACTCATCTAGCGTATGCATCAAACTTAGTTTTTCAAAAACGAGCAAAAACTTTACGTTCCTTATTTTTACCATCTTTATCTGTAATAGATTCAAATTTATTACTTTCACTTTGAAGACTATTATAAATTCATTCTTGTATAAATGCTATTTTTTTAATATTTAATCAAAGCTGATCAGGATTTCAAAAATGTTTTTTTACTTTTTCTTTCCATTTATTTTCAAATTTCTTTTGTAACTCATCATCATTACCAAACATAAAATCTTGGTCAGAAAATTCTTCAATAAAATTATTTCTATCTAACTCTAATATATCAGTAGTCTGCAAAATTGATTTTAGTTTTGTGTCTATAGATTTCTTTACAATTTCTAAAGTAATGGTCTCAAATGGTCTACTTGAAAAAGAACGAATAATGCTATTTATAGTTTTTGTTTTTACTAAATCACTTACTTCTTTTGGTGTTTTTACAAAAAACTGTTCAAAATATTCTCTATCACTTGATCTCAAAGTTATTCTTTCAAGTTTACGTATACTATCTTTCAATACATCTCAATATTCTCTACTTAGTGCCTGAATTTGTATCATATATTTACTTTGTTCATCACTATACAAAGCTAATACATCATTTGATGCTTGTGAAAATTCATCATATTTTCACATTAACTGATAAGCAATTAATAAATCAAAATCTTCTATATCCAAATCTTTTCACTTTAATTCCTTTTTTAATAAGTATTCTAATATTTTAGATTCTAAATTTTTTGATTCTAGTTCAATTCATTCAATTTTACAATAATCTAATACTCAATTTACAAGAGTTTCTTTATCTTTTGAAATAATGGAAATATGTTTTACATTATTCTTAAATTTTTCTAATAAATCAGAATCAATTTTTTGTCAATCTATCAATCTATACCCCAATAAATTACTTAAAGTAAAATTATATCATTGTCTATCAAACACATAATTTTCTATATGACTTGTTTTATCTCCACAATTATCAATATTTTTTGATGAATAATCTCTTTGAGGGTAAACAAGTCTTGAAATCGAATTTAAATCAAACATTTCATCTAATCATTCACTTAAATTATTATTTCATAAAATTATCTCCTTTTTTATTGGTAATAATTTCTCTTCTATAGAACTAATCTCAGCTAATATTACAGAACCTTTATCAATATAAAATGAATCAATATTTTCCATTAAATAAACGCATCATTTTCATTTAAGTAATATTTGTGCAAATTCTTCATCCAAGTTAAATCATTTTATATCTCTTATTTCATTGCAAAGAAAATCAACTTTTCATTCTTCTATTAACTCACTTGCCAACTTATCAAATGGATAATTTCAAACAATAGAATCATAGTTATCTAATATTAATGTTTCTCAACTTCAATCCATACTATCAGAAGAAGAATAATCTAATATACATGAAATTAATTCTCATTTATTCAAAAAATTAAACAAGTTCAAATTATACAAAAAAACATCAAGATAAAAACCTGAATTATCATGCAAATTTTGCACTAATTCTTTTCATTTTATTTTTCTAAACTTTGAAACATTTTTCAATACATTTTTAGCAGAAATATTTTTTATTAAATACTCTTCTAAATTAAATAAATCCTCATCATTTAAATTAATTATATCCAAATTATTAACAACAACATCTTCGTTTCTTGTTTTTATTAATTTAAAAATTAAATCTAAATCTCAAACATATTTTAAATATTTAGGACTAGTAATAAGAAAATCAATTCAATTATCTTCTATAATCTCTAAAACAATTATTTCTTTTTGATCTTCAGATAATTTAAAATAATCAAAGTAATTCCACACAGTACTTTTTGGTAAATACAAAGCTCACTCAAAAGTATCCAATCAATCAAATTTACTAAAAAATTCAGATAAATCATCCATGCTAGAAATGTATTCTGAATCAAGAAGTATAGAAGCTACATCAAAATACAATCAAACAAAATTATCAAAATTTATATATATAAGTTCTTCAAAATCTTCATATTCGTGTAGTAAAGTAAGGGCAGTATAGTTTGTCAATCATTTAAATAGACTAAAATTTTCTTTTACAAAATCAATATAATATGATTCAAGCAATTCAGAAATAATTTCATTATAATCTAATCATTCAATACTAACAAATACTGATTTTAAATTTTCTATATATCAATATCAAATTAACTCCAAAATTATATTTGTATAATTTGAATGTTTAAATCAAGTAAGTTTTTTATAAATTAATTCTCACTTTCAAGCATCCATAAGCTTACAAGCAATTATTTCATGATATTTTGTATCAAAATTTTCAAGTTTAGAAATTAATCAATCAAAATTTTTATTTTGAATATAATGTTCTATTTCATTTAATGCATCTTGCTCACTAAGTATATTAGTAACATCATCTTTCACTTCTACAAGTTCCGACAATCACCCAATTGTATCGTTTATAATAGTTTCATTGCTTAAATCATCAAGTGAATTAACAAAATTAGTCATAAATAATTCTTATAATATAATTATTTATATTTTATCATATATATAATTCATTTGCAAAAAAGCACAAAAAAAAGATTAATACAGCTAAAGCTGTATTAATCTTTTTTTGTGTCATTATTCATATCAGGTAGAAATCATGATATTAAATTTAAAACTTGATCTTGTATTTCTTCCTTTAAAATAACTATATCATTTAATTGTAAATTTGCCTCAATATTATCTAACATTATCTCTGTTAAAAATGGTCTAAAATGAAATACTCAATCCAGAAATGATCATAAAAAATGTATTTTATCATCTATTAATACAGTTAAATATCCAGTATCATTTACTCATTTATATAAACAAGGATACTTTGTTTCAAATACATCTTTTGATAATGTTTTACCTCTATTTCATTCTAAAGATATCAATTCTTTTTCCATAATACATATAATTTAATAATATTTTCAAAAGATATTATTAATACTTTATAAGATATGTCAATGTTTTTTATAAAAAACTTTACTTTTAGCTTTTTATTCATATACTCCCTGCATCTGAAAATGTTATTAATAAATAAAATATAAAATTTAATTATTTTATATTTATTTTAATTTATTCATTATTCATTTATTTTTTATTAATTATTAATTATTTTTATGTCATTTAGAAATATAGCGATTATTGCCCATGTTGACCACGGTAAAACTACATTAGTTGATGAATTATTAAAAGCTGATGATAATTTTGATGCTAGAGTAGGACTAGAAGTTTGTGCAATGGACTCTAATGCTCAAGAAAAAGAAAGAGGTATTACAATTTATTCAAAAAATACTGGTATTAATTACAAAGGTAATAAAATAAATATAGTAGATACTCCTTGACATGCTGACTTTGGTTCAGAAGTAGAAAGAGTACTTAGAACTGTTGATAGTGTTTGTTTAGTTGTTGATGCTTATGAAGGTCCAATGCCTCAAACTAAATTCGTACTAAAAAAATCACTTGAATTAGGTTTACATCCAGTTATTGTTATTAATAAAATGGATAAACCTTCTGCTAGAGCTGATTGGGTAATAGATCAATTATTTGATTTATTCGTACAATTAGGTGCTACTGATGAACAATTAGAACACTTACATGAACCAATTTATGCTATAGCAAGAGAATGATTAGCTTGGACAGATGAACATCCAGAAAGAAAAGACATCACTCCTCTACTAGATTTCGTTATGGAAAAAGTAGCAGAAGCTCCTAATAATTCAGAAGCTCCATTTAAAATGCAAATTGCAAACTTAGGTTTTGATAATTTCTTATGAAGACTAGGTATTGGTAGAATATATGAATGAGTGGTAAAAATTGGTCAAGAAGTATTTGTTACTTCAAATGATTGAAAGAAAAGAAAAGGTAAAATTACAGAAATACTTACTAATGAATGATTAGTAAAAGTAAAAGCTAAAGAAGCATCTGCTTGAGATATTATTACTTTAGCAGGTATACCAGATATATTCGTAGGTGAAACTGTTTCATCTATAGAAAATGCTGAACCAATGCCAGCTATAACAATTGATGAACCTACTCTAAAAATGGAATTTTTAGTAAATAATTCTCCATTTGCTGGTAGAGAAGGTAAATTTGTAACTTCTAGACAAATCAGAGATAGATTAGAAAAAGAATTAGAAACAAATGTATGATTAAAAATAGATTTTGATTCAGGTGATAACTATGAAGTAGCAGGTAGATGAGAACTTCACTTATCAGTTTTGATAGAAACTATGAGAAGAGAATGATTTGAATTACAAGTTTGAGCTCCAGTAGTAATCATGCATGAAGAAAATGGTAAAAAAATGGAACCAATTGAAAATGTATCAGTTTCAGTTCCTGCAGGTAATGAATGAGTAGTTATTGCAGAATTAGGTAAAAGAAAAGGTTTAATGAGTAATATGATTGAAAATAATGGTATTGTAAGTCTAGAATTTAGAGTACCTACTAGATGATTATTAGGTTTCAAATCAGAATTTACTACTATGACTAAATGAGAAGGTTTATTATCAAGCTCATTTGATTGTTTTGAAGAATATAAAGGACCAATTGAAAAAAGATCAGTATGATCAATGATATCTATGGAAAATGGTAAAACTATGGCATACTCTTTATTTAACTTACAAGATAGAGGTACTATATTTGTTCTACCAGCTACTGAGATATATGAAGGTATGATTATATGAGAATCAAATAAAGGACAAGATTTAACAGTAAATGCTACTAAAAACAAAAAACTTACAAATGTAAGAGCATCTGGTACAGATGAAGCATTAAAACTTACTCCACAAAAAATAATGTCTCTAGAAGAAGCTATTGATTACATATCAGATGATGAATATGTAGAAGTAACTCCTCTAACAATCAGATTAAGAAAAAAATTCTTAACTGAATGAGAAAGAAAAAGAAATAAAAAAGACTAATAAAAATGATTGCATAAGCAATCATTTTTATATATATGAAAATATATTAAAATTCTTATAATATTCTTACAAACTAACATTACAATAATAATGTTTATAGAAAACTCAATTTTTAATATATTAAATATTATTTTTGATTTAGTTTAAAAAATGTATATTATAGTTACTTAATATAAGTTATATTTATTTATTAATACATTAAGATATGTTAAAAAATATATTTGTATTTATTCTGTTACTATCAATTAGTTGATTCGCTTTTGCAGAATTAACAGATTCAGCTAAAGATAAATTGGATACTGCTACTGAGAATCTATTTTCTACTCTTGAAAAAAAATACACTAAACAAGAAGAAAAAGATATACTTGTAAAATTAAACAAAAAACTTTTTGCTTTAAAAATAAAAAATAAAGATAATACTGCAAAATATGAATCATTATCATATTTACAAAAAAATGTTATGAATGAATTGTATAAAATAAATAGTACAAGTAAAAAAACTACACATACTCCTAAAAAAACAATAGTAGTGCAAAATCCAGTAATAATAGAACAACCACCTGTTGTTATTAAACAGCCTGTAGTTACTCAACCTCCTGTTGTAAATGTAAAAACTCCTGTTGTTGATAATTCTTCTTGTCCAACTTACTATATACATAAAGATATAAATGCTTCTACATTTTGGGTTTGAGAATGAGCAGATGCATCTAATTGATATATCTCAAATGTACAAAGTGCTTGGGATGGATTATGGTATGAACATTTCAAAAATTGAACTGAAAACAAATTTTATATAGCCCTTCCATATAATGATTTTGATGCAAACTGAAATAGAAGAAAAGATGTTGTAAATATACCTTGGTATAATAGTAATATTAAATCTACTGAATCAGTAGTAAAAAATAAATGGGTTAAGGTAGAATATAACTGAAAAGTTGCTTATGGACAATGGGAGGATGTATGACCATTTCACGAAGATGATTTTAATTATGTATTTGGTACAAGTAAACCAAAAAATAAAACATTATTAAATGCATGAATAGACCTATCACCTGATTTAGCTAATTTTATCTGATTTAACTGAAGTTGAAAAGTAAATTGGAACTTTATAGCAGATAATTGTGTGCCAAAATGAGATTGGACAAAAACAATTACTAAAAATGGTATATATTGGTAAAACAAAAAAACTCTAGCTAAGCTAGAGTTTTTTTATGAGTATTATCATTTTCTATTATTAACAATTTCAATATTAAGATTATTAAATTTATCTGCATTAATAGTCCTATCAAAAAAATCTATTTTTGATCATTCTGACTTTAAATGATTATAATAATCTTTCATCGTAGTAAAAGTATATCATTCTTGTTCTAATTTTTCTATAAGTTCAATATATTTAGCATATTTAACTTCATCCAATACTCATATATCGTTAACATAATCTTGAGGATGCAACATGATAATTGCAAATCATTTTTCAATTACACTCTTACTTGTTAAATCAAGTATAGTATTCATATCATTTACTTTTTTCTTATCAAACAAGTAAGTAGAAACAGTATAATCAAAATATGATTTTCATTCTCAAGATATTATTTTGAAATTCTTTGATTTAGTTGCATCTATAGTACCAGTAGAATAAACATTATCAGGTGGTATAAAAGTAGTGATATTATCATCAGTAATACTTTTTATTTGCTCTAATCATGCATCTAATTTTATTGATGCTTCACTAGCTGATAAATCTTTGAACTCAGGAAAATCTTGTCTATTATTAAATCAGTGCAATGCAATCTCTAAATTACATTTATTTGATTTCAAATAATCAATAATAATATTATCGGTATCCAAATTCATAGGAATTAATCCAAGAGTAAAAGGTATTTTTCTCTTAAATCAGTCATCCATCATTTTTATTCAAACATCCCTTAAATATGAAGCTTGAATATCATCAATTCTTAATATAACATATTTTTTATTTGGATTTATTTTTCAGTCATTAAAACACATATGTATTTTTTTCAATACTGAAAAATTATTTTCTTTTACACTATTTTTTGCTAATAAAGTTATTTGACTAGCAAAAAACACAATAACAAGTAATATAATTAAAGCATGTATAGGTTTTTTAATTATCCGATTTACTATAATTACTATTACATGAAAAATGAAAGTCCCTCATCAATTCGGCATCATAGCTATCTCTTAAATATTAATATTTCTCCTTTCAGGCTTAAACCATACTAAACTTTTATTATTTTTTATAATTTGTTTATAAAATTCTGTTACGAAAACATAAGAATTTATAAATGTAAAAATTATCATAAAAAATGAATAAAAAAACAAATCAATTCTTTTTCTCTTGATAGCTCAATAAAGTCACAACAATGTTGAATATGTATAAAAAAGAATTAATCAATTAAGATACATTTTCAAATTTATAAATGGTAATATTAATACCATAAAAGAAAAAACAAGCCCCTCAATGTATGATATAGATAATTCAAAAATGAAGAAAAACTTATTTACATCAGCAAAATGTTTTTTTAGACATTGCCAACCTCATCATTGCCATCTTTTTAATTGATAAATATATGCTTTAAGTGTATCTGGATCTTGTGTATATACAAATGCTTTATTATTAAAAAGTATATGTCTTGATTTTTTATAATTATTTATTTTATATGAAAAATCTAAATCCTCTGCAATTGTATCATGATCAAAAGTTACATGATTTTTAAAAAAATTTGTTTTAAATCAAGTTGCACAACCTGGCATTACTAAAATGGAATTAATAATAGCTTGAGCTTTTTTATGTATATCTTGTCATATAATATACTCTAATTCCCTGCAAGCTGTAACCCAATTTCCTCTCATACTTACAACATAACCACATACAGCAACTGAATGTTTTGAATTTTTAAATGATTTTTCAATTTCTTCAATAAAATGTTTATCTAGTATAGTATCTGCATCAGTAGCTATAAATATATCATCAGTTACATGACTAATAGCAATTTGTTGAGCATGACTTTTATTTCAAGTATTCTTTGTTAAATGAACTCATTTTACTTTTTTTCAAAATGAATCAATAATTTCTCAAGTTCTGTCTTTGCTACCGTCATTCACAACTATTATATGATCTGCAGGTCTTGTTTGATTAAGACAAGATTTTAAGCACGATCAAATAGTTTCTTCTTCATTATACGCTGGTATAATAATAGATATTTTCATAAATTAATATTGTTTAAGTTGCATAATAATTTCTAATTTACAATATTTTTTATTAAATTCTTTAATTATTAAGTAATAATTTGTTCTATGTAATTCGAATAAATTTAATCTTATATATAATATAAAATTTTAATAAATATAATGACTATATAATATAACATTTTTTAAAAAGTCAACTATATATATTATTATATGTCAAAAAAAAACATTAATTTAGTATTAATGTTTTTTTGATTTAATTCCATTTATCATTACACCAATTTTTAATTAAGTCTATGTCTTTTAAACTCATCTTTGTATCTATTTCTTGTCCTCTAAGATTTAGAAATATTTTTATATATCATTCTGATAAACTTTGCATAAATGATTTCAATTCCAATAAATTTTCTTTCTTTGCATGACTAGGAATAATTATAATATATTTATCATCCATTATTTCATCTAATTGTTCTGATTTGTTCTCTCGGATTTTTTCTTCTAGTTTTTCTTCGAAATTTTCTGGCATAATAGAACAATTATCATTTGTTTCATCTATTATACAATCTTTATCTATTGAAGAAGTTTCAAGCGGAATAAATTCTCATACTTCTTCGATTTCAGTTTTATTTAATGTACTATTTATATATCTCTTAGAACTATCAAATAATCATAAATCTTTAGCTTGTTCACGAACCATAGAAATTGTTGCTACTTTTATATCACGAGCCTGTATAGACTTTCTTCCATATTCAAAATTTATACTAAGTGATCAGTTAACAATTATGATTTTGTCTATGTCCAACTTGTCTTTATAAGTGTCTACATCTTTTGGGAATATTACTACTTCGAAATCATAATCATATCACTCACACTTCAAAAAAATCATTTGTTTACCTGTCTTTGTCACTATTTTTCTCATGTCTACAATTACTCAAACAGCTTGAACTATTTCCTCTTTTCTTTCTTTTTTTTCTGTCTTTTCTGCTTTCTTTTTTTGCTCTTCTCATTCTATTCACATCTCTAGTTCTTTCTTTAAATCCTCTTCAGAAATATATTTTTCAGGGTTTTCTTTTTTGTCTAATTCTAATAATTCTAGCATGTCCATTTTTAACTTATTTGTATTGTTACTTCTTCTTACACAATACCTTTTTAGTCAATCTAGTGCATGTCCAGAAACAGCAAATCAAATCATATCTTTTTCTCCTTTTAGCATTTCTTCATATGAGAATTCTGGCACATCTACCAATTCCAATTTTTCTTCGAAATCAGTACTATTATCAAACAATCATATCTGACTTGTTTCTTTCTTTTTTTCATCTTTTCTACAAAATCTAATCAAATCTTCAATACTTTTAAACATTCTATTTCTTACTCAAAATTGATCCATAGATCAAGACATAATCAATGCTTCAAGCGATTTCTTATTTATTACTTCTTTCCCTGATATTTCTACGAAATTCTCAAGAGTATCAAATCTACCACCAGCTTCTTCTCTAGCATTTATGATCCTATCAATTGGTCAATCTCATATTCACTTGATAGCTTTTAATCAGAATCTAATATTTTTATCATCAATATAAGTGAACTGTTTCATTGACTCATTTACACTTGGTGGTAAAACTGAGATTCATTTAGATTCACATTCACCTACTTCTAATACAATTCTCTCCATACTTTCTGAATCAGATACCATCAAACTAGTCAAAAATTCAGTAGGAAAATATGCTTTTAAATAAGCCGTTTGATAAGCTATAAATGCATAACATGCTGCATGCGATTTATTAAATGAATAATTAGCAGCAGGCATTATCATTTCAGTATATATATAGTTTGTAGTTTCAGGTTTGTACTGTCTATATGCTTTTCATTTATCTATAAATTCTTTTTTAAGAGCTTCGATTACATCCAATTTCTTCTTTCAAACTCATCTTCTTAGCAAATCTGCTTCTCATAGAGAAAATCAAGCCATATATTGAACTATAAACATCAATTGTTCTTGATATACTGCGATTCAATAACTTACATCTAGTATAGGAGCTAAGTCTTCATCTAGTTTTCTTTTTTCTTCTAATATATCTTCCTCAGGATATCAAGCATCTTCTAATATTTTTCTCAAATCATCTGTTAGATATTTCAATTCTTTTCTTTTGTATTTTACATCGATATATGTAGGAATATATGCAAGTGGACCTGGTCTATACAATGATACCATCGCTATCAAATCTTCGAAGCTATCTGGAGCTAAGTCTTTTAAGTACTTTCTCATACCATCAGATTCAAATTGGAATACTCATGTAGTATCACCATTTGCAAAGATTTTAAATACTTTTGGGTCATTTAAATCTATGTCCAATATGTCTACATCTATAGTCTTATTTGCCTTTATTATGCCTTGAGCTCTCTTTATAACTGTCAAATTTCTTAGTCACAGGAAGTCCATTTTAAGAAGTCATAAATCTTCTAATGGATATGCTGAATATTGAGTTACAACTGCTTCTGCATCTTTTGGTGGATGTTGTAGAGCTGTAAACTTCGTCATAGACTCAGGAGCGATGATAACCGCACAGGCATGCACTCACAATTGTCTAACATTTCATTCAATCTTTAATGCATTGTCAATTATTTCTTTATATTTTGGATTTGTTTCATAGGCTTCTCTGAACTCTATACTATCTTCTAATGCTCATCTCAATTTTGTACCTGGTTTTTCGGGTATTAACTTCGCTAGGTTGTTCATTTCTGCAAAAGGTATACCAAATACCCTTCATACATCTTTCACTGCTGCACGGGCCGCAAAAGTACCAAAGGTACATATATTTACTACTCTGTCAGCTCAGTATTTTTCACTACAGTACTTTATAACTCTATCTCTTTCAGTATCAGCGAAGTCTGTATCGATATCAGGCATCGATACTCTGGCAGGATTCAAAAATCTCTCAAAAAGTAATTTATATGGTAATGGGTCTATATCTGTAATACCCGACAAAAATGCCATCAGTGATCAAGCAGCTGATCATCTACCTGGTCAAACTGGAATATCTTGGGATCTTGCCCAGTTGATATAATCTGCAACAATCAAGAAATAAGCATCAAATCACATCTCATGTACTACTACCAATTCGTACTCAAGTCTCTCAATCTTGTCTTGAATATCTTGAGTGAATGTAGACAATATTTGTTTCTTTTCTTCTGAATAATATGTTATAGAAAGGGCTTTTAGCTCCTCTGGAGAGGTTTCTGTCAATTGTTTTGTCAAACTTGGTTTGTCCAACTTCTGTACTAGTTTGAATATAATATCTCTTGGTATTTTTTCTTTGTATCTCCAATTTAATCATGCAAAAGAAAGATATCTCAAATACCATTCATCACTAGTAAGTTTTTTTATATAATTTTCTTTATCTCATCATTTTGCTTCATTATAATATTGGTCTTTTTCTACTTCTAATGATTCTTCATATATTTTTTGATGTTCATCTGGTAACTCAAAAGTAGGTATTAAGATTCATCCTGTTTCTATCTTGATATTTACCATTTCTGCTATCTTCACAGTATTTTCTAATGCTTGAGGTATAAACCCAAACATTACTTGCATTTCATATTCATCTAGAAAAGAATAATCACCATTTATAAGTGTTGGTCTATCTGGATTATCTAGTTCATGTCATGTACCTAATGCTTTAATAACATCCTGGGTTTTCTTATCTTCTTTATCTATATAGAAACAATTATTTGTAGCAACTACTGGGATATCATAATTATTATGTATTTCTATCAATTTATCTGTTACCAATCTTTGTTTCGGTATATCATCATGATACATCAATTCTAAATAATAATTCTCTATTCAAAACAAGTCTTGATATTCTCTTATTTTTGATACTACTACTTCATCTGGCTTACCAGAAAGTATATAATAAGGTATTTCTCATGATATTGGTCATGATAAACAAACAATTTCCAAGTCTTGTTGCTCGTTTTTTAGATCTACTATATCATTGAAATCTATTTTTGCAGTTTTTCCTGCATTATCCAAACTAGCTTTTGATGTCAGAGTAAGTATATTATGATATCATTTTAGGTTTTTTGCTAACAATACCAATTTATGATTAATTTTTTCATCAAGTGAAGAAGTAACATAAATCTCTGTTCACATTATTGGCTTTATTCAAGCATATTTACACTCTTTATACAGTTCATGACAACCGTGAACATTTGAAGTATCAGTTATTGCTACTGCTGTCATTCATAGTTCTACGGCTTTTTTTACATAATCTTTTGGTTTAGGTAGTCACTCCAAAATAGTATAATGCGAATGGTTATGTAAATGTATAAACATAAATAAAGGTTATAATTAATAAAATTCTAATGCATTGTAATAATTTTTTGTAATTATTCTAGTTTTTTATTTAAAAACAAAAACTAGACAATTGTCTAGTTTTTATATTTTTTCCTCATTTTTATCACTTTTCATAAGTGGGAATAATACTACATCTCTCAGATTTTCTTGTTCTGTTAATAGTGAAACTATTCTATCTATTCACATTCACCAACCAGATTGGCAAGGCATAGCGTATTCCATAGCAAGTACGAAATCATCATCTCCTGAAGTAGCTTCTTCATCTCATTTTTCTATTGCTCATGATTGTGCATCGAAATTATCTTGTTGTACTTTTGGGTCAACAAGCTCACTATAAGCTTTTAATACTTCCCATCCATTAACAACTAGTTGAAATTGTTCTACCATATTTTCATCCATATCTGATTGACGTGCCAACGGTTGCATTAATTTAGGATAGTTATATACAAAAGCAGGTCAAGTAATACTTGGTCTAAGTACTTTTTTATACAAATAATCTATAAGAGTTGGTACTACCATTTTATCCATTCATTCAAATTGGATTCATTTAGATTTTATATCTTTTATTAGTTTTTCCTCATCTCAGCTTTTATAAGTACTTACATCTAGTCCTGAAGCTTTTTTCACTCACTCTATATAGTCTATTCTTTGCCAAGGAGTAGTGAAATTTACCATTCTAGGATTTCAATCTTTATCTTTGATTTCTACTTCTTTATTTATATCCAATTTATTAAATATATAGTCAAACATATCCTCTGTGAACTTCATATTGTCTTCATAATTCCACCATGCAGCATAATGTTCTACAGCAGTGAATTCTTGCATATGAGAAGGATCTGATCATTCATTTCTATAATTTTTCCCTATTTCAAATACTCTTTCGAATCTACCTACAGTAGCTTTTTTCAGACCTGTTTCAGGAGCAATTCTCAAGAAATAATCTTCATCGAAATCATTATGATGTGTAATAAATGGCTTAGCTGCTGCTCATGAAGCACTATTACCTAATACAGGAGTTTCTATTTCTAGGAAATCATTTTGCCAATAAAATTCTCTAATAGCCTTTACGAAATTACTTCTAAATCTAAATCTATCATATGATTCTTCATTTGTAATCAAATCTAGGTATCTTTGTCTATAAATAGTCTCTTTATCATGTAATCAGTGGAATTTTTCAGGTAAAGGTCTAACTGCTTTACTAAGTATTTGAAATTCTTTTACAAATATAGTTAGTTCACCATGTTTAGTTAAAAACAAATCTCAAATAACACCTATAATATCTCATACTTGGCAAAATTTTTCAGCTATTTTGTAAGCAGTTTTTTCTTCTCCTGCTAATTCTATACTATCTACTACTTTTCTACCAGTATTGAAATGCACTTTATCTTTTTGAAAACATATTTGAATATCTCAAGTATTATCTCTAAGTTTAGCAAATACCAGTTTTCACATACCTCTACTTTGCATTATTCTACCTGCTGTTTTGAATTCTCCTACTGATCAATGTTCCATCAAAAAATCCACTTCTTTCAAGTGTTTTTCTGATACTTCTCTGATATTTTCTACATTTTGTTTACCTCTATAATTATTAGCATAACAAATAACTCATGCATCCTTTAAATCTTGTATCTTTTGTTGTCTATCAATAGACTCCTTTGAGTAATCCATTTTATTTTTAGTTAATTATGTAATCTATAGTATTTTATAATGAAAAATACTTCAAAAGCAAGAAATAATAGGTATAAATTAACAAAAAAATAAAAAATAAAAGACTAAGTAAATTATTACAAAGTCTTTTAGTTTAATTTGAGGAAAATTTAAGCAGTAACTACTTCATCAGTATTATCAATAATTTGAAATAGTTCGCCACGTTTTCCATTTTTGGGCTTATCCAATAATGTTAATTTGCCATACTTATTAGTTAACTCGTAATTTTCAGTTGGCGTTGGTACACCATCTGATAAATAAATAGTTGGCTTTCCATCAACATTATATACGTTACGTTTGTTCATAATTATTACTCCATTTTTTGGTTTTTGTTTTTTTGTTGGACGAGAATTATAGAAAAAATATAAATTAAGTCAAATTATATTTTACTAATTCAAAAACTTAACTACTTATGATAAAATATTATACTTTTTATTATTAGAAATCAAGTTTATAATTCTGTCAATACATATATTTTCCATAATATTGAAATTTATGATAATATTATTTTGTTATAATTAAAACAAAAACAAATGAGAAAGATATATATTGCAATGATTTGTTATTATTCACAAGTAAGACTTAGTTTTGCTTGATTAGTTAATAGTGGAAATACTGCAACAGCAACTAAAAATGTACAATCATGACCATGAATCATTGATTCCATTATAGATTTAATCATGAATATTTGATACTATATATTGATATGATTATTAATAATAGTGTGAATATATGTATTAATAAAAACTATTAGATTTTTATTTGAAATATATTATGCTAAAAACTTAAGATATCTAAAAATATCACTACCAAGAGCAGATTCTAAACTAGATAAAGAAAGAGAAACAAAAAAAGACTTCAAAGAAAAAATATGAATGATGAGTATGTTTTACAAAGCAGTACACAAACTAGCAGAAGCATGACTTAGAGATACTTTTTTAAATAAAATATTCAAACACTCAAAAATATCACTTGAATTAGTATATGAAAACAATGAAGTAACATTTTACATTGTTACTTATAAAACATATGTAAATCTAGTATCTCAACATTTAACATCTATATATAATGATGCTGAAATTATTATAGTAGATAAAAAAGACTATATAAACATCAAACCTGAATGATATTCTATGAGATGAGCATCACTTAGTAAAGAACATGATGATGTATTCCCAATTAGAACTTTCAAATACCTAGAAGATGATCCAATAAACAACTTTACAAATGTATTTGGATGATTAGGAAAAGAGGATAAAGCTGTTTACCAAGTAGTTATCAAACCAGATACAAATTTCAACAAATTAGCTAAAAAAGCTGCATGATTGGTATCAAAATGAAAATACAAAAAAAATAAAAAACAATCATTTTCTATTCTAGGATGGTTATGGAATCCAATAGTAGCAGTGATTCAAGGACCAGACAAAATGGTAAAATCTTCAAATACTGCACCTTGAGCATCAGAATGAGATGCATATAAAATATTCAACCAAGCTGAAACTGAAGCACAAAAAATAATGTGAGAAGCTGCTGGACAACCATTTTTTACTGCATCTATTAGAATACTAGTAAGTAGTAAAGACCACCAAAGTGCAAAAGATTGAGTACATGCTATAGTTGCTGCTGCATCTATATTTACAGATGAATACAACAATGCATTAGATAATCCTCAAGTGAGAGAAGATGCTCTACAATTCATCTTTACTCCACTTAGATATTTCTGATTTAAATATAAATTGGTATGATTTTTTCAAGATGTGTCTTATTTTTCTATAGACGAGATATCGACACTATATCATATGCCAGATATAAACTACAACAAATCACCGATTATTAAATGGTTAGAATACAAAAAATTACCAGTTCCTCATAATCTAAGATTTCCAAAAGAACCAACAATTTTAGAAGAAAAAGATGCAAATGGTAACAGTATACAAGTTCATAGACAATTAGGATGATTCCCTGTCTATAAAGACTGAGTATTATTAGGATGGAATGAATATAGAAACAAAAAAACACCTGTCTACTTTTCTAGAAAAGACAGAGGTAGACATCACTATGTTATCTGAAAATCATGAGGTTGAAAATCAGTATTTATATGATATTTAGCTAGACAAGATTTACGGAATGGTGACTGAGTTTGTGTTATTGATCCACATGGAGACTTGGTGGAAGATGTACTTGATTTCGCACCAAAAGAAAGAGCAAAAGATATAATCGTTTTTGACCCAGCAGATACAGAAAGACCAATGTGACTAAATATGTTGGAAGTAGTTTCAACTGATCCAGAAGCAAGAAAAAGAGAAATGGATAGAGCTGCAATGGATGCAACTGAAATATTTATCAAAATATTTGGTGATGAAATATTTGGTCCTAGAATACAACACTATTTCCGTAATGGATGTTTGACACTGATGGAAGATGTAGAAGACGGATGAACACTTATAGATGTACCTAGACTTTTCGTAGATGATGCATTTATGAAATATAAAACATCAAAAGTAAAAAATCCAGTAGTTAAATCTTTCTGGGATCATGAATATGCAAATACTTGAGACAGAGAAAAACAAGAAATGATTCCTTATTTCAGTTCGAAATTTGGTCCATTTATTACAAATACAACTATTAGAAATATTATAGGACAACCAAAATCTGCTTTTAACATAAGAGAGATAATGGACAACCAAAAAGTATTATTAGTAAACCTATCAAAAGGTAAAATCTGAGCATTAAATGCACAATTATTATGATTG
The DNA here is from genome assembly GCA_943356435.1 of Candidatus Altimarinota bacterium. GTDB lineage: Bacteria > Patescibacteriota > Gracilibacteria > BD1-5 > UBA6164 > UBA6164. Next base: position 32,116 of record CALREY010000005.1, read on the forward strand.
ATATTCGTATCAAAAGTAAATATGGCTGCGATGAGTAGAGCTGATATACCTCAAGAAGAAAGAAAAGATTTCTTCATGTATGTAGATGAGTTCCAAAACTTCGCAACAGAAACATTCTGAGAAATATTATCAGAAGCGAGAAAATACCACTTAGCACTTATTATGGCTCACCAATTCATCGCACAAATAGGATGAAGCTGAGCTAAAAAATGAGACAAACCAAGTATCAAAGAAGCAGTATTCGGTAATGCCTGAACAATTATGAGTTTCAAGGTAGGTGCTGAAGATGCAGAATACATGGAAAAAGAATATGCACCACTATTATCACAACAAGATATTATATGAATAGCCAACTTTACAGCGTATTGTAAACTAAACATAGATAATGCAACTACTAGACCATTTGATCTAAAAACAATATGGGATAATAATTATCAAAACAAAAAAATATCTGAAATAATAAAAGAGTATTCTAGAAAGAAATATGGTAGAAAAAAGAAATATGTAGATATGGAAATAGAGGCAAGACTAGGAATAAGTCCTACAGAATAAAAACACATAAAAACACACTAAAAATAGTGTGTTTTTTTGCATTAGATATTTTAATATGCTAAAATAATAGTACATATTAATTAACAACCCCATATTATGAACTCCATATTGAAACTAATTGTTGTACTATCTCTTATTTTTACTCATTATACAGCTACTACTTATGCTGATTATGATACAGATGGTACTGAAGTAATTACTTTTAATTATATAATTCAAGATACAATTTAGAAAAAAACACTCATTAAAGAGTGTTTTTTTGTATTTATAAAAAAGATATGATAAAATAAAAATATATATTAATTAATAAATCTGATTAATGAAAACATTAATAAAAATATTTATACTATTATCAATAATATTTACGCATTACACTGCTACTACCTATGCAATAGATATAGGTATTAATATTGGTGTGGAAACAGGTATAAACAGTAGTAGAGGTACCAATCTAGATACAGGTACTGATAACTGAGTTAATTCTGCTGTTAATAGAAATGTGCATCTAAATGAGATAAAAGATCCTAATACTGATTTTACAGTTTGAGTATGAGGTGAAACATGAATATATAACACTATTTTAAGAGTTGCTCGTGATTTAAAAAACTTGTTTTTTATAGTATCATGATTATTTTTCTTGATAATAGTAATTAGACTAATTGTATCAGACAAAACGGAATCAGAAGTAACAAATTTCAAAAAATGACTTATATGGATATCTGTATGAGTAGTAGTAACTCAATTAGCATATTATATAGTATTTAACTTATTTGATAGATGAGTAAATATAAACTTAGCTGAGAGATTCTTATCTACAATAATGAATCCTCTTATCAATATGCTTGAAACAGCAGCATCATTTGTATTCTTAGCTATCATGATATATGCATTTTTTAGAATTATTACTGCTGGATGAGATGATGCTAAAGCAAAAACATGAAAAATGGCAGTATTATATGCAGCAGTATGATTTATAGTAGTAAAAATAGCTAAAGCAATAGTATATACTACATACTGAAAAAGTAATTGTAGAAATAATATATTACAAGTTAACTGTGTGAATCAAACTGATTTGAAATGATTTGCTCAAATAATAGTGAGAATAATAGATTGGATGAATAGTTTCGTATGAATAGTCGTAATATTATTTATTATCTATGCATGATTCTTGGTACTTACTTCTGCATGAGATGAATGAAAATTGAAAAAAGCAAAAAATATAATTATCTATATAATCATCTGATTAACTATACTTGTATTTAACTACCTTATACTTACTTTCTTTATTATTCCAGAGTCTAAAATATAATAAAATACTTATTTTAAAAATTTATGAAAAATATAGCTAAAATTATTGCAACAATATTTCTAATATTATGAATTTATTCAATCGCAACTGTAAATGCAGCTGTGAATTTTGATGAGGTTGATTGATTAAATAATATCACAGGACACTCTATACAAACTATAGGAGCATCTGGAGATTTGACTAATGATTTAGGAAATTTATGATTAACTATACTTACTATTATCAAATATATTGTTTCATGATTATTAGTGTTATTTTTAGTATATGTAGGTATTCAAATGATGATATCTATGTGAAATGATGAAAGTCAACTAAGTAGTGCAAAAAGACAATTACGGTATACAATTGTTGCAATTATATTCATAAACATACCTGGTACATTATTTGAAATGTTCCAAACTACAAATAAATGACAAATAGATTGAAATCTATTATGAACATGGTCATCTCGTTTAACTAATAACATATTTATAAGTAGATTTTTTGATAGAACTCTAAATTGACAAATAATTTTATTCTTAGAAAGTCTAATATTTGGTATAGCTTTATTTATTATTGTACTTGCAGGTATCAAAATAATAGCTTCTAGATGAAGAGACCAAGAAATAACAGAATCAAAAAACAAAATCGTATGGTCAGTTATATGACTTATGTTTATATGATTTATAGAAAGTTGGAAGTATTTTATCTACAGTTGAAATGTTTCAGACTGAGCGAATCTATTTGCTACAATTGAAGAATTAGTATTATTCTTTGCTGGACCTATTGCTATTTTCTTCTTGACTTTAGCTTGATGGTACTATATAACATCAAACTGAGAAGAAGACAAAGTAAAAAAAGCAAAAAGTATTATTGTAAATACAATAATTGCAACTATAATACTATTGGCAGCACATACATTCTTAAAAGACTTAATAACTCTAAATATATAAATATGAGAAAAATATTAATAAAAATACTAATTATTATTTGAATGATTTCATTCATAAATACAAATAATATCACTAATACTTACGCTGAAGAAACGTGAATAAAAATAGAAGTAACAGAAAAAATTCCATGAGGAAAATGTACTCCAAAAGGTACTCCAAAAGAATGACAACCTCAAATGTATGAGTGTAATATTGCAAAATGATTTTGAGCTGTTACAGTGATGCTTGGTAATATGATTAAATATTTTACATATATTGCAGCACTAGCATGAGTACTATATATAATAATAAATGGTATACTATACTCTATGTGATGAGCAGAACAATCATTTAAAGATGAATCAAAAAAGAGAATAAAAGCAACACTTACATGATTAGTATTATTATTCTTAAGTTGAATAATATTGAATCTAATCGCACCATGGATATATAAATAAAAAATAGCCTTACTTGTAATAAGTAAGACTATTTTTTTGATTTCAATTGGTTGCGGAGACTGGAATCGAACCAGTGATCTTCGGGTTATGAGCCCGACGAGATACCACTTCTCTACCCCGCGATAAAAAAAAATTGCAATAAACAATGGTACGGCCACGGGGAATCGAACCCCGGCTGCCTGGATGAAAACCAGGAGTCCTAACCTCTAGACGATGGCCGCGTATCTGTTATTGCGTGTTTATTATATATAAAAATAAAAATAGTCAAATTTTTTTTGACTATTTTTATAACATAATTTTTACTTGCTTAACATTTCAGAAACTCAGTCCCAATCTGCTGGTGGTGGTGTTTTCAAATATATTTCACACATATCCAAATAAAGCCTTGGAGCATTATCTCAATTGGATAATAAATTTTGAAATATTTCTTTTGCACTGCTAAATTCTCTATTCAAATACAGTCTTGTCGCTTCTTCGAATTCTTGTTTCATTTTGATTTTATCTTCTGATACTTCTCATTTTATTCACAATAATTCATATATTTTTATAGGAATAGCTTTTCACTTAACTCTTATTTTATCCAAATATCTGAATTCGAAATTTTCTTTTTGTAAATCAAAAATTGCTTCACTTGCACAGATAAATGTACCATAAAATTTATTTACTCATTCTAGACGAGAAGCTAGATTTACATTATCTCAAAGTGCAGTAAAGTTTTTCTTTCATCATTCACTTCATATATCTCACACAACTGCTGATCAATAATGCATTCATATCCTAGCTTTTATTTCAGGTAATCATCTATCTTTCCATAAATTATTTAGCTCTATAAGCTTCTTTTGTTGTAATAATGCAGATTTACATATAGAATATGTAGATAATTCATCTACTCAAAATACTCACCATAAAGCCATGATTGCATCTCATTCATATTTATCTATATATCATTTATCACTCATTATAATATTAGACATTTCACCTAAATATTCTCTTAGAAATGATACTAATTCTTCAGGTGATAGTTTTTCTGATATACTAGTAAATCATTGAATATCAGAGAAAAATATTGCTATTTCTTTCTTTTCTCAGTTTAGATTTACCAATCATGCTCAAGACAATATTTCATTTGCTACATCTTCAGATACATACTCTGATAATGCTTTATTTAGCTTTGTTTTATGCTTGTTTTCTATGTAATATTTTACTATGTTTGAAAAAGCAAGAGATATAAACACAGCTAATATAAACTCAACAAAATAGTGGAAAATAAAATTAGTAAATCATGTTATATAGTATATTAGTATGATAAACAATCCTATAATAGAAATATTACTAAATATTAATACATAAGAAGACCTACTTACATTAAAATAAACAGACATTAATATAAATAAATATAATAACAACAACTCTAAATAAATATTAATATATACAATTCAATTATCTGTAATAACTGTATTTATTAAATTAGCATGTAGATATACTCAATACAAGCTTCAAATTGGTGTTTCAAATACATCTTTTATTCATTCAGCAGTAGCTCAAATAATTACTATCTTATCTTTTATTTCAGCTTTATTGAAATCTCAATTATAAATATCAAGAAATGATTTTTTATAAAACCTATGACTTGGAGCATAATTTATTAATACATCATTAGAATTATAACTTGATCTAAATAATTTTACTTTATCATTTAGTATGATTTTATCTTTAGTAAAAACAAAATTTTTAGATAAATAATCATCATCATTATAGATTTTTGAATAAAATCATCTTAAAATCGCAATAGAAAAATGATTAAATAATAATTCACTATTTTGAAATTTTCTAAATGGGATAATTGAATATACTATATTACTTGCTTCTTCTATATTTACTGAATAAAATCATTTAGATAATGTATAATCTCAGAATTTACTATATGGAAATTGTACATATCATGATGAATCAGACCAAACTCACAAAATTACATTTCATGCATTTTTTATAGATTCCGAAAGAATATTATCTGACTGCTCATTACTTTCTTCTCAGAAAATTACATCGAGTGCTATAACAGTAGCTCAAGCATTATTTAAATTATCTATAACTTTTGCAAAATATTTTCTATCAAAAGGAAATCTACCCAATCATTTTTCTGTGATTGTTCAATTTGGCAACTTTCTTCATGCAACTGTGTCTTCATCTATTTCTACAATCATTATATTGTTAGAAATAGGTTTAGATTTGTCAAAATACAAAGATAATACTCTTTTATTTACAATATTTAGAAAATCTAATCAACTAATAGAAAAAACAAAAGCAAAAATCAATAAAGATATAAATATAGATAATGTGTTCCTATTGTTTATAATTTTCATTTTATCTTTAAACATAGTGTTTATTTATTAATTATTTTATTAGATATTCCGTCCAGAATCCCCTTTACCTTTGTATCTGCTTTTTGTTGTAAATCTTTTATATCATCTATACCTACATTTGAATTCTTTATTGTATCAAAACTTGATTGAAAAAATACTTTTAAATCAGCAAATTTTGATGTGATTTTAGCTTTTATTTCTTCTGGTACTACTCTATCTTTTATATAATCATTTAGATTAAAATTTATAAGAGAAGCTTTATTTGTAGACAATATTTGCAATAATTGATCTATATTTTCATATTTTTTTGAATCAATCATTTCTTTGAAATCATTAAGAGTACTATTGATTAATTTATTCTTATTTTCTGGTGTAGATAATTGTAACAATTTATCTTTTAATTCTAGTTTGATTTTAAATAATTCCGCATCATCTGGTTTAATAAAATTTAGTTTTTGATAATCGCTTAGCATTTTATTATACAATTCAGTTTTCTTTACTTCATCTCATAATGCATCATTTAAATCTATTTCATTTAATTTTTTTATATTTGCTAAATCACTAGCTAGTCTTTTTCTAAGTATTACAAGTAATTCATTATCTAATTGAATATTCATTTGCTCAAAAGTCTTATCTTTGAACCTTTGTATAAATTCTTCTAAATCTATAAAAGTAAATGTTTTTAAATCTAAAGGATTTTGTTCATTAACAGTGATAATATCTCAACTATTTGTAGTTAAATCTACTTTATGATCAGTAACATACATATAATCATTATCTAAATCTACATTGAATACTGTTCATCTTACAGCTGCCTCTGAATCTCTGAAATATTCTTTGAAATAAGATCATTCTCAGAAAAAGGAAACTAGATTTGTCCAACTTTTACCACTTAACAAACTAAACTTAATATTTATTTTTGATAAGTCATTAGAAACGTTCAATTCTGAGATTTCTACGCTAGTATTTCACCCTAGCCTAGTTACACTACCATCTCACCATTCCAACACTGCTAGTGACTCATTTCATATGGTTTTTACATTATCTCAGATAGTTAGTTTAGATTTTTGTTTTAATACTAATGGGTTTTTATTTAATTCTGCATCTCAACTTACAAGTACAACATAAGAGTCAAAATTCTTATTTTTATCTAAATATGCGGATACAAATATACTTATTACTATTCATAATATTATAAGTATAATAAAAATAATAAATTTATTTTTTATTTTAAGCATTTTAATTATTATATAAACAAATAAATTAAGTGAACGAAATAATTATTGATATTATTTTATATAAAATTTCTAAATATACAAAAAATATGAAAAAACAATACATTTTCCTAATAATTATATCTATTATTCTATATATATGATATTTAATATTAAGTTTTACATATAAAGAATATAAGATAAACGAGAATATAGAGTATATAAAATGACTCAATGCTACAATAAAGGAAAAAATAGAAATTTCAGAGAAAATTATAAAGTATAAAAGTTCTCTATCATATAAAAATAAAATATTAAAAGAACAACAATCATTTAAAAATAAATGAGAAAATGTAGTATATTTAACTACAGAAAACATCTATAATAAATTTACAACAGTTGCACCAAAAAAAGAAGAAATAGTGGAATCAACAAAAGATATAGAAGAAAAAAAGGAAAAGATTAAAGTAGAGGAAATGAGTATATATGAAAAATGGAAAAATTTAATCTACAAAAAAAATACTTACAAAAAGTAAGTATTTTTTTTTATAAATCTGAAAAATCCGAAGGTATTGCATCTATATTATCTATTCATCAATCAATATTACCAGAAGTTCAAAATAACTTGTTTCCTATTTCTTCTATTTTTTCAAAAATTCTTTTTGGTTCAGCGTATTTTTCTACATCAAGTCACAATAATCTACCTAATATAGGAAATATAAATATAGTTAAAACAGTTATAACTATACCTATTACAGCATATCTAATAGTATTAATAGCTGGTTTGATTTTATCATCACTTCCTCCAGAAAGAATAAGTAACAAACCTCACCGTAAAATAAATACGATAGAAAAAATTCATGAAAATAATACAAATAGAGATATCGCTAACAATACAAAATCTCCAAAACTAATAGTTGTTCAAAATATAGAACTACTTTCATTTAAAGCATAAACAGTATCTATAATCATAACTATATATTTAAAAAACTAATCTAAAACCTTTAAATTTACTCTTTTATCTATTTTCATTCAATACAATCTTAATAATGATCTGATTGAATTTATAGTATTTCATCCTTTTCATATGATAATTCACATATCATCTTTATTAACTTTTAGAGTTAATAATACTCACATTTCATCCTCTGTTCTATTTATAACTATTTCAGATTTATTTTCAACTAAATTTTCAACAATAAATTGTAAAAATTCAACTTCTTTCATAATAAGTATATTAAAAAAATAATATCCCTCAACATTAAATAATTGAAGGATTTTAATATTATATAGAAATATTATTTACTTTTAAAAGTTTTTCAACTCTTGGAGAGAATTGTACTCAGTTTGAAACATAAGCTTTTACTTTATCTAAATCATTGATTTTAAAATCTTTAGATAATGGATTATAAAAACCTAATACTTCTTTATAACCATGTTTTGCTGCTGCAGTATGTTCAGTAACAACTACTCTAAAAAATGGCATATTTCTTTTTCCAGCTCTAGATAATCTTATTTTTAACATTTTCAAATTATTTATAATATATATTTTTTAGTTTTTAAACCATAAATTTAAAATCAAAAATGATTAATTTTTAACTCTAATTTAAGGTTTAAATATTTTTTGCTTTATTTAATGGTGCCCAGGGCGGGAATCGAACCCGCACTTCCGAGGAAACGGGATTTTAAGTCCCGCGTGTCTACCAATTCCACCACCTGGGCAAAATAGTAGTGATGTTCAAAAGAATCATCAATACATTTTATTTTACAAAACTCCGTGTTTTCTCAAAGTTCTAAGTCATTTAGCTGATACTCTTATTTTGTATACTAGACCAGTTTCTGGATCTTTTATATTTTTATAAAATAAGTTTGGGTAAAATTTTCTCTTAGTAGCTCTTAATGAGTGAGATCTATTATTACCAACAGCTGTTCTTTTTCAAGTTATTTCACAAACTCTTGCCATAACAGTTTAATTAACAAATAATAATTATAACGAACAATCATAAATAATAATATTATTTACAATAATCATTGTTTAAAGAAATCGTATGATTTCAATTATGCTTTAATTTCAATACCAACACCATTTGGGATAGATATATCTTGTAATAATTCCATTGTTTTAGCAGATGGTTCCAATATATCAATCATTCTTCTGTGTCTTCTTATTTCAAATTGTTCTCTAGCATCTTTATTAACAAAAGTTGATCTGTTTACAGTAACTTTTTGTATTTTAGTTGGAAGAGGAATTGGTCAAACAACTTGAGCTCCAGAATCAGAAGCTATAGTAACGATTTTTTTCACAGCTTCATCAAGCAATCTATGGTCAAAAGATTTAACACTTATTCTAATCTTTGTAGTAGTTTTTTTTGCAGACATTATAAATATATAAATATAGTAATAAATATAAATTATTTAATATAATCTAATTGCTTAGTACTATCATATTTCAGATAATACTAAGTTTATTAATTTACATTAAGTATGAATTATGCTATAACTTTAGCAACAACTCCAGAACCAACAGTTCTACCACCTTCTCTGATCGCGAATCTTAATCATTCAGTCATCGCAATAGGAGATTGTAATTTAACAGTCATTTGAACGTTATCACCAGGCATAACCATTTCTACTCAAGCAGGTAATTCAATATCACCAGTTACATCAGTAGTTCTGAAGTAGAATTGAGGTTTATAACCTTTGAAGAATGGAGTATGTCTACCACCTTCGTCTTTAGTAAGGATATATACTTCTGATTCGAATTCAGTATGAGGTTTAATTGATCCTGGTTTAGATAAAACTTGACCTCTTTCAACATCATCTCTTTGGATACCTCTTAATAAGATACCTGCATTATCTCAAGCTTGTCCTTGATCTAATAATTTATGGAACATTTCAACTCATGTAACAGTAGATTTTTGAGTATCTCTAATACCTACTATTTCAACTTCTTGTCCAACTTTGATTATACCAGTTTCAATTTTACCAGTAACTACAGTACCTCTACCTTTAATAGAGAATACATCTTCAATAGGCATCAAGAAATCTTTATCAGTTGGTCTATCAGGAACTGGAACGAATTGTTCAACAGCTTCAAATAATTCAATAATAGTTTTAGCTCCGTAAGCTTTATCCATATCAGTAGGATTTTCTAAAGCTACAAGTCATGAACCTCTAATTACTGGAGTATCATCACCTGGGAAATTATATTTAGATAATAAATCTCTAATTTCCATTTCAACTAATTCTAACATTTCTTCATCATCAACCATATCACATTTATTCATGAAAACAACGATGTAAGGTACACCTACTTGTCTTGATAATAATATATGTTCTCTAGTTTGAGCCATAGGACCGTCAGTAGCAGCAACTATAAGTATAGCAGCGTCCATTTGAGCAGCACCAGTAATCATGTTTTTAACGTAGTCAGCATGCCCTGGACAATCAACGTGAGCGTAGTGTCTAGTAGCAGTTTCATATTCAACGTGTGAAGTGTTGATTGTGATACCTCTTGCTCTTTCTTCTGGAGCATTATCAATAGAAGCAAAATCTCTTAAACCTTCACCTCCACCATATTTATGATATAAAACAGCAGAAATTGCAGCAGTAGTAGTAGTTTTACCGTGGTCAACGTGACCAATAGTACCAATATTAATATGTGGTTTAGATCTATCAAAAGCCATAATAATTATGTTTATAATAAATAAAATATAAAGTAATAAAACTTTAACGATTTAATAAAAAAAATCAACTTGTTTTTATTTTCTAGTTTTTTTAACTTTTTTCTCAATCAAAGATAATACTCTTCTTAATTTTCTATGTGCGTGTCCTGTTAATCTAGGCATACTATATTTTGTTAAGATTTATTTGGTATTTTTTTAATTTTACTGTAACTATTTTTACAGCATTCACTAGCCATTTAGTTTCTCATTCGAATTTAATTCTTTGTTGCAGTTTTTGGTAATGACTCACAGCCTTAACAACTTTTCATCATGTTTTAGGTCCCTTTTTATTAACTGCATAGTTTAATCTTCTAGGTCTTTTATTAGCAGGCATATTATAAAATTACGTTATAATTTGATTTCAATTAGAACTCAAAATCGAATTACTAACTGTAATTCTTAATTTCCTAATTGTAGTCATTTAGATAAAATGGTGGAGACTAGGAGGGTCGAACTCCTGACCTCCTGCGTGCAAGGCAGGCGCTCTAGCCAACTGAGCTAAGTCCCCATACAAATATTTACATACTTATACATTAGTACAGATGCATTTTTTATAAAACGCTTTAATCTCTACTTGTTAAGCAAAATATTATGCTGGTATAATTTGTTTTTAATGGCGGACGCGACGGGACTCGAACCCGCGGCCTCTGCAGTGACAGTGCAGCGCTCTAACCAACTGAGCTACGCATCCAATTTTGTGAATTGCTCAGGGAGTATATTAAAAATTTTTATATATGCAAATTTTTTTTTAACTTTTTTTTATTTTTTGTAAAGTTACTAATATATTCCCTTTATTTAAGCAAATTACTTTAGATATTTTTTTGAAGATAAGTATCAAGCAAATCATCATATAATAACAAATAAGAACATTTCTACTATAAATATCATAAATGAAAAATCAAAATAGTAAATATCAGCAAACACCACATTTACATTATTAAGAATCAATACAAATATGAATAAACTAAGTATAAATGCTACAAATGAATACAATCATCATTGTAGTACAAATGGTCAATATATGAATTCCCTACTTCATCATACCAATCTAGTAATATAAATCTCATCTCTATAATAGTAGATAAAGTTTCAAATAACTGAATATATAATTACAGAAATAGATACTACAAATATAGCAATAATTACATAAAGTCATAATTGTAATATATCTAATATATTTATAATATTTGTTATCTTGTTATACTGAGAACTATAGTTTGCAAAATACTCTTTGTCAGAATCAGATTTTGACAATATAAACATTTTATTCTCAATAACAGAATTCAGTGAAGCATATTGGTTCAAGTCTATATTTGATAAGACTATGGTATCTGGTAATGGATTATTTCTCTCAAGTATTTTTACTAGTCATGGTTCTTTTTTCCTCATCTCTTCCAAAATAGTATCTTTTCATTTATATTCTGCTAATATTTGTCATCAAGCAAGTTTTTTTATATCATCTAATAAATCAATAACTTCTACAGATGTATTAGTATAATCTTCATTTAAATACAAAGAAATAGTTAATTTAGAATTGATACTATCAATCAATTTGAAACTAACATCATGCAAAATAACTAATATGTTTATGAAAAACATCAAAAGAGTCAAAACAAGCACAGAAGAAAAACTCAAAAACTTGTTTCTAAGTATATTTTTAACTGAATATTTAGCAATACGACTCAACATAATTAAACGATTTTAAATTAATATTATTATGAGTTTAATTAAAAGGAGAGTTTTTGCAAATGGAAGTTTAAAAGATTACAATGCAATATAATCCAGTATTGTCAATCTATTTTTATTGACCAAGTATTAATAAATATGGTATTATAACAAGGAATTTAAAATATAATACAAAATTTATGGCATTTGAAAAGCTAAATTATACTACAGAGGAAAAAATAGATGAAGAATCTATACAGGATAAAATAGACAAATGAGAATTGGATATTAGATATTTAACAAAAGATAAACTACAAAAAATAAAAGTAGATATTCTAGAATCTAATTCATATCTAAAAGTTAGAGATCATGAATGAAATATAATATCAGATATGAAATTGAAAGATAATAAAGTAATTGATTTTAATGGTGACAATATAACTCATGAAGTAAATTGAAAAGTAAAAGTATTTCTATGAGTTACTTTTGAAGACTGAAAAAAATGATATGTTTCAGCAGATTATTTAAAATGAGAAAAAATAGACTCGACTTCACAAATATCAAATAAAAATGGATGAAAATTAGCTACTGCAGATAAACCAAGTAAAGATAATAAAGATTGAAATAAAAAACAAGAAACTGTTAATAGTTGAGCAAAAGTAGATACTAAAGAATCAAATAACAAACTAGCAACAACAAAAAATTATATTTTTGAAAAATGAACTATTTATTTAATAGGTAAAGATTGACAAAAAGTAGTACAAAATACAGAACTAACTCCTGAAATAAAAGAAATACTTAAAAAATATGAAAAAGCTGCTATTTTAAGAGAAGTAATAGATATATGGGAAAATGCTGCAAATAAAACTATTGATGGATTACATTGGAAAGGAGCTAGACAAGATGATGAAATTATTACAAAACAAATATGAGAAATAGAATGATTATTTGCCTCTATTTTTGAGGATGCTCAAAAATGAAAAGATATTAATTCAAAAGTTGATGAAATTTTTAATAAAATACTAATTGCAGAAAACGAAGAAAGTATAATATGAGATGATGATGTAAATGCTGTTAAAGCTATATTATTATGAGAATGAAATAAAGATAAAAAACTAGTAGCAATATATAATAAAATGAGATATGGTTGAGCATCTGGAAATAGTGAAACAGTTAAAGAAAAAGTAGCACAACAACTGATAAGTAGTGATGATTTCAAAAAAGAAAGAGATATATTAAATAATGAATCTCTATATTGATATATAAAAAATAATAAAAGATGAGCTTTAGAACAATTAATTTGAAGAGAATTATCTGAGGCTATACTAGAAGCATATACAAAAATAAAAATAGAACAACAAAAACATAGAGATGAATACGCTCAAAAACTAGAAGCAGTAAATGCAGAAAAAAGAAAAAATAATCAAAAAGAAATAGAATTGGATGATTTTATTGAATTAAATATAAATCTAACTATTGAAAATTTACTTAAACATAGTTTAATAGAACAAAATCTAGATAATACAGAAAAAAGATGATCTGAAAATGATAGTTATAAATGAGTTTATTCTAATATGATATGATTAGGAGAGAATAAATGATTTTTTAGTGATAAGATTTTTACTATATCAGATGAAAATATTGACACTGCAATAGATGTATCATCTACTCTAGCAATATCACTTGTAAGTATGTGAGTATGAGCATTAGCAGCTAAATGAGCATTAGCTGGTATTTCATGGGCAGCAAAAGCTACATGAGTAGCAGAATCAGTAGATGCCGCATGAAAAGTATGAACTATAGCTAAATACTCAGGTACAGCTGCTGTAGAATGAGTGGCATTTTATGAAGGTACAACAATCACAAATAACTTAATATATTGAAACAATTGATTATTATATGAAACAACAAATTGAAAAGAAATAGTAAAATCTATAGCATTTATGTGAGTACTAAGATGAGCTAATAAAATTATGCTAGATGCAAAATTTGCAAATGAAATTAGAAGCACAGATTATATAAAAGATTGAGTAAATTTATGAAAATTAGATTTATGAATTGCTGGAAATACATCAGCATATATCTGAAAATTATCTGACATAGTACCTCCACTTATGTTTAAAAATACTTCTATTACATGAGTATTAGCTGAAGCATGATTATTAGTATGAACATCTCAATGATTAGAAATCGCATTTGGATGAGAAACTAACTGGACATGGTGAGAATATTTACAAGCACTTGTAATGGTATGAGTTATGAGAGGTGCTTGAAAAATAAATTTTAACAAAAAAGACTGAAATATAACTGCTGAAGTTAAAGAAGAAGTATCAACTGGAGAAAACAATACTCAATGAGAAAATAGTTCACCAAACATGGCTGATGCTTTATGAATCTGAAATTGAGAATACCCATATTCTTGAAAATGAAGCCCAAACAAAATAAGAAAAAATGGTGGTGAAACTAAAGGTGAAACAAAAGAATGAAAAATCGAAGCTAAATCTATAAATAAAGTAAACTATCCTAAAAATGCTGAATTTACAGTAAAAAGAGAAGATTGAGTTGATTTTAACTTCAAAACGTGAGACAATTGAGAAATATTAGAAATTTCACAATGAAATTGAAAAATGAAAGTAAAAAAAGAAAACTACAATGAAATACTAGAAAATTGTAACTCAAAAAATCTTAAATTTTATACAAACTGAAGTGGACAATTAGTATATGAAATAGATGGAAAATTATATAAAAGTGATTGAACAAAATCATATAGTAAAAAAGAAAACTTAAAAGAAGTAAAGACTGAAGAAGAAGTAAAAACTGAAGAAGAAAATGTTAAAAATGAATCAAAAGTAGAAGAATTAGAAGACTTGATATTACCAAAAAATATTGAATTTACAATAGTTAAGGATAACTTAAAATGGGTAATTAAAACAAATGAAAATTGAATAATTGAAGATGTAGGTATATATAATGGATGAAGTGTAGCCCCATTGACTTATCATTCTGTATTAAAGTATTTAACAGATAACAAAATAAAATTTTTCAGAGATTGAAATGGTAATATAACTTATGAATTTAATTGAGAATTATTTACAAAATCAGGTGAGAAAATAAATAAAGATTATACTCCAAGAAGTGAAGAAAAAGTAGCTGAAAAAGTATCTGAAGAAAACAAAGTAGATTTTGAAAACAGTATTGAAATATGATCAAAAATAGAAGTTACTACTGAAAATTGAACATTTACATTTGAAAAATTAGTAAGTGGTGATTACAAATGTACCTGAGAAATAATTAGCTCTGGTAAATATGTATTTAATGATAAAGTATGAAAATTAAGTCTTAACAAAGACTGAAAACTTGAGATGACTACTAGTGATTGAAACAAATTAGTATCTGGTGAAGTAAAAAATATTGACTTAATTGAAGAAGTAAAAGTAGCTGAAGAAAAAGTTAAAGATGAAAATAGTGAAAATACTTGAGAAAATAGAGAAGATTATATTGAGACTGAAGAGTTAAATTGAGATACTCAGGCATCGCTTGAAACTCTTTCAAAAAGTAGTGATAAAACAATAAATAAATTGTTTAAAAAAGATTTTAAAAAAATATTTAAAGATTCTAAAGAAATAGAAATTTGATGAAATAAATACAAAAAAAGATCTGACTGAAAATATGAAATAGAATGAGATAATAATATATATAGTGAAAAAGATATATTAAATAAAATAGATACAGTAACAAAAAGAAAATATTTAGAAGAAAAAGCTAAAAAAAATTTGGAATGAATAAAAGAATGAGAAAAAATTAAAATTAAAGATTGATTTTTAAATATTTGATGAAAATATAAAGTCTGAAAAGATGAGATAATTGTAAAAGAAAATTGAAAAGAGAGAAAACTAACTCCAGATGAAGAAAAAGCATTTTTTGATGAACATTGAGTTGAATTATTTGAAAAAACAACATGATTAGATACAAATAAAATGTCATCTGATATTGCAAAAAATATTAGTTGATCATTAAGTGAGTCATGAAAAAATAAATTAAAATTTTTGTGATGAGAAAATTGATTACTAAATACAATTAGAGAGAAATTATGGTGAACAATAAAAAAAGATTATGCATGATGGAGATTTATAACATGAACTATTAAATTACCATTTAGAACAACTATTTTTACTGGGGAACAAATATGACAAAGAATGTTATCACCTGCATGGGAAGTAACATCTGCATATAACTTAAAAAATATGCATAGTAAATTAAATTTTATGCAAAAAATAATCTGATGATTAACTGCTTCAAGCATTTTTGAAGTAATTTCAATGAATGATAATGAATCAATAACTGATGCTAAACATTTAGCTAATATTTGATTCAATTGAGCTAATCTAGCAGTGTTTTGATTATATACAATTTTTACAGAACCATTAATAAATACATTGTATTGAAAATTTAAATGATTTGAACAAAGAGATTTTTTACCATCTTATATTGATAATTCTTTTCGTACACTTAATTTAAGCTGATCTGAAATGCCATATGAATTAGGTGAATCAATTAATTTATCTGATAGAGAAATATTACTAAAAACTCTAAAATCATATAAAGAAGCTTGATACAAATGAGAAATAATAGAAAGATTAGAAAAAAAATTAAATGAAACTAAATAAAATATAAAAAGCCCCAAGGGGCTTTTTATTAATTCATTTCAATAAAATAGATATTATGAAACTCTAGATTCATTTTTAAGTAACATATAAATAAATATTGAAACAGAAGCAATCCATAATAAAACTGTATGAGTAGTAGTATCTGAATAGCTCAAAAATGAAATATCAGAACTAACTATTTTGTCAAACATTTTATCTAAAAACATAGACCTAGTATAACCGAAAAGCAAAGTAAAAGTTGGAATAAAAATCTTCCATTCCCTAGTAAATAATCCAGCTATACATACAAGTATATAACTTGCATAAGCGAACCAAACAAAATAATCCGGAAAGAAATCCATAACAAAGAATACTACGTCTCCAGGAAAACAAATAATTGTAAATAAGATATCCATTTTTGTACTCCAAAACAATGAAAGTAATGTAAGTTTACATAATATTTATTAATTGTCAAGTATTTTTATCATTTCATTCACTTTATATACTTATTTTTTTGGCTAAAACAAAATAATATGATAAAATAATATTAAATATTATATATATAAGTACAAAAACATGGCAAATCCAGAAGTATTAACTTGATTACCAGATGAATTGATAAAAATTAAATCAGCTGAAGAACTAAAAAACTTACTTAAAATAGATGAATTACCATCAATAGACTTCAGTGAACCTATCGAAACAAGTAAAAGTGAATTGCTTAAATTGAAGCAAGATTATTTAAGTGGTGGTCAAAAACAAGAAACTATCAGTAATTTCGTGATAGAAAGCAAAAACAAAATGCTACAAAAATGAAAAGAAATAGTTGTTAAAGGTCAAGAATGATTAAAAAAAGTAACATGAGATTTAGAACAATATGCTGTTATTGAAAAAAAGAAATTAGAAGACTGAAAATTAGAATGACAAAAAGCTGATGTATATTTAAAAGAAAAATTAGAAGGTGGATTAGAAGAAGTTAAAAAAATATGATGAGAGACACTACAAAATGCACCTCAAGATGTAAAAAATTTATGAGACAAAGCTAAAGATGCAATTGAAAAATGAGCAGAAGCAGTAAAAGAAGTATGATTTGTAGAATTACTAAAAAAGATGAAAGATGAATGAGGTTTTTTAGGTTTTTTTGCATGAATATTATTGTTTTTAGTTAATTTAGCTTGATTTGGTGATAAAGAAGAAAAATTAAAAGAAGCAAAGGAAACTGTAAAAGAAAAACTAAGTCCAGAGTCTATAGCACAAACAAAAGAAGAAATAAAAAAAGTAATAATTAGAAATTTTCCTGGAAAAGAAGCATATGTGAAAAGTATCATAGATAATCCTAAGGTATTAACAGAAGAAAAAATCAGAAATCTATATGAAAAAAGCAAAAATAGTAAATGATTAACATTAGAAGAGTTAAAAGAAGAATTTAAAGATTTAGATATAGAATGATTCTTAAAAGAACAAAAAGATAAAGCAATTTGAATAGTATACTCTAGAATACAAGAAGAAATTCAAAAAAAATATCATAAAAATTTGGATGAATGACAAATAGCAAAACTTAAAGAACTTGTATGAACAAAATTAAATATTGATGGTAGTAATGTACAAGAATTATTTGAAAAAATAGGATTAGAAAGTAAAGTTCAAGTAAAAGATATATCTCCAATATTAACTGATATATGAGCTAATACTATATCATTTATGTTATGATTAGTTACAGAAAATATAATTTCAGCAAGTGATATAGCTCTAGAAGTAGCAGATAAATGATTAGATGTAGTTAAATTATCTGTTTGAGCACTATGATTATGAAAACTAATAAATCTAGAAGATATATATAAAGACTTTGAATGATTATGAGATACTGAGAAAGCTGTTCTAATATGATTATTATATAGAAAAGGTGGGATATTTTTAAGTTTATGTTGAAATATTACATCATGAGTAAGTAGATTAACGCTTGAAACACTATTACCTACTAATTCATGAGTAGATTGATTCAAAATACTTAAAGACTGATTTACAGTAGATGCTAATACTAAACAAGTAGAAAACTTCGAAAAAATAGAAAAAGCATTAGCCTGAACATCTGAAATACCAGAATGAACAAGTATTTTAAAAGAAGCAATTCAAAATGTTAATGAAGTAAAGAAAAATTTTATTACACTGGAATTATTAGAGAAATCAAATTGAGATGTAAATAAATTTTATGAATTAGTTTCTGATTTTGAAAATAAAACTAACATAAAATTATCAATATGAACTGAAAAATTTAATACTTTTGATGAATTAAGAACTTGATTGAAAAATATAATTTCTGTTTCAACCGATAGTTTTGATTACTCAGTAAGAGCATTAAAAAACAAACATTTGTGATTTTGAATGGAAAGTGCAATACATGATTTAAATAAACAAATAGAAATAATAAAAAACAACCAAGCTAGAATAGTATTATGAAAAATAAATTTTGCACCACTAAAAAAACTTACAGATGTAATTGATTTATCAAAAGTGTCTAGATTATGAGATAGATTATTATTTGAACTTAGAAGCAAAGATGATGCTAAAGCATTTATAAAACAAATAAATGAGTTAGCAAAACAATCACCTGATTTAATAAAATGAATATTTGATAAATTACCTATCATTGCAGTATGATGATTAGCTGCAACTTGAGATGAACCATTTCTAGAAAATTTACAAAAAGAAATGCCATACTTATTGCCTATTGTATGACCAGTATTGATGATAGCTGATTCATGAGTAGAATGGTCAGGATTTAATCCTAAATTTATTAAACCAGAACAAACATTAGTAGCATGAGCATTATTAACTCTAGATTGATACTTTTTACTAAATGAAAAATGATTAGTTAACAAATGAAAATATTTAGTAAAACCAATAAAAGATATTTACGAAATCTGAAAATGAACAGTTGAAGTATGACAAAAATTGTATAGATGATGAAGTGTACTAAATAAAGAATTAATAGTAAAAGCCGTAGAAAAAACTAAAGCAGTTAAATGAAAAGCTAGATTATTCGCTATTATATGAATGATTTGATACTGAGCATTTGAAGTAGCTTTTGGAGAAGATTCAAAATTACAATCATATTTCAAAGACTGAAAATTGGATAGAGAAAAAATAAAACAAGAATCAAAAGACTTAACAAATGAAGAAAGAGCAGAAATAGTAAAAATGGCATTCTTAGAAGAATTATGAGAAGAAACAATAACATGATTAGAATTCAAAATGAATTCAGATAAAAGTCTAGAAATCACTTCAAATAATGAAAAAATCCAATCTGATTGGATAATAAATAGTGATATTAAAGAAAATTTAAATGAATTATTATGAATAGATAAATTTGATTTTATTTATAAACAAAAAACTGCATAAATGCAGTTTTTTTGACTATATAGCAAAATTCATATAATAATGCAAATTTTATATATTTTATTTGTTATATATGCTACTATCAGACTTCGACTACGAATTACCAAATGAATTAATTGCACAAACCCCAATTGAGCCTAGAGACCATTCTAGATTATTAAATATAAATTTGTCTAACTCAAGTATTACAGAAACTAAGTTTTATGATATAATTAATGAATTATGAGACAATGATGTATTAGTATTAAACAAAACTAGAGTAATAAATGCTAGACTTCATTGAACAATTGATAGTGGTAAAACTGTAGAAATATTTCTTCACAAACAAATATCTGACAATACTTGGGATTGTCTTGTTTTTCCGTGAAAAAAACTAAAACCATGAAAAGTAATTAATTTTAATCTTCCTAACCAAGGTGATGTGGGGATGTCCGCTACAATAAAAGATATTTCTGATTCTGGAAGAATAGTTGAATTTGATAAATGATGAATAGAATTCTTGGAAATAGTAGAAAAACTATGAAGTATTCCCCTACCTCCATACATAAAAGAAAAACTGGATAACAATGAGAGATATCAAACAGTATTTAATGAAATAGAGTGAAGTGTAGCAGCTCCTACAGCATGATTACACTTTACTAAAGAATTAATCCAAAAATTAGAAGATAAATGAGTAAAATTCGAAAAAGTATTACTACATGTATGATTATGAACTTTTAAATGAGTAGAAACAGATAATATATTAGATCACAAAATGCATCATGAGTATATAGAATTGGAACAAGATGTGGCAGAAAGACTAAACAAATACAAAAATCAATGAAAGAGAATAATATCAGTATGAACTACTTCTATTAGAGTATTAGAGAGTTTCGCACTAGATAATTGAGAATTAGCATTTGGCTCTAAAGATACAAATATATTTATTTATCCTTGATATAAGTGGAAATTCGTAGACTGAATAATAACAAATTTTCATTTACCTAAATCAACTCTATTAATGCTAGTATCAAGTTTCGCCTGAAAAGAACTAATAAAAAAAGCATATAAATATGCTGTAGATAATAAATTTAGATTCTTTTCTTTTTGAGATGCTATGTTTATAAAGAAGTAAAATTTGACATAAAATAATATTGTGTTAAATTAGCCAATATTATTATGCAAAAATATAAAATGAAAAATCAAACAAAACAAAGTATTCCAGAAATATCCTGAGAATTCTCTTTAGTTCATTCTTTTATTGATTTTAAAAATCTAGATCATATAACTAGTAATAAATTAAGCTTTATTAATAATTTTAGTTATGAAGATGTAAATATTGATACATATTATGCAATAAACTTCATAATTCAAAAAATAGAAAATATATATGATAAAGAAATTGATAATATAAATATATCAGTAAAAAAAGCTGTAAATCTAGTAGTACAAAAATTAAGAAAATCTTTGAATATATGAGATAAATTACTATATCAAAAATTAGAAATACACCAATTAGAGAAAAAAATTGATATACTTAAACAAGAAACTATTACAGATCCTCTTACATGAATATTAAATAGAAGATGAATATGTGATGAATTCAAAAAAATAATAGCATTAAAAAATCGAAACCATGTAGATTCTTCTATTTTGATTATAGATATTGATCATTTTAAAAAAATTAATGATACATATTGACACGATGTATGAGATATAGTTCTAATAGAAATATGTAAAATGTTTAAAAACGAACTTAGATGAAGTGATGTAGTGTGAAGATTATGAGGAGAGGAATTTATCATTATAATGTACTGAGCAAATATAGAGTGAGCTTTTGATAAAGCTAATGATATTAGAAAAAAAGTACAAGAACATCTATATAAAAATATTAATAATATTAAAAATGAGATAACAATTAGTATATGAGTTTCCCAAACAAAAATAGAAGATGAAACATATTTAGATATCATAAAAAAAGCGGATAATGCCCTACTTGATGCAAAACAAAGTGGTAGAAATTGTGTACATTTTGAAATATAAAAAGAGCTTGTCTATAATAGACGAGCTCTTTTTATGAAGTCTTACTTGATATCTGATATCTCTATATCAAAATTAAGTTTTTTTCAAGCCATAGGACTATTTCAATCAATAGTTACATTTTTATCATCTACAGCTAATATTTTTAATTTTCACATTTGTGTAGGTAATTCTGCTCATACTTCTAACTTTATTCAAGCGTCAGTAAATGATTTTAATTGATCTTTTGGAACTACTTGAGTATTTGTTTTATCATATTCTCAATAAGCATCTTTTGGAGCTAATTTCAATGTCTTTTTTTCTCAGATTTTCATTCATACTACTCAGGCATCAAATCATTTAATCATTTTACCTGCTCATACTACAAATGATATAGGTGCTCATCTATCATAACTACTATCAAATTTCTCTCAATTCTCAAATGTACCAGTATAGTGAACATCTACATTATCTCAAGCTTTTACTACTAAGTTTTTCTTAGCTTCTTTTTTAGATGCTTTAGATGCTTCTATTTCTTTTAATTTTGAATCCAAATCGAAATTATAATCTTTAAAAGTACCATTATTATATTCTTTTATTTCTAATGATATTATTTTTACTTCTTTTTCTGGTTTATCAGAAGAATTAGTTTTTACTTTTGCTATTTTGTCTACATTTTCCATTCATTCAACAACTTGTCCAAATACAGAATGTTTATTATCTAATCATCTACTATTATCTACTTGATTAATAAAAAATTGGCTTCAGTTAGTATTAGCTCAAGCATTAGCCATAGAAATAGAATAAGGAATATTGTGTAAATCCTTAGAAAACTCATCTTCAAATTCTTTTCCATATATACTTTCTCATCACATACCAGTAGCTGTAGGATCTCCTCATTGAATCATAAAATTATTTATAACTCTATGAAAAACTATATTATTATAGTACCCTTTCTTAGATAGTCATATGAAATTAGTAGTTGTAAGAGGTACCAAGTCTGTAAATAATTTAATAGTCATTGTTCCATTTGTAGTTTTCATTATTGCTACAACATCTCCATTTTGTAATGCTTTAGTCTGTATATTTGTCATATCTGCTGTATTATTATTAGTAGTTAAATTTTCTATACTTCAAGTAGCTTGTGAACCTGTTTGAGTATTTCAAACATCTTTAGTTGTGTTACAAGATACTAAAAAAACAATTAAAAGTAATAAACCTAGTTTTTTCATAAATTATTATTAATAAATATATTATTTTTTCAATTTTAACTTGATTTTATTCACGCTACTTTTCTTTGAAAAAAGTTGCAGGACATATTGTAAGAATTTTTCATCATTTTCAAAATTCTTATTCAAACTTCTCAATCTATGTACTGTTACAACACTAAATTTTACTTGTGTATCCAAATCCAAAAATTCTCTTAGCTTTTCAATAGATATATTTTCTATGAAATCAATTTGATAATTAATTCATACTTTTTTAATAGATGTGATTCAATATTCTCATGCTTTTAACTTCAATTTAAGTAAATCAAAGAAATTATTAGTAGCAATAGGTGTAGCTCTATTTATATCTCTGAAATCACTTATAATATTTTCTAAATCATCCATACTATCTAGACTCTCTATTTCTCTATAAAAATTGATTTTATCAAGCTCAGATCAGAAATACATATCATCAATATATGCAGGTAGATTTAAATCAATAGTAGTATTGATTTTTTTATTATTTAATCTATTATTTTTTATATCAGAAGAAGAAAAATCTTGTTCTTCTCCTTTCTCCCTTTTAGGGAAAGGTTGGGATAGGAGGATGTTATTATCCTTTAATTCTTCTATCTTGTCTTCAAGCATTTCCAAGAATAAATTTACTCATATTTCATGTGATTGTCCACTTTGTCTAATACCTAGAATATCTCATCATCATCTGATTTCTAGGTCCTTTATTGCCAATTCAAATCACGCTCACAGGTGACTATAATCGACAATAGTTTTCAGTCTTTTTGCTGCGTCTTCTTTGATTTTATCTTTTTTGAACAACAAATAACAATATCATTTTCTATCAGATCTTCACACTCTTCATCTCAATTGATGTATCTGACTAATACCGAAATTTTGTGCTTCGTTTATAAATATTGTATTTACATTAGCAAAGTCAATTCAATTTTCTACTACAGTTGTAGCAAGTAATATATCATATTGTCTTCTTTTGAATTCTATTATTCTTTTTTCAAGCATATCTCATCATAATTGTCCATGTGCTATTGCTATCTTTTTTCATGGAAATATTTTACTTAAATGATTTGAAACAGCAGTAATAGTTTCTACTCTATTATGTATAAAAAATAATTGTCCTCATCTATCAAATTCTCTCTTACCAGCATCTATTATTATTTGGTCATCAAATGGTACAACTACTGTCTGAATTGACTGTCTACCTACTGGTGGAGTTGTCAACATTGACACTGATTTTATTCAATTTAAAGCCATATTTAGACTTCTAGGAATAGGTGTTGCAGACATAGACAATATGTCTATATTACCTTTATACATTTTGATTTTTTCTTTGTCTTTTACTCCAAACTTATGCTCTTCATCTACTACTAATAATCATAAATCTTTGAAATGGACATCTTCACTCAGTAGTCTATGTGTTCATATTATCAAATCAATTTTTCAATCTTTTAGTTTTTCTAGTGTTGCTTTTACCACAGATGCTTTTTCAAATCTAGTTATTATTCATATATTTATTGGGAAATCTGCAAATCTTTCTAATGCTTTTTCATAATGCTCATATGCTAATACAACTAAAGGTGAAATTAATGCTGCTTGTTTTCAGTTAATTATTGACTTATATATACTTGCAAATGCTATTTCTGTTTTACCAAATCATACATCTCCAGATAATAATCTATCCATTGGATTTTGTGATTCCATATCCTTGTATATTTCTGAAATCACATTTAATTGGTCATCTGTATAAATATAGTTAAACGAATTTGCAAAAATAGTTTCATCTTTTGGAAATGATTTAAAACTATATCATTTTATTAATTTCCTTTTTGCATACACCTCAAGTAATTCACGTGCTATTATTTCTACATCTTCAGATGCTTTTTGTAATTTTTTCTCCCATTCTTTGGTATTTAATCATGTAAGTTTAGGATTATCTATTCAAACATATTTAGATACTCTTCATACTTCAGTAATAGGTACAAATAACTTATCATTATTTTTATATTCTATAGTAATATATTCCTTTTTAATAGGCTCTTTTCATACAGAAATTGGTAATTCTTTTGTTACTATTTCACGAAAAATTCATATTCAATGATCAATATGTACAATATAATCTCAAGGAGTTATTTGCATCATCAAATCTAGATTTTTAGACAAACTTCTCTTGATTCTTTTTTTTACAAATATACGAGATATATTATCATCACATACTACAATTACTCAATCCTGTAGCTTCCCCCCGCCTTGATAAGGAGGGGGTAGGGGGTGGTTACTTATTCTAAAACTTTTTAAATTATTTAAATTAGTATCTATTATTTCTACTAAGTCCAAATTATTTAAGTCAATAAAGTTTTTAATTGTATTTCTATTTTTTGTAAATATGTACTTTTTAGTATTCTTTTCTTCCAATAATATTTTGAAATCCTCAATTTTTTCTATATATAGTTCATCAATACCTAGATTTTTATAACTACTATCTTCTCATAATGAGTTAAAAATAATATAATTAGATAGATTTTTAGATAATTCATCATAACTAGAATAAAAATCTAGTGAATCTAATATAACTAATGAATCACTATTATGAATTTTATTTTTTAGGTCAATATTCACTTTTCACACAATATTGTAGAAGTCTATTAATACATTTCTTCAAAAAACATATGATTTATTACTTATATTTGTAGAAATTATATCTTCTATATTATCTCACCAAAAACTTATTTTTGTTGTATTTCCAGATAAATCTGTAAAACTTAATATATCTCCAGATACTCTAAAAGTTCATTCATTTTCAAATTCTGAGAAATGATATCAGAAATCATTTAATTTCTTTGTTATTTCATCTACCTTTATTTCATCTCACACATTTAATTTGAAGATATTTTGGTACTCAAACTGTGTAAAATCTCATAAATTCAAATTAAAAAAATCTTTAGTAACTATGTATTTTCATTTATTATTATAAAAAAAATCTACTAAACAAGCATAGTTATTTAAATTATTTATCGTAATACCAAGGTAAGAAGCAATATTTATATATGTATTTAATTGTTTTTCACTTTCTACTACTATTAAAAAAGTATCATTTTTCTTCAAATGATTACTAAGTAGTAACAATCTAGAAAATATACTTCAATAATTTATATAATGTTTATTTATCTCTATTTTTAGTTTTAAATCTATCATGGTGTAATAATTTTAATAATCCATCAGTTTTTTCCTTTTTATTTGCAAATTATATAAAAAAATTAGAATATATAAAGTTAAATAATAAAAAATAAAAATGAATATATTTATAGATACGATTTCAAACATAGCTAAAATCATAATATTTAATTGAAATAGAGAAATAATAGACGAGATTGAATGGTTTGTAAAGTGAAATGAATCTTCTACATTGATACCAAAAATTGATGAAATACTTAATAACAACAGTATAAAATATAATGATTTAGAAAACTTAGTTGTAGTAAATTGACCTGGTAGTTTCACATGAATAAGGACTACAGTTTTGGCTATAAATTCTATAAATTATATAATAAATAAAAATATTACTGCTATTAGTTATTTTGATATGTTTGATAAATACCCTATTCTCAAATCATCATCAAAAAGAGATTATTTTGTGATGATAAATAAGGATTCAAAAATTGAAATTATAGAAAATGATATATTAGTAAATAATATAAAAGAATTAAATATAAATACTGTTTATTGAGAAGTTGATAGTGAATTATTTAAAGAAGTTAAAATAGTTGATAAAATTGATTATTTAAGTATAATAAAGATGATTAATTTTAGTAAAGAAAAACAAATACAAGCTCTATATATAAAAAAACCTAATATTTCTTAGCAAAAAACTATGTTAAATTTAGAAAATTTAAGACCATGAGAAACTGTTTTAGCAGTAATAAAAAGACACTGGATAGTTTATGTAGTACTATGAATCTATTTATTACTAGCTTTTGTTATTTCTATTAGTATCTATTTGATATTATGAAATACTTTGATATGAAACCTTACAAACATAATATTTTGGTTATATTTCACTGTATTTATATTCATAGAATGGTTAAATCATGAATTGGATATGTATGTAGTTACAAATAACAGAGTTATTTGAATAGAACAAATTTCATTTTTGAATAGAACTGTATCAGAATGTAATTTATGACAAATACAAGAAGTAAACTCAAAGACTTCATGACTTTTTGCTAATATACTAAACTACTGAACATTATCTATACAAACAGCTTGAAATATGACTACTTTAAAAATGGATTTTTGTCCAGATTCTATGCAAGAAGCTAGAAAATTACTAAATATAGTAGATGATTATAGAGATAAGCATACTACTAAAAGTGTTGAAGTATAAGAAATTTTAAACACTTAACCCACCCTAGCCCTCCCTAATATTAGGGAGGGAATAACTACAAGAAAAAATAATGATAGAATTAAACCTGCAAGATATATTAGATAATACAAGTGATTTAACTAAAGAAAAAAAAGTATGATATGTAGCTATTATTGGTAGACCAAATGCTTGAAAATCAACATTTGTGAACTCGCTTATATGAGAAAAAATATCAATAACTACAAATATACCTCAAACTACTAGAAAAAAAGTATTAGCAATATACAATGATGAAGAATCACAAATCATATTTTTTGACACTCCATGAATACACAAATCTGAAAGAAAATTCAATGAACAGATAAATAATGTTGCTATTTCTAGCTTCAAAGATGCTGAAGTAATTCTTTATTTTATTGATTCTAGTAGAGATTGATGAGAAGAAGAAAAATACATTAGAAGTATTATGGAAATGGTAAATAAACCAATAATAAAGGTATATACAAAAACTGACTTACAATCAAAAATCAATATTCCAGATAATGATAATGTAGTAAAAATATCATCTTTACTAAAGCAGTGATTTGATGAATTACTTAATAAAGTAAAATCACATCTTAAAACTTGACCAATTTACTTTCCTGAAGAATATTATACTAAGCAAGACATATATTTCAGAATCAGTGAAATAATCAGGGAAAAAGCCTTTTTAAACACAAAAGAGGAGCTTCCGCATAGTGTATATGTCTGAGTAGAAGAAATAGAAGATACAGACGAATTATTGAGGATTATAGCATATATTTATACAGAAACAGATTCTCAAAAATATATAATAATATGAAAATGATGAAGTTTAATCCAAACTATATGAAAAGAAGCAAGAATAGAATTAGAAAAAATATTTTGAAAAAAAGTCTTTTTAGCTCTTAGGGCTAAAGCGAATAAAAACTGGAGAAAAGATGAGAAATTATTAAAAGAATTACTAAATTAAAAAAACTACAATTTTAATAAATTGTAGTTTTTTATATTATTTCAAGAATTCATCAATAATAGCTTCAAATGCACTTGTTGGATATGCTCCAGATATAACTTCATATTCTCAAGTAGTGTTATTTATAAGAATATTTCCAGGAGTACCAGTAACTCCGAAAGTTGAAGCTCAAGTATCTGTTTGAGTTTTGATTTTATCTTTATATTTAGCAGAATCAACACATTTAGTTAATTCAGCTTCATTAGCTCAAAGAGCAACTGCTTTTTCAATTAAATATTTTTTAGAACTAGTAGTGCTTGTATCGATATTTCCAGTGTCAGTAGTTTTTGCATCAGCAAAACTAGTATGTATCAATGAATAATATGCATCAGCTCATTTTTGTTCTCATAAACATTCTAATACTTCTGCAGCAGGTTCTGCATTAGCATGAAATTGTAATGGAAAACTATTAAATACAATATTTAATTTATCAGCATATTTTTTAGTTAAATCATCAACTGTTCATGCTTTATGTAATTTTGCACAAAATGGACATTCTAAATCAGAATATTCAATCCATGTTACTTTTGCATCTTTATTACCTTTTACATATGAATTAGCTTTAATTGCTTCTAATTTTGCTTTATCTAGTAATAAGTGACCTTTTTCACTTCTTTTTTCAAATGGATTAAAAGTAGCTCCAATAGCTAAAGAATAAGCTCCTTTAGGTAATGCTTGTAAAAATGTATTTACTTTTGGTGCTGCTTTACCACTTTGATCTAATTGTTCTGGATCTTTTGATACATCAAAATTATTTGTAGAGAAAACAATTAAAGGTAATGCTTTAACTTCATTTTCTTTTAAATATTCTGATACTCATTTTTCTGAAAAATCTTTTCTTACTATTTCTACTCAAGAAACTGATGGTAATAGTTTCAATTGTTTTATTACTTCGTCTGTAGGACAATCTTTACATCTTTTATCTTCATATACAGTAATATCCAATTTTTCATAATTTCATTTAGTTACTTCTCATGAAGCAGTGTTAGTATTTGTATTAGTAGATTCACCACCTGATTTTTTTCATAAAAAAAATCACATAACAGCTATAACAACTAATAAAACTACTATAACACCTATTTGTAAATAATTTTTGTTATCCATTGTAGTCACTTGTTCAACATTATTTTCTTGTTCAATGTTTTTTTCTTGTTCCATATTTATTAATAATAAAATATATAATTAAAATTGTAGAGTTATTATATGAAAGTATTGCTAAAAGTAAAATTTTAATGTAAAAAACTTGTTAAAAAATCCTTTACAATCTAAATTATAAAGGATTTTATTTCATTATCTTAAATAAGTTGATAATTCTTTAAAATATGACTTAATATTTAATAATATATTAGATTTTTCTTCTTTAGTAGCTGTATCAAGTAATTCTAATTCAATTACTATTTTATTTCTAGCTATAAGAGCTGAACTTTCGTTATTATTATGATTTGATGCCAATTTTTTAGCTACATAATCATCTATAAATTTAACTACTTTATTTAATAATCTTGCTTGATTTTTAAATACTGGTTCATATTTTTCAACTATATCTACTACTACCTCAGGTTCTTGTAAAATCGGATCTTCAATCACAACAGGGATAGTTGTACCAGTATTAGTTTCAATTATAGTAGGTTTTAATGATTCTATAGTATAAACTACTCAAGTAGAATAATTAGCTCTTATATCAACAGTTTTTATTCTAATTGATGAATAAGTAGATTGTAAATCATAAGTAAATTTATCTATATTTGGTTTGAAAAAACTAGATAATACTTTTCATGTTGTATCAAGATTTTCAATTACTATTCATTGGAAATCTACATCTCCTGGCATATCTGCTGATATAGTTATCTTATTATCAGCTATTGATCATGAGAAGTTAAATATTTCACTAGGAGCTAATAAATCAGAATAAGAAATAGCATCTAGTACTCTATAACCATTTGAACTAATTGCTTCAGTAATACTGTCTCATGTTAAATCTATTCATAAATATCTATCTCATTGAGCTTTGCTATATACTTTTAACTTTAATCATGTAATATCAAATGAATTACCATTTGATAATTTTTCTGATAAATCAAATCTTATTTCTCTTAGATTTGATAAAATAGTTGCTCATGATAATATTTTCTCAGATCCACTTCATGTAATCTTCAAAGATGATAAATCTTCACTAAATCTAATATTTGCATCTTCTGGTAATATAAGTTTAAATGATTTATTATCTGTTGTATCACTATAATTACTTATTGTTACTTTTATAGGTCTTGATTCAACTATTCATTGACTTAGATAAAATGATTGAGTGCTATCAAGTATTATATCACTAGCATTTACAGAAAATGTATAAGTAGATATAAATAAAAATGTAATAAACAAAAATATTTTTTTCATATTTTATAATATTAATAATAAAGTATTGCATAATTATATAAAATAACGATACAATTGCAAAAAAGTGACAAATAATTCACAAATCTTCACACAATCTTCACATAAAACATATCTTCACACAAAAAAATACCCTTCCCCGACTTTAGTGGGGAAAGGTATTTTTATTATTTTTTAAAGAACTCTATATTATCTACATATCTTGATTTTAGAATTATATCTTCAGTATAGTAAATAAATAATCTAAAATTATTTAGTCTTAAAGAAACAAATTTTTTTGTTTTATTTCTTCATAGTATAATATTATTACTTAATGTATAATCTACTTTATCTATGATACTTTTATACAAATTATTTCATATATGTATATAATCTTCAATTATCTCATCTTCAACCTCTAATCATGAATCTTTTATTAATTTTATAAAACTATTCTTATAAGAATCAATAAAATATTTTAATGAATATATAGATTTTTCTTTATATGATACTCTATACATATATTAATTCATTATTTTTAGTATTTTTATTATAATCAGATAATTCATTTTTTAATTGAATAGCAGATTCTTTTATATAATCATACATTATTTTATCTAACTCTTCTCTTGTATATAATTTTTCCATAATCTTAATATTAAAAACTAATCATTCATATTATAACAAAAAATAAATCTTTTGCAAATTAATATACTCATATTATATACTATATTTTTTTATTCTCACAATCTTCATATAATTATATTCACCACTCCTTAATAATGAGAGCTAGTTCAGTCTTTAGCTTGAGGGTTAGGGATTAGTCTGTATTTTTCTTAACACAAAAAAATACCCCTCTCACATAAAGCGAGAAAGGTATTTTTTGTGAATTTTAGTTTCAAATTCTAGTAAATACTAGTAAGTGAAAGTAGATTCAGCAGTTGGTAAACCAACATTAGAATAAGCAGATACAGAAGAAATTGCAACATCTCAACCTGTATTCATTACATCAGTATAACTTACGTTAGATACTTTTGCAATTCTTTTTTGGTTAGCAGTACCATTAAGAACGTTTCCAGAAACTTTTAATATGAAAGTTTTAGAAGTTCCAGCAGATACTTCAGTAGCTAAAGCTGTTAAATTTAATGTATTTGAACCAGCAGCTATTGAACCAGTAGCGATTTCATTACCTCCGATTTCTTGATCTTTATAAAGAATATAAGAACCAGTATTTCCAGTTGGGTTTTGTAAATCGATAGTAGTACCATCTAAGATAATTCTATTGTTAGCATCAGCAGTTACAGTAAATGTATGAGTAGTTAATGTAGCAGCAGTACTTACAGCAACAACTGGTTTAGATCTAACTAATAAGTGAGATTTAGCAACAGCAGTTCCAGTAACAGTAGTAGTAGTATCACCAGTAGATTCAGATACTAATCTAACACCGTTAACAGTACCAGCAACAGTAGAAACTAAACTTCCGATTTCTAATTGAACAGTTTTATTAGATTGAGCAGCATCAGTAACATCGTTAAATGCAGCTTTTACAACTACAACTGAATTTGAAGTATTTTTAGGTACAACGAATGTAGAAGTAGAACCTAATGAGAATTGAACAGTAGATGTTCCTAATACAGAACCTCCAGCTAATTTAGTACCATTTACATCGTATAATGAAATAGATTTTAAACTAGAAGATAAGTCAGCAGAACCAGTATTATCAACATATAAATCAGTTAATTTTAATGCATCATTTTGTGCTCCTAATGTAAATCTAGCAACTTCAGTTTCAGTAGAAGATGGAGTTAATACAGAAGAGTTAACAGTAGATGAATTTAATGCTAAACTAGCAGTACCTGCACCAGAGAATGTATAAACAACACCGTTACTAGGATTAGTAATAGAAGTTAAAGTTATACTATTAGAATCTCTAGCTTCAATAGCAGATAATCCTAATTGGAAAATTTGAGCAGGAGTAATTGCAGTTGAGAAATCAGCTACAACTTCTACTTGTACATCACTATTTTTTGCAACTGCAATGTTGATATCATTGAAATCAGCATTACCAGAAGACATATTTTTTGTAGAAACTACTGAACCATTTACTAATAATTTAACATTAGTTACGTTAGCAGTATTTACGTTTGATGCTCAAACAGGAGCAAAAGTTAATTTAGAAATATTTACAGCAGAAACATCATTAGCTCTAGCAGCAAATTTTAATAAAGTTTGAGTATTAGAACCAACAGTTACGTTTTGGTTAGCTATACCATCATTTCTAGTCATAGTTAATGTAGCAGAACCAATAGTAGTATTAACACCGTTAGCAGAACCTACTTTTTGTCCAGCAGCAACAGCGTTACCGTTAGAAGCATATTCAACTAAAGCGAAATCAGTAATAGCCATGTTTGAGAAAACAAATGAACCAGCAGGAGCATTAGTTTTAACATTACCAATAACTTTTAAAGTTGTATCAGCAGAAACAGTAGTAGTTCCTTCAAATACAAATGAAGTAGTAGCACTATTACTTGGAGTATAAGAAGATACTACATTATTACCTATAACTAATTTCAAAGATGAAAATTTAGTATATAAGTTAGTAGAAGCGTAGTTAACAGTTAAATCTTCTAATGTAATAGATTGATTAACTTTTAATACAGCATCTAATAATACAACATCGTTACTACCAGGAGCAACAGTTTGAGAACTAGAAGTAGTAGCTTTAGATAAAATAATATCACCACCACTTACATTGTATGTAGCTAAAGATACACCAGCTCCAGTAATAGTTGATCTGAATCCTGTAGCAGTTTCATCAACGATTAAATCATCAGAGTATCTAAGAGTAAATTTGTAAGAGTCACCTGCTGTTAATTCAACAGTATCAACATCAGCTCTAATATAGTAAGTTTCAGTTCTACCGAAATCTACTTTATCAGTAACAGTGAAAGTAACATTTTTACCATCAACAGTAGCATCAGTAGAAACTTTTACACCATTTTTATAAACAGCTAAGTTTGATAAGTTAGCAGCAGCATCACCAGTACCATCATTTCTGAAAGTTACTGATTTGAAATCTACTGATTTATCGTTAGCAGCGTTATTTTGTAATTTAAATTGTCCTAATTCAACATTTTTATCACCAGCTCTATAAGTAGAAGTAGATCAAGCAGTTGAGAAAGTAACAGGAACTACAGTATAGTTAGCAGTAGTTAAAGTAGCAGTAGTAATTGGGAAATTACCATCGATACCAGTACTAGCAACTACATCTGAAGATTTAGCAACAGTAAATGCATGTTGAGAACCTGTAGTAGATGCAGCTAAAGTAGCAACAACATCTAATGATACAGTTTCACCAGCTTTAATAACTAAAGCAGGAGAGAAAGTAACATAAACTGATTCATCACTTCATACAGATTGTCTTCCAGAAACTCTGTTTCCGTCTTTTTCTAACCATACTCTAGAGAAATCAGCTCTATCACCTAAACCAGTTCTAGCTAATTTAACAGAAGTAACAGAAGTATCAGTATTACCAGCAGTAAAATCTAAAGTACCGAAATTAACAGTTCCGTTAGATGGAACAGATTTTGCAGTAATTGATTCAGGAGATAATTCTACCATTAAGTCAGATGCAGTAGAAACAACACCTGTACCAGTAGTTCCAGTTCCAGTAGAACCAGTTCCAGTATTAGTATTTCCTTCTTCACATAAACCTAATAATTGTGAAACTTCATCACAATCAGAAGCTACATCAGTACCAGTAGCATTATAACCAGCTTCGAAAACGAAACCTCTAGTAGCTGGAGTATCATAGTTTGTAAAACTTGGAGCAATACCTTTATCTGCAGCAAATGCTACAACTTGTTCTTGCCAAGTAGTACCTTTAGTAGAATCAAATGAATATTCATCACCGTAAGCAGCTTTAACCATCATTGCAACAGCTTCTGATTTAGTTATTTGAGCTTCAGGTCTAAATAATGGGTTTTTTGCAATTAAATTAGCATCAGCTAATGCTTCAACTGTAGCCCAAGCCCAAGTATTAGGTTTAGTTTCAGTAACATCAGAGAATACTCCTTTAAAAGTAGTATTTTTATCTAATTTAGCAATACCTCTAGCAACAGCAGCTATTTCTTGTCTTAATACATTTTGATTAAGATTGTAAGCAGCAGAATCACTAGAATGATCAACAATGTAACCAGCAGCAGCTAAAGCGTTAGCTGCGTCAATTTCTGACTGACTAGATGCATAAGCTCCTGTAGAGAATAACCCTGATACAAGAGTCACTAATGCAACAGTAGCAGTAGCTCTTTTGAATAAATTCATAAATCGTTATGATTATATAAATAAAAAGTAATTAATCTAAAAATATTCCTCCCTTTTCACGAAATCGGGATTAATATAATTATTATTCTATTTTAATTTTTTATAGTGTCGAAGATTTCAGATAGTTGATTTTTAAAACTATCGATTGAAAAAACACTAGCAGTATTTATAGCAGCAATAGAAAGACTATTTTGCAGAGATGAATTATTCAAAATCTCATTAGTTTTATCTATAAATTCTTTTTGGGAATCTAATAAATATCAATTAACTCAATTTTTAATTATTTCTTTTGCTCATGCAATATTATAAGATAAGACAGGAACTCAAATAGACATAGATTCTAAAATGACAAGTCAAAACGAATCTATTTTTGAAGGAAATAAAACTATAGTAGATTTCTCTAGTGTTTTTATGATTTGATCTTTATCGATAATTCATAAAAAAACTACATTTTTATCATCCTTGTATTTGTTTTTATATTTATTTAACTCATCTCATTCTCATCAAATTATCAAAACAAGCTCACGAATCTCGTTTTTCAAATTCTCATAAGTATTAAAAATAAGTTCTATATTTTTTCCAAATACCCACCTACCATAAGTAAAAATTACTTTAGGTCTACTCCCCTCCTTAGTAAGGAGGGGCTGGGGGTGGTCATTTTTATTTTTATTTTCGCTGTTATAATTCAAAAACTTATTATCCAAAACTGGATATAGTATTTTTGAATCTATCTTATAAATGTCTTTTATTGATTCTTGTAAATATTTACTATTTGCAATTACAATATCTATATGTTTTAAAAAAATCTTTTCTATAAATCTTTTCAACAATATATTTACGTTTGTATTTCAACCATAATACCATGGATAATGATGATGCCACCAAATAAGTTTAGCTTTAGAACCAAATAATATTTTTGAGAACACTCATACAAAATGCATTGGAGAATTCCCTATAATGATAAAATCATTATCTCTTATACGGTAAGCAATTTTAAAAAAGCTAACTAGTTTAGAATTATTAAATGATATTACCCTATTTTTCATAGGAAATATAGTATTATCGTATGAAAAAGTATAAAAAGTTACATCATTATTATTATTTGATAGAAAATCTGATAAATAAATCATCATATTAACAGCTCATCATTTCTTATTTACATAAGGATGAAGAACAGCTATTTTTTTATTTGTTGGAAGCATATTATATATATTATAGCAAAACACAAAGGTTAAAGCCTTAACCCAAAAGTTGTTTACAACTCCGGGAAACAAAGATTGAAATATTTTCAATCACTATTTCCCAAAGTCATATAAATAACTATTAGTAAAGCTAATAAATTTTTGTTCTTTTTTAGAAGAACTTTTGTTCAGATTATTTTAAAGATCGAAATCCCAAAATTAACATGTGTATATTATGGGTTTTATGCTGTAAAGTCAACCAAGCAACCGTAAACTTCACACAATCTTCACATAAGAGAAATGTGAAGATTTCGATTATAAAATATAAACAAAAAAAAGCAATAATTAAATATTGCTTATATTATCTAAAAAATGGTATTTTTAATGATTTTAACTTTGACTTACAGTATCTGCTAAGTTCATAATTGGTTGCATTATTGCTAGTGCAATAAATCAAACAATTATTGCTAATGTAACTATAATAAATGGTTCTAAAAGTTTATTTAAGACAGTAATTGTGTTGTCTACTTCATCATCATAGAAGTCTGCAACTTTCAAAATAATTTTATCAAGTTTGGCTGTTTCTTCTCATACTTGTATCATTTGCACCATCATATCAGGAAACAATTTATCTCAATCTAATGATTCCCA
The DNA here is from genome assembly GCA_943356435.1 of Candidatus Altimarinota bacterium. Taxonomy (GTDB): domain Bacteria; phylum Patescibacteriota; class Gracilibacteria; order BD1-5; family UBA6164; genus UBA6164. The sequence continues at coordinate 69,506 of CALREY010000005.1, forward strand.
CATTTTTATTCATCCTGATATATCTTCAGACAATAACAAAATTCTTTGTTTATATACTTCATTTCATACTGCAGATGAAGTTATCTTAAGACTCTCTACTACTGATACTCATGAAGAACTTAATCAAGAAAATGTTCTAGAAAACTTAGAAAGTACTAATTTTTTATTAATAACTCAAAAAATAGGTATTTTAAGTAATATATTATCGAAAATATATTTTCAATCTGGTGTTTTTTTCCAAATAGATATTGTTACAAATGCTATAATAACAACTATTATCATCAAATACCAATATGATTTAAATACATCTGATACAGCCATTAATGCCTTAGTAGAGGCAGGAAGTGTAGATTTATCTTCAAATATATCAAGTAATTTTGGTACTATCATGGTCATCATAACTGCTACTACACCAATAACAACAACAATAATAAACATAGGATACATCATTGCTGATTTGATTTTTCATGTTAATGAATCTACTTTTTCTATTTGTGTTGATAAATCACTTAATACTAGATTAAGTTGTCCAGTTTTTTCTCATGACTTAATAATTCATATTTCAGCCTCAGAAAAACTACTTGGATACATTTCTAAACATTCTGATAAATTTTTTCATTGTTTCAATTCTTCACCAAATCTTCACAATATAGCTTTAAATATTGCGTTTTTTTCTTGTTTTTCTAATACCAAAATTGCCTTAATAAGAGTCATTCATGCATTTGTCATTGTAGACAAAAGACGATAAAAAACTACCTTTTCTTTTGTTTTTACAGATTGTAATGATACAACAAAATCGTTTAATTGGTCAATAAAACTCATAGTTTTTACACTACTTGTATCATTGTGGACATTGTTGTCATTTCAAGGATTTTTCTCATCATCCATGATTAAAAAATCTGCCATAATATATTTATTAAATAATAATTAATAATGAATAATGAATAATGAATTTTTATAAACAATAATTTTATTATTATTTATTCATTATTATTTATTCATTATATTTTTACCCTTTTTGAGTTTTAGCTGCACTATATACTTCTTCCAAACTAGTTAATCAATTTAATGCTTTCATTATTCAATCTTGTTCTAATGAAATCATTCAATCTTTAATTGCTTGCGTATTAATATTAAATGCTGAATTTCATGATAGAATCATTTCTTTAACTCATGGAGTTATTTCTAATACTTCATATATTCAAACTCTTCATTTATATCAATATCAATCACATTTATCACATCACACAGGTTCATAGAACATAGGATTTTTAAGTTTATCTCATACTCTATTTTGTAATTCTGTTTTATCTGTTATTCATATAGCATTCTTCACATTTGCTAATGTTTGAGGTCATATTTCTTTTAAACTAACTGCTTTCTTACATTCACATAATCTTCTTACCAATCTTTGCGCAATTATTATATTAAATGATGCAGGAATCAAGAATGGTTGAACTCACATATTAAGTACTCTCGTAATAGTTTCAGATGCACTATTTGTATGGATTGTAGACAATACCAAGTGACCTGTCAAAGATGCTTCAATGGCTATATCAACAGTTTCCTTGTCTCTCATTTCTCATACCATTATTATATCTGGATCTTGTCTAAGAGCTGTCCTTAATCAATTCGCAAATGAATATCATATATCTGGTTTAACTTGAGATTGATTAATTCAATCAACTTGATTTTCTACAGGATCTTCTAAAGTCATTATATTAACAGATATATCATTCAAATCAGTAAGTGCAGAATAAAGAGTAGTAGATTTACCTGATCAAGTTGGTCAAGATGTTAATATAATACCATTCGGTAGTGATATTGCCTTTTCAATCAAATCAAAGTTTTTTCATTCTATTCAAAGTGTATTTAATGAAGGTATTTTTTTACTCTTATCTACGATTCTCATTACTATCTTTTCTCAATGAACTGTAGGTAGAGTAGAAACTCTCAGATCAAGAGTTTTTCATTCAATAGTAGTACTAATTCTTCAATCTTGAGGAATACGAGACTCATCAATTTTTAAATCAGACATAATTTTGAATCTAGCGATTATTCAACTATGTAAGAAATTTTGATATTCAAGTATTTCTCTAAGTTCTCAGTCCAATCTATATCTCAATCTAACATATGAAGAAAGAGGTTCAATATGTATATCTGAAGACTCTCAAAGAACTGCGGCTAATATCATATAGTCGCATATTTCTTGAATATTATCTCATTTATAAACTAAATCTTTTAATTTAGTAATTGCCTCTTTATAAATCATAGTTCTATTTTTTTACATTTAATATTTTATATATAGGATTTACAGCATCATCTATTTTGATAGCTCTAATATATATATCTTCTAAGTTTTCTTTTTTTAATAATTCTTTTCTCATGTTATTAACTTCTTCACTAAATACTTTTAATGTCTCATTGTACTTAGTCAAATTTATACGATTTATTCAATCAGTTTTTGGATCTGATAATCATTTATTAACTAATCATTGAGTTGCTACAAATTTACTTAATATTTCATTTATTTGTTCTACTATTTTGTAACTAGGTTGTCATTTAACATAAAACATCAAATTTACAGATATTTCATATTGATCATTTCATTGAGTTTTTATAATAAAATCTCTGAAATTAGTATCTCATCTAGATAAATAACTTGAATCTAAATAATCAGTGAATATTATTTTATCAATATCAACTATTTGATGTTCAAATATATTATAAGATGATGTTAATTTATCTCATTCTAATAGCTTTTTAACTCAATTTTTTGATAAAAATCAAAAATTATTATTTATATTTATGTTATTATTATCTACATTTATATTACCTACATTTTCTATGTAATATAGAAAATCTATTACATTAGATTTAGTTCATTTCAAAACTAAATTCAATGGGATATAATATATATTTGATTCTAAAGATTCACTATTCCCTGTATTTATAGCATAATCTCCTAATAATGTTAATTTTGAAATTCAAATAGAATTATAAGTAGAAAAATTAAATGTTTCTATAATAGATTCTACATAATTAACAAATTTATAATCAGTAAGTGCATATTGTGAAAAATCTATAGAATTATCAGTATATGGAGGTAATACTTTAGATATCTTATCTATCTTTGCTTGTACTGATTTTTTATTTTCATCACTATTTATTTCTTTCACTTTAATATCCAAAAACTCTTTATAAGTATTTTCTTTTTTATTCACTAAATTATTAGCATAAAAATCTCAAGTCATACTTTTAAGAATTTCATTTACAACTACTGAATTACTTCAAACATTGTTTAAACTCTTGAATTCATCAAAAGTTAAACCTGATTTTTCTATTCTGGTTAAATTTGTATAAATTTCTTTTGTAGATTTTTTTGTATCTTCAATTTTTAAAATTTCAGGTAATATATTAGTAATAAGATATACTAATAAACCTATAGTTAATACAAAATAAAATGCAAAATGTATCATTATAATATTTTCTTCTCTTTTTTGCCTTTCCATATTATTTTAAGTTATATTTTAATTTTAAATTGAAACTTGTTTTATTAGTAAAATCTGTTTTTTCTCATACAATAGATTCTGATTTAAATACTTTTTGTCTATCTTCTATTTTAAATACATCTGATTTTTTTGAGATATAGTTCAAAAAACTATTAGCTATAGAAATAGAAGTACCTTTTATATAGTTATCATCTCAAGCATCATATCATTTAAATCATCTTTCATATCATGCTGAGTAAGCTGTACATGTCATAGATAATAAATTTTTACTTGATTCTATTGTAATTGCATTACATTGTATCTTTTGTTTATCAACAGAGTTAAATTCATTTTTAATATTATCAAACTTTTCTAATATATCTAGCACTTTCAATTTATTAGTAGATTTATCAGTTAAAAATATTACTTCTTTTGTCTTAGTGAAGTTATCTATCTCATAAACTTTTTCTAATATTCATAAAATACTAGATACTTGAGTTTTTTTTGCTAATTCTAAACTACTGGTATATTTTTTATTTAATGAAGAAATAGATGAACAATATGTATCATCATTTTGAATATCTCATAAAAATATTATACATAATGGATCTAATGCATTTGAATTAGTAATTGTATCTTTATTTTGAATATATATATATGAAAAAAGTATAATGAATATAAAAAATAATACCCAAAATATTGATTGTAATATATGTGCTGCTTTTGATAAATAATAAAACTTATCTTTATTACTTTCTTTTTTCAGCTTATCTACTTCCTCAACTAGATTTGAGTCAGAAGCAAAATCATCAAAAATATTTGATGTATCTATTCCCTTGTTTATTTCTGTGTTTTTATCTTGCATAAATGATAATTAATAAGTAACTAATAGTATAATAACATATTTTTTTTAAAATAACAAAAAAATGACTTTACAAAATCATTTTTTTATTTTTACATACTTTCTAGTATATCTAGAAACTGATTAGCAGTTCATTTCTTTATATTAACATTCTCTGGGAAAGCATCGTAAAATTTAGCTCACCATCAAGTAGAAATTATTCTATCATCTAAAAGTATTACTATTCAATTATCAGTTTTAGTTCTTATTAATCTTCAAAATCACTGTTTCAACTTAATAATGGCTTTTGGGACTGAATATTCTAAAAATGGATCATTAAAAAATACACTCCTAGCTTGAAAAATAGGATCAGTAGGTACTGAAAATGGAAATTTATGAATAACTAAGTATTTTAAATCATCTCATGGAATATCAACTCACTCCCAAAAACTATCTGTTCATAATAATATAGAATTACTTGGATTAGCTAGGTAAAAATTCAACAGTTTCACTTTACTTCATGCTACTCATTGTGCATATAGATTAATTCACTCTTTCTTCAGATTAGAATTAAGTGAAGTGTATATTTCTTTTATAGAACTATAGCTTGTTAGCAATGTTAAGACCTTTCCCCTAACAGCTGAATAAAATCTTCACAAAAACTTCACAATAGTTTGTGAATTATTTTTTATATTTCACAAATCTGTAGGAATAAATAGTGTAGCTTGTTTTTTATAATCAAAATCACTTTCAAATGAATAGAATTGAAAATCTTGTAATGATAATATTTTTTTAAAGTAATCAAAATTTCACTCAATTTTTAATGTAGCTGATGTAAGAACACATGAGCTAACTTTATTCCACAAATTTTTAACTAAATATTCTCAAGGATTTAACAAAGTATAATCAAAATTCACTCAATTATTATCATCATAATTCAATATTTTAATGAATTGTTTGTCTGAGTTATTGTCTAACATTATTTTTACAATATCATAACTAGACTGTAAAATAGCTATTTCTTTAGAAAAATTATAGTCTTTTTCTACTGACAACTTGTCTATAATGTCTATGAAGTCTAATTCTATTTTTTTAAGCAAACTACTATAATCATTTCATTCAAAAAAGTCAGGTTTCATTAATGTTATTTTGAAATTCATATTAGAAGCAACTTTAGTATTAATATAACTATATATATAATCATCTATTAATTCTAATTTTGAAACTAGGTTTTCTTTTCATTTTAGAAATTTTATCTTCTTTGAATTTATTTTAGTTAATATTTTTTCTATTAATTCAAAATGTTCTAACAAGCTTTTTAAACTATAATTTTGTTTCAATGAATCTGTTACAGTATCCTCTATATTATGTCACTCATCTATAACTAAATTTGATATTTTTCATAATACTCCAGTTTCACTATTCAAATCCGAAAACAATAAACTATGATTTACTATGATTACATTAGAACTATCTAATCTAGTTCTAGCTTTATACAAGTACTCATATTTTTTATAATCATTTTTTTCATCTAATACCAAGAAACTATCAGCATTTAAAAATCTTAAAAATACAAATTCTTGTCAAAAGAAATTTAATTCATCTAGTTCTCAATATGTAGTTTCAAAAAACCATAACATTATTTTTGATAAAAATCACACTTTATTATAACTTATATCATCCATCCAGAATTCATCAAAAAACAATCTAATACTTGCGTAATTCTTTTTTCATTTCAATTTGGTATATCTGAAATCTATTCACATATTAGTCCTCAGAAACAACAAATCTCTTAGATATAATTGGTCTTGTAAATTCTTAGTTTTAGTAGAAACAAATACTTTTTCTCATGTTTTTAGTGAATGAATAATTGAAGGAATAAGATATGCAAAACTCTTACCAAGTCATGTAGGAGCCTCAATTACTACTTTATTTTTATTAGAAAAACTGTCCATTACCATGTTTGTCATCTTTAATTGGTTGGCTCTAATTTCTACATTTCAAAGCTTATTAAACAATATAGACATATCCTTATTGTCTATATCTTTGTCTATAATTAATTCATCTTCCGATTCAATCTTTCAAATTTTATTTAATATTTTTTTCTCAAAATCACCAAATGATAAATTTGTATCAATATTTAGAAATAAATTTTCTCTTAAGAAATTAATATTTTTATCTTCTGATTTGTTAAAAATAAAATATAATAAATGTTTCTTTTCATTATCTAATTTATTAAATGATTCAATTAATTTCTCAAACAATTTTATAGTAGCATGTACATCATTTAATGCCCTATGAGCTCAATCTAAATTTATTCAAAAAGAATTACATAACATTTCTAAATTAAATGAAGATTGTGTGAAGCACAAAAAATTAGCAAGAAAAAATGTATCAATCTTCACATTGTTTTCAACTCTTATTCAATTATTCACAAAAAAATCTACATCAAATGATATATTATGTCACAAAATAGGTGAATCTCATATAAAATCAATAACATCTTTTTTTAAATCTTCTAAACTAGGAGCTCAAAATAAATCTGAGTCATAGATATTAGTGATATTAGATATAATATCGGGTATTGGGATTCCTGGATTTACCAGTGAAGTAAAGGTTTCTTTTATCTCAAAAGTTCTCTCATCAAACCTAACTAAAGCTATTTCTATTATCCTATCATTATACTTATCCAACCCTGTAGTCTCTAAATCTAAACAAATAATCATAATTTCTAAATAAATCTTGAATAAAATATATACATATATATAATATAGAATAATAAAGATTAACAAAAATTAAAATGAAAAAAGTAATTTACTTTATTATATTTAATTTTTTATTGTTATTGTTTAATAAAACACTAGCACTAGATATTGAATATAATACTGAATACAATGTAAAAAGAGCTATATTAGTTGAAGATTATGTTATAAAACACAAAGAAAAAATAGATAACTTCTTAAAAACTTATAATGTAGTATGAGATGATAATCTATATAATGACTTAAAAATAATTAATGAATCAATAGATGCATTAAGGAAAATACAAAATACAAATGTAGAAAAGAAAAAAGCAGATGATGTAATGCAAGCTGTTTTAGAAAGAATAAAAATAGTAAATGAGGATTTAAAAATAAAACTAAAACAAGAAAAAGAAAGATTTAAAGAAAGATTAAATCAAAAAAAACAAACTTATCAAAAATTATGAATAAAAATTTCTGATAAAATATATAATATCAACCTTAAAATAGCTAAAAAAATAATTAATCAAAATGATTGATTGAGTTTAAAAGAATTGGATATTAAAAATAATTTAATAGTTTTGAATAGAGAAAGTCAAAAATTAAAAAATTTCTGAAATATAGATTATAAGAGTGAAAAAGAAATGAGAGATGCTTTTGTTCAAATACTTAGAAATATAAAAAGTGAAATAAACTATATGAATGAAACTCTAAGATAAATCTTCACACAATCTTCACATAAAAAAGACTAGATTTTAATCTAGTCTTTTTTCAATCATAATTTATTAAATAATCAATCTAATTCCCTACTTGTTAAATGTTTGTATTCTCAATAATCCAAACTTCACAATTCGATATTCTCTATTCTTATTCTTTTTAGATTTTTTACTCTTGATCACACTTTTTCTACCATTCTTCTTATTTGTCTATTTCTTCACTCTGTAATAGTAATACTAAACCTTCATGTAGATATTCTATTTATATCTGCTTTTTTTGTATAACTTCACAATATAAACAATCAATTTCTCATATCATCTAACTGTTTATCATCAATAGGTCAAAATGTCTCTACTACATATTCTTTTTGATGTTCATATTTTGGATGCATTAAATAATTAGCTAATCTACCATCATTTGTCATCAATATAAGTCATGTAGTATCTTTATCTAGTCTTCATATAGGAAATACTCTTTCTTTTACATCCATTATATCTATGATATTTTTTTCATTATGTTGAGCACAAGTAGTTTCTATTCATCTAGGTTTATTTAGCTTATAGTAGACAAGTTTTTTTTGTTCTTCTATTGCCTTGTTTAATAGTATTACTTCATCAACTCATGGACATATAGACTCCCCTATCTTTGCCACTTGTCCATTTACTTTTACTAATCATCTTTCTATATATTCTTCCGCTTTTCTACGTGAACATATTCATGCTTGTGATAGATATTTTTGAATTCTAATATTTTCCATTTAAATTATATATTTTTATTAATTTGTAATAATTCTTACTTCAGGTACCAATTCTATATTATATTTATTTAATATTTCATTTTTTGCTAAATCTATTAGTTCTAACAAATCATTATAAGTTGCATTTCAATCACTCATTAAAAAATTTGAGTGAAGATCTGAAAAATATGCTCCTCATATCTTTCTTCATTTAAGTCATACTTCTTCAATCAATTTTCATGCAGAATTCTCTTTAGAAGGATTTTTAAAGAAACTACCACAACTATTACCTTTTGGTTGTTTATGTTCTCTAAAATAGATATTATCTACCTCTGAAGAGTATTTTTCTTTTAATGTACTTAAATCAAACTTTGCACTTATGATAAAATATTTATTAGTATTTTTTATAATACTTGATCTATAATCAAAATTCATTTCATTTTTTGAAATATTCAATATATTTCAAGTATCTAGTTCTAATACTTCACAAGATATGAAATTACTTTCAGTTTCTAATCAAAAACATCAAGCATTTCAATAAATAGCTCATCATACACTTCATGGTAGTCATATAAACCTTTTCCATAAAGTTTGTCCAGATTCATATAATGCTTTAGCTATATCAGAAATGTACTCACTAGAGTAAATATCTAACAATTTAGTTTTTTGATCATATTTCCATCATTTTAGACAATTCTTGACAATAATTCAATCAAAACAATCAAAAGCAAAAAGTAAGTTAGTTCCTCATCAAATAAACAAAATATTTATATTATTATCTCAAGCAAATTTATATATATCGACAAGTTTGTCTATATCTTGTCTACTACTTATTTCGAAGTAATATTTAGATTTTGCTTTAGTTTTGAAATTCGATAAACCACTTATATCTATATCTTTTTTTAAATAATCCAAAATCATTTTTAATATTTATTCATATATTTTTCTATAGCTATTCATGTAAAACTTTTATTACAATTTTTTACCTCTTCTACAGTTCAAGCTATTAACAATTCCCCACCCTTATCTCAACCATCTGGTCAAATATCAATAATATAATCAGCATTCATTATTACATCCATATTATGTTCAATAACTAAAACAGAATTTCAAATATCGACTAGTGAATGCAATATATTTAATAATTTATCTACATCTTGAAAATGTAATCATGTTGTAGGCTCATCTAATATATAAAACGTCTTCCCTGTTGATCTTTTAGACAACTCTGTTGCTAATTTTATTCTCTGTGCTTCTCAACCAGATAAAGTAACGCTTGATTGTCATAGTTTTATATAACCTAATCATACTTCGTCTAGTACTTTCAATATTTTCTTTATTTTAGAATGTTTAGCAAAAAAGTCAAGTCATTCTTCAACAGTCATATCAAGTACATCTGAAATAGACTTTCATTTATATTTTATTTGTAGTGTTTCTGAATTGTATCTTTTTCAATTACAAGTCTCACATTCTACATAAACAGGGGGTAAAAAGTGCATTTCAATTTTTTTAACTCAATCTCAATCACACTCATCACATCTTCATTGTTTAGTATTGAAACTAAATCTCCCAGGTCAAAATCATCTAAGTTGAGCATCTTCACTTAAAGCAAATACATCTCTAATAAATGTAAATACTCAAGTGTAAGTTGCTGGATTACTTCTAGGTGTCTTTCAAATAGGGGATTGATCAATAATTACTACTTTATCTAGATTTTCTAATCAAGTAATTTTTTTTATTGCTCAAACCTCTCTTTTTGCTCTATTTAATTCATTAGCTAAATAATTAGCTAATATATCATTAACCAAACTAGATTTACCACTTCAAGATACTCAAGTTACAACTACAAAATTAGATAGGGGAATAGTAACATCAATGTTTTTTAGATTGAATTGTGTTGCACCTATCATCTCTATTACTTTTCAATTTGTCTTTAAATCAGAAAAACTAGGTCTGAATCATCTTTTTACAATTACATTTCTAGATCAATCCAAATAAGGTCAAGTAACAGAATTACTATTTGCTATTATTTCATGAATTGTTCATTCTGCGACTATTTCTCATCAATGTACTCAAGCTCCAGGTCAAATATCTATTATATGATCACATTCTCTCATTATATCTTCATCATGCTCAACAATTAATAATGTATTTCAAATATCTCTAAGTTTTTTCAAGTTATCTATAAGCATATCATTATCTCTAGGATGAAGTCAAATTGAAGGTTCATCTAATACATAAATAATTCATTCTAGTTTTGTTCATATTTGAGTAGCAAGTCTTATTCTTTGAGCCTCTCATCATGATAAAGTACCAGCTTTTCTAGAAATTGTCATATATGTCAATCATACTCAAGCAAGGAATTCAAGCCTTTCTACGGCATTTTTCATGACTTTTTTTGTAATCTTTTCTTGAGATTCTGTCATTTTTATACTTTTAATGAAATTTATTGATTTTGTCACACTTAAGTTAGACATTTCTCAAATATTCAAATTATTAATATGTACACTTAGACTTTCTTGATTCAATCTATTACCATCACAAAGATGACAATCCATATCTATAATATAGTCATCATATATTCATTTTTCATTTCATCATTCATAATATCTTCTTGTTAATGTATTTATTATTCATTCAAATCTAGAATTATAAGTATTTTTAACTCCTGATTCATTTACATAAGTTACACTATACATTTTATTTCAAGTACCATTTAATATTATATCTTTTTCTCTTTTTGAAAGTAGGGAATAGTTAGTATTCAAATCAATTTTATTCGCTTTTCATACAACTTCTATTAATGAAAAAAAGTAATCTCATCAAAATCATGGTGCTATTACAGCTCATTCTAATAATGTTAATCTTTCATTTATTATTTTTTCTTCTAAAAATACTTTTTTAACTCACAATCAATGACACTCAGGACAAGCTCAAGAATGAGAATTAAATGAAAAACTAGAAATATTTAGCTCAGTTGGAATATGTCAACAATTAGAACATATAAATACATTAGAAAACGACATACTTTTTTCTCACAGTACATCTATTGATAATTGTCACTTTCATATCTTGTATGATAATTCTAAAGAATCTTTAAGTCTTTTTGTATCTGAAGATTCATTATCTGAATAATCTTTTTTTACTAATCTATCTATAACAATAAACACAGAAGAAAAATCAGAAATTTCTAGATCATCATTTACAGTATAAATTTCTTCTCAAATAGAGAATCTAATAAATCCTAGATTTAGTACTTCTTTTTTTAAATCATTAAATGACTTAAATTTTCATTTAATAGGTGCTTTAATTATATACTTAGTATTATCATCCAATTTAGATAAAAAAGCTATAATATCAACCATAGAATCCTTTTTAACTACTGTTCAACACTTGATGCAGTTTCTAATTCAAAGATTTAAAAACAATAATTTATAATAATCATAAATTTCAGTAATTGTACCAACTGTAGATCTAGGATTTTTACTAGTAGTTTTTTGATCTATAGAAATAGTAGGTGATAATCAGTTAATTTCAGCAACATCAGCTTCTTCATTCATTCATCCTATAAACATACGAGCATATGAAGACAAGCTCTCCAAATACTTTTGCTGTCATACATTATAAATAGTATTAAATGCTAGTGATGATTTACCACTTCATGAAACACCTGTTATTACAGTCATTTTATTTTTAGGTATTTTTACACTTATATTCTTCAAATTGTGTGTTTTTGCTCAAATGACTTCCAAATATTTAGACATAAAAAAAATTTAGTAATAAACTATCACATTATTTTACACAAAAAAAAAGATATTCAAATAAATAATTAAAATATCTTTTTATAAGCTATTAATGGCGACAAGTACACCAATATTTTGCTCATTTTTTACGTTTACTTTTTTTCATTACTTTACCACATGTTCAACATATTGGATAATCTAATGTTTTATTTATATTAATATCATTATTTTGTATTTTTTTATCTTCTAGAATATTTATCAACATATATCTAGATTCAACTAATTGATTCATTACATCACAATTTAAACAATTATAATTAACTAAACAATTAGCACAATATCAATTATTATCAATATCATTTACTATTTCTGACATAAAAATTATTTTATATATTAAACTATAAAATAATTTTAACATATATACTAATCTGATGCAATTATTAGTCATATTATTCTCTTATATCATGCGCATTTAAACATTTTTGATAATTCATTTATTGTAGATCAAGTAGAAATAACATCATCAACTATGATTATTGTTTTGTTATATTTGTTTGTAATATTGCTATCATTTAACTTAAAACTATCTGTTAGATTTAATAATCTGTCATTTCTATTAAGTTTTGATTGCTGTTTAGTAGATTTAACTTTTTTTATTAAATTTTTTTCTAGTCTAATACCTAAATCTTTAGAAACAATTTTTGCCATTAACTCTGAATGATTATATCCTCTCTTTAGTTTTTTAAAAAATCACATAGGAGGAAATACTATTATGTAATTATCAGTATTTTTATATAATTCATTATCTAAAAACAATCTAGATAAATAGAGTCAAAAATCTTCTGATATATCTCTTTTTTGATAAAATTTTAAATCCTTTATAAGTTTTGAAATACTAGGATTTTTATAATGTGATAACAAAATAATTTTGTCATAATAGACTCATTTTAGACATTTTTCATGTACTTCAAAATTATTACTTTTCTCTTTACAAACATAACAAATAGGGGAGAAGTTTGACATATTAGACAAACATCTTTCACACAAAAAGTGTCATTCTTTTTTACAAGAATAACACTTTTTTGGTGCAATAATATCTAATAAAAATTTAAACATATTTATTTTATATCCATTAAAATACTACTTAGACTATCCACTCAAAATCCTGTACATCATTTATTAAACAATCAGTATGGCTCAAATCAATTCAGTGATGTTCAAGCAATATCTAAATGAACATATTTCTCCTTATTTAATACAAAATTTGATAAAAATGCAGCTCACATAGATGATCAAGCATAAACTCATCTATTAAGATTTTCTAAATCTGCTACTCTTGATGCCTTTGTTTTTTCTATGAAATAATTATCAAAAGGTAGTTCTATATATTTTTCGAAATTAACTTGAGAATAATCAATGAATTTTTTTATTAATATCTTATCATTTCACATAATTCATGCATATCTATATCATAATGCTACCATTACAGCTCATGTCAAAGTTGCCACAGTAATAACTTTGTCCAACTTATAATTTTTTGATATATAGCTTATTCCATCGGCTAAAACCAATCTTCATTCTGCATCTGTATGTATTATATCTACTGTTTTTCACGAATAAGATTTGATAATATCTGATGGTTTATATGAATTTCAAGAAATATGATTTTCAGCTAAAACTAAGCAGGCAACTATGTTTACATCTAGTTTTTTTTCATCCAATTCTTTCATAGTAGCATAGACAGCTGCAGCTCAACACATATCTCATTTCATCTCGTACATACTATCACCTGGTTTTACTTGTATACCACCTGTATCAAAAGTAATTCACTTTCAAACTAATCAAATTGTAGGTAATGACTTGTCTATAATCTTTTCAAGAATGACCATATAAGGTCATTTAGAACTTCATTTTCAAACATTATGTAATAACATTAGTCAGTCTTTTTCAACCTGCTTAGAATCAAAAATTTTAACTTTTATATTTTCAAACTTTGTCTTTTTTACTAAATTAGCAAATGATTCAGGATATAAGTCACATGATGGAGTTTCTCAAAGATTTCTAGCTAAGATAATATTATCTAGAGTTTTTAACCTATTTTTTACAAGTTTTTCATTATTTTTGTTAATAATTATATTTATAGTTTCTTCTATTTTTTCTGACTTATATTTATCAAATTTATATCTAGATAAAATTGTTGTATCTAGTAAATTTAGTAACAATGTTTCATTTGAAGTAAATAATGTTAATTTTTCAGGTAATTTTGGTAATTCTTCTCACAAAAATTCTATTAAAGTTTTAGTAGATGTTTTTGAATAATATATAAAATATAAATATTCAAATTGTTCATCTCATAAATAAAATGAACTAATTTGATTTTTATCGTTTTTAATTGTATCTTTTATTTTATTTAAAATTTTTTCATTTAAATTTAGTTCATCCAATAACTTAATATCTAGTTTTGTTTCTCATAAAAATACTAGATTAGAATCCTTGATATCTTTAAATTTTGCAACTAATTTATTCATAAATATGTAATAATAATAAAAATTATGTTATATAAATGGCTTAATAACAAATAAATATAAACTATAGAACAAAAAAAACATGATAGATATTGAAAAAAGTAGGGAAATATAGTTAGTATATTTCTTATGAACAACTATATTAAAGTATAAATTAAAAAATAAAATAAAAAATAATACA
>CALREY010000006.1 GCA_943356435.1 Candidatus Altimarinota bacterium
AAATAAATAGAAAAAAAATGATAAAGCAAATTGCAATGCAAAAAGATATAAATGATGAAATAGAAAAAGAGTTAAATATTTGATAATCAATAAAAGGCACCTATTAATAGATGCCTTTTATTTTAATATACGAAAAAACTCTCAAAAACTAGAAGTTCTGACAAAGAAATTCGATGTTTTTCAGAGTTTTTTTTATTTTTTTCATAAACAAATGATATACTCTTCATGACTACTATCACGACAAGCCAATGGTTTATAAGTTTTCATATCTGAAAATCTCTTTTTAACTTGTTGTACTAAGTCATTGAAATCTTCTCATTTAAATACTTTTAATAACATATTTCATCATTTTTTTAGAAATCTATCACTAAATTTACATATTTCTATATTCAATTCTACTGAAGCGTATTGATCTACATCAAATCTACCTGTAGTATTTGGTGCTATATCTGAAGTAATCAAATCGAACTGATCATCCCCTATTTTTGCTATTACTTGCTCTGACAATTTATCATAATCAAATATACTACATACTATTGTAGATACATTTGGGTAAGAAAAAGGCTTACATTCTTTTAAATCTACTCATATAATAGTTTTTTCTCTAACTATATTACGAATAGCTTGTAAAAAACTTCCAGGTGCACATCAAATATCTATTACTGAATAATCAGGCTTTATTAGATTAAATCTATCTTGTATTTCAAATAGTTTATATATACTTCTAGCTCTAAATCAAGCTTTTTTAGCCTTCAATGCATATTCATCATTTACTATAAAAGAACCTTTATTTACTTTTTTCTTTCTATGAAATCAAGTTTTTATAGGAGCTACTTTTTTATTTTCTATTCTATTTATTTTTGCCATAATTAATTTTAATTGTAATACTGAGCCAATGTCATATTGTTATTTCTCAAATTAGTAGCTAAATCTACTCAAACATATCTCCAATGCCATGGCTCTATTTCATATCAATCAATTTTTAATCATTTTTGATATGTATTATGAAAACCATATTTGTGTGCGTTTTCATCTAACCATTTATAATATTTTTGTAGTTTTTCACTATTTTTCCAAGTAGAATTTGATGTTGCTGACCATAAGTCCATAGCTAAACCTGTTTGGTGTTCACTGTATCATGCTTTAGCACAAAATTTATCAGAACATCATCCTGCTTTTATTCATTTTTGATATGCATATGATCTATATGCACTTACCACTTCTATCTTTTCTCATGTTTCTTCAAAAAAACTTTTAGCCATAGATTGTAATGCTTCATTAGCAACACTTCTAAGTACTTGACTTCATCACTTTGAATCATATACATAATCTGAAGATATTTTGACTAATCCAGATGGAACATATTTTTTATCATTAAAACTCTTATTTGAAGTCACAAATTTCTTGATAGAATTATCACTCACAGGATCAAATACTGTATTTTCTTCATTAACTGAATAATTTAAAGTATTTTTTGTATTTGAAGTATTAGCTTCATTATTATTAATTTTTTGATTTTTTTCTTCTAATTCTTTTTGTTCTTGCTCTTTTTTAATTCTCAACTCTTCTTGTTCCTCAAATTGTTTCTTTTCATTTATTTTTATTTCTAGTAATTTATCTATCATTTTTTTACTTTCTATTCTCTTTATTTCTATATCTTGTCTAACTAATTTAATCTCTTGTTTTTTATTATAAATAATTATAAGTATTACTACTAAATAAATAATCAATAATAAAATCACTAAAAATAATGAAAGTTTTAGTTTGTTTGATTTTAATTCATTTATTAGATTTTTCATAATTTATTCTATTTTTTATTAATTATCTTGTCTATTGAGACTTTATATTCATCATAATTTTCATATTCAGCATCTGTTTGATTATTTTTTAACTTAATTAATTCTGTTATCTTATTTTTTTCATCAACTCTTTTATTATATGAATCATTATACATAGAATCAATACCAGTGATAGTAGTATAAAAAACTTTAATTAGCCATATAATATAAGCTAATAACAACAATAGAATAATATGCTTAATGCTGATGTAACCTAGAATATCTTTTTTAAATTTCATAGTATAAAAATCAAAAAATAATTAATTTTAACAATATAATTATATCATAAATACAATAATATACAAATCACTTATACTTATTTATTTCATACCATATCCTTAAACATATTTTCTACAAAATCATCTACTTTTCTTCATTCACTAGCTAATTTGAAATGTAGTTCATATTTTTTATACACCAAATCATTATTCAAGAAATTTGCTCACAACATAGTCCAAAATCTGTATCATTTTCATGATGTTAGTTTGTGCCAAAAATTAGAATACAATTCTTGTCTTCATTCATAGAAATCAAATACATCATTAGCATAATAATCTTCATCAAAATAATTTGGATTAGATATTTCTACAAAATTTGATTTAGAAAATCAATATGAATAATATTTTTCGACATATTTTCAATCATCTAAATAAGTAATCTTTATTACGTAATCTCTCTTATTTTGCAATAATATATTTTTTAAAGGGTCTTCTAGATTTACTATTTGATATGCTAAAAATTTATTATTTAATAAATCAAGTATTATCTTTTCTTGATTATCTATATCCAGATTTAGCTTATTTAAAGGTCAATTTGAATAATATCTATTAAATTTTTGGCTAATATTAGCTGTAAAATTATCAAAAACTAAATCATAAATATAATTTATTTTTTCTATTTTTTTTATTTTTCAATTTTTTATTTCGTAAGTATATCCTGCTTCAAAATAAGATAAATCATAATTTTTATTATATTTTCTCATTATAGATTTCTCTATTTGTACCAATTCATCCAATCATAATACTTTCACTTTTAATGCATTTATATCTAGTTTTTTTGGGTAGACTATACCTTGTCAAATAAGCGATTTACAATAATTTTTTACATTTGTAATATCTTTGAAATCCACCATTTCTTCTGCAAATCTGACGAAATCCCGCTCTATATTTTCTTTTCTTGTATTTGTGTATTCTATTACAAATTCATTTCTTTTTGATTCATCACTAATATCTAACAATTTTATATTTCACTCCAATTCATTTCTAGTAGCTAAATAAAAGACTGATTCGTATTTTTTAGCACTGAATGTATTAAATATATAATTTTGTGCATCTTGAGTTTCTGGAGGGAGAGTATCTACTTCAGCATAGATTATTTCTTTGTCATTATAGACAAATAATGTCATAACATCGTCTTCATTTGTTATATAACCATTTTCATAAACAAGTCATTTAACTTTTACTCATTTTATATCTATTTCTTGTTTATTTCTAAGTATTTTATATGTGAAATTTGGCACATATTTTTCTATTAGTCATACTAAAAATTCCATAGTTTCTGGAATCAATAATAGTGGTAAATTATCAAAATTATTATAAAACTCAATCAAAGTATATGGATCAAAATGATCACTATGACTATGACTGATAAATATAGCATCTATATCTCATAGTTTCTTATAATCGATTTTAAATGTAGGATTTCTAGCCATCAAATCTCAAAAAACATAGTTACTTAACCAACAATCACTAAGTATTTTTACTATTTTTCAATCTTTTCATTCAATATTTATCAAAAATTCTGAATGTCATAAGTAATCTATTTTCATATATGTGTTTTATTAATAAATAACCCCTCCGGCTTTCAGCCACCTCCCCTTAAATAAGGGGAGGAATTAAAATGTTACAAATCTATTTCAAATCTGTTTTCAAGTCAATTAATTATATTATTTACTGTATCTAAAATAATATCTAAACTTGTTATTTTATCATTAGCAAAATCTATTTCTATTTCTGATTCATCATGAAATGTAGTTTCTACAATTCTAGGATTTATTATATGTATAGATTTACCTTTCATTTCATTTTTTAGTGCTCCTGCAAATCATCTCAGTCCAAATTTAGATGCTTGATATACAGCTCAGTATTTCATAAATTTCTTTGAAATAATACTTCATATAAATATTATTTTTGCTTTATTATTCAAATAAGGGGCCAATATTTTTATCATTATTATTGGTGAAAGTAAATTTAGATTTATTATTTGCTCATATTTCTGTGTACTTCAATTTTCATATTTTCAGAAATATCACACTCAAGCATTAATGATAATAATATCCAATTTAATGTTTTCCTGTTCTAAATATTTAACAATATTGTTAAAAAGTTCGTGTTTTGTTAAATCAATGTTAAATTCTTTTAAAACATTTTCTTGTGATTTTGTTCTAGAAATTCATATCACATTGTTAAAATCTTTCAAATTTTGCATCAAATAATTACCTATTCATTTTGATGTTCATGTGATTAATATATTTTTTTTCATAATTATTTAATTTTCTAAACAAAGTATACATTTTTTATCCAAATTTTTGAACATAGAATAAAAAATATCCCTGACTTTTTTTGATTCCCTATAAAATCAATCATTATCTAAGCTTAACATATGCAATATATCTAATTCTGGATATTTTGAAAGTATTTTATTATAGTCTTTTTTAGTATACAAAAGTCCTGAAGCAAATGTAGAATTTATCTTTCAAAAATCAATTCTCTCACTTATATAATTTATAAATTCTCAGTATATTTTTTCATAATCTTTTATTGGTAACAATGGTAAAAATCTAATTCCAACTTTGAATCATAAACTAATCAATTTATTAATTGCTTCGATTCTAGCATCCAAACTAGAAGTAGATTTTTCATATTTATCTATCAATATTTGAGGGTTAAGTGAAAAAGCTATTTCTGTATTTTTAGGTATAAATCACAAGTTTAATAATGGTTTTATATTTGAAGACTTTGTTCTGATTTCCATAAAAATCCCCCTATCCCCCTGCGGGTACTTTCCCCCCAGGGGAGAAAGATTTAAAGTTTCAAAAAATGCAATGAATTCTTCACAAAATCAGCTAAACATATCCATTCATAAAATATCTGAATAATCCGAAGAATAAAACCAAATCCCCTTCTCAGTCTCCCCTCAAGGGATAACTGAGACAGGAGTGCTTGCACGACTATCTTCGAAGTTTGAGCGAAGTAGTGAAGAAGCTACTGATTTATCTACTCCTTTCTCCCCTGGGGGGAAAGGTTGGGATAGGGGGATTTTTTTTATCTTATCTTCTATATCATTTTTAATATCATCATAATTTACAAATATTACCATATTTTCATTTTTGAAAGCTCATTTTAAATAACAATATGAACAGTCAAAAATACAGTTCAAACTTGTTTTGAAAAAATATGATTGTTTTGTATGACCATATCAAACTGGAGCATCACTTACTGAATTTGTATTCAATTTTGCTATTATTAATGCCTTTTTTGAATCTATATTACTATAATTTTTATCAAATAGATTTTTATAATTATTAATATAAATAACCTGAGAATTTTTAAATTTCTCAAGTACTTTTTTCGTTTGAGGATAATCTATTGCTTGTTTTTCTATGTATATTATCATTTTATGTAGCCCCTTGCCCTTATATAAGGGAAAGGATTCAGGTTAGGGGTATAAAATTTATTTAATTAAAAATCACTCTAAATATTCATCCAACTTCATAATAAAATCTTTCTTTGATAACTCCTTATTATCACTAAAAAATATATCAAAATCATCATTTACCAATGCCAAATATCTATAATACAATCTCTTAAATATTTCATTTTCACTAAAGGTAAATAAAAAATACTCTTTATACTTTTCAAATACTTCTTTTTCTTTTATTTTTCTTTGAAAAGAAAAAGTATTTTCTAAATAATTATATATTTTATCAAAAAGTAATTTATAATCTATATTTTGTGATAGTGATTTTTTTGCTTTATCGAAATCAAATTTTTTTGTTTCTTCTCATACTTTATCAACTGGTAACTTCAAAATAATTCTAGGAAAACTGAAACTATCACATACCTTTTCAAATCAATATGATTCCATATCAACATATAGTTCATCTAATAAGTCATTTTTGTCATAAATTACGTTCTCGCTACAAGCTATACTTACTAATTCTCAAAAATCAAGTATTTTAGGTATTATTAACTCTTTACTATTTGATAAATTTAATATTCTAGCTATTTGAATAATTTGAGCTACTCCTTCCTCCCTTGGGGGGGAAGGTTGGGATGGGGGGATGTAACCACAAACTCATATATTAACAATAAAATCAAAATCATTGTTTTGTTCCAAAAATCTAGTCAGATTCAATATCATATTATAATTCCCTACTCAAGTAGTTAAAAAACTTGTTTTAATATTTCTTAACGAAAGTTTTTTTATTTCATCTCTTACTATATTTATTTCTTGCGATAAGGCTCAAACAATTAGTATTTTGTACATATTATATTAATTTATTTAAATCTAAATTAGCTTGTTTATATCATTTTTGTACCAATTCATCCAATTTATCAAAACTCAAAAAATCCATCTTTCATAAGTCAGGTTTTACAAGAGTTACATTTTTTCACTGAGTATTAATTGATATTTGTTCATTAGTTTTCATCATTAATAAAAATGCTCTTTGTAAAACTTGATAATTAAGGTTTAAAAATCATACATCAAAATTATGTCCTAATATTTTCCTCTTTGTTTTTAGTTTGCTTTTTACATCTTTAATAACACTTACAGCTATTACATTATTTGAATCCAATACTTCTACTGGCAAATTACAAATTATTCATCAATCTATATAAGTATTTGTTCATATTTTTTGAGGTTTAAAAATACCTGGTAAGCTTATACTTGCTCTGATTGCATCTATTATTTTTCATTTTTCAAATACAGTTTTTTCTCCTGTTTCTATATTTGTTGCTACTATTTTTAGCTTAATATTCAAATCTTCTATTTTTGTATCTCAAAAAACTTCTTCCAATTTTTTATATATTTTATCTCATTTAATTAATCAATTTCTAAAATCAAAATCTATCAACTTCAAAAAATTAATAGATTTAGCAAATTCTAACATATCATCACTACTTTTTCATACTGCATAAAATGATGCAATAATAGCTCACATTGAAGTACCTGAAACTTCATTTATTATTATATAATTTTCTTCTAAAAATTTAATAATTCATATATGAGACAATCATAGAGCAGATCATCATCATAGTGCTAATCAATATTGAATCTTCACATTATTAAATAAATTATTTATTTTATCAGGATAAATACTATCATCATGTATTGATGTATTTATATGTTTGTTTGTTTGATTTATTTTATTCATAATTATTTTCTATATATAATATTGTATTGTGGAACAGCCCATTCTCAATAAAAACTATTTAATCAATTATTGAAATATGAAAACTGTGCAGAAGGTCATCAATCCATCATTATTACATTATTTTTTGTAATACCGTACTCTGTGATTATTTCTTCCATTTCTAATTGAGTTTTACTTTTTGCTATGAAAAAAACTATGTTTTTATCTCATTTTATTCATATATAAGATCTTCATATTTTATCACTATATGATGAATCAACATTTGGATTAAATGCTACTATTAATTCTTTGTTATTTGTATTAGATAATTCTTTTTTATCATATCATTCAAGTATTTTTAAATTGTCTGAATTATCTATAATTAGTGTTCTTTTAGTTAAATCATTATCTAAATAACTATTAATTATTTTTCATCCAGATTTAACAGGAAAGCTTAGAAATGTTGGATTTTTTACTGAATTAAAGAACTGTCAATTTACCATTGCAAATACTTTATTACTTGCTCATACTTGTATATCTTTAGCATAAAATCTATAAAATCTCTCCTTCTTAGAATTAGTCTTCTCATAATCAATGGAAAGTTTTCATGTACTAGTATTTATCATTCAAAAACTTACTCAAGCATTGTTTAAATCTACATCTATTATTGAAAGCTCTTTATTTGAATTTTGGTACAATTTTATTCACTTTTCTTCATGTACTAAGCTAGTAGTATTTGTACAAGAATAGTTTAGCAACAAAAACAATATTAATAGTAATTTTTTCATATTTTTTAATCTTAAGTAATAAATAAAGTATAATTCAATTCAGCTATTTGTAAATTAATAATTTAAATTTAATTGACTAAACTTAAATTAATACTATAATATACTTACTTTTAAAAGGGGGCTTTATGCAAAAAAAACAAAACAAACCTACAAAAAAAGACTTGAAAAATATATATGGAAAAAACTATCGAAAATTCTTAAACAGAATGAAAATGAGAAATCAACCTAAAACTATTGAAGTAATTTTTGTAATTCTAGATTAAAGGAGTATATAAATGTCGAAAAAAATCTCGGTTAAACCTAACAGTACTGGCTTTATTAGTGCAGAAAGTTATGAAATTTTTATTAACTCTCTTGAAGAAAGATGCTTTGACAAAAGTAATGGTTCAACAAGCAAGCTTCGATTGGTGATTGAAGGTAAATCAGAACTGTTCGAGGTAGTTAATGACTCTTACGTAAAAACCAAAAAAGGATTTAAAGTTTTATTAACTGACAAGGAAAATGTTTGGTATAAGCTTGTTTTGAAAAAAAATGAAGTTTACCTGAAGAAGATAAAAGTAACTGACATCAAAAAATGATGTCAAAAAAGGATGGAAATAAAAAAGCCAATACTAATAGTATAGGCTTTTTTAATTACACTTCTTTTAATAATCTCTCAGCATGTCCTGTTGCTTTTACATTTCTCCATTCTTTTAATACTTCTCAATCTTTATCTACTAAAAAAGTACTTCTAATAACTCACATAACTTTTTTTCAATAATTATTTTTTTCTCAATATACTCACAACTCTTTATGTAAAACTAAATCAGGATCAGATATCAAATCTATTTCTAAGTTTTGTTTTTCTATAAATTTTTTATGAGAATCAATACTATCTTTTGATACTCATATAACTGCTACTCACAATTTTTTGAACTCATTTTTTAAACAAGAAAAATCTTTATTTTCTATTGTACAACCTGGAGTGTTGTCTTTTGGATAAAAATATAATAATGTTTTATCTCAAAAAGATAATAAATCTTTTAAGCTAAATTCTCAATTTTGTCCTGTATATGCAATAGCATTATACTTATTTTCTAAATTCAATTTCATAATAATATAATTAAAAATTAAAATTTTAATACAATATATATTAAAAATAATGAGCTTTCCCCCTCCCTAATATTAGGGAAGGTTAGGGTGGGTTAAACATTTACAAACTCTCAAAAAACTTTTAAATCTACTTCAGATATTTTGAAATTCTCAGGTAGATTAGGTAAAACAAAACAATGATCCATATCCATTATTTCTCCTGTATTTTTATCAATTAAATGAAAATGATTTCATTTATTTTTTTCGAAATACGCTTTTTTCCCTACTCAAATAACTTTTACTAAATCTCATTTATTTACCAATTCTTCTACATTTCTATATATAGATGACTTCCCTGCTTCTGGATATTTTTTTGAAATTTTGTCATATATATCTTCTACAGTTAGATGCTGACAATCACATATTTTTATTATTTCTTCTGTATAATAATGTATTTTCACGTTATAATATTTAAATACTAATTTATATTAATATAAATAAAATATTTAAAAAAGCAAATTATTTTGAGAATAATTCTCATTATGTAATTATTTATAAAATAGCATATTTACTAAAAAAACAATTCTAAAATTTGACAATAACTACATTAATATGTTATGATATAAATATATACATACAATTAATATTAATATGAATAATTATACATGAACTTTTGAAGATGTTCTTGAAATATGAGATAATTACAATAGTAATAATTCTTCAAATAAAAAAAATATAGTAAGTGATACTATAAATAAATTTAAATCTAAGCTTTTAGGAATAATTTCTACTAATACGACAAAAACTACTAAAAATCATAAAGTTGTAGATTTTTATGATGCAAAAAATACTAGAAGTGTTTTTTTGAGTAGTGAAGAAAGAAAAACACTATTCACTAGATTAACAAGAAATCAAGCAGATATAAGCAAACTAAAAAATAATCTAAAATGAGAAAAAAACTTGTTATGACATTTTGAAAAAATTGCTAGATTTATACCTGGATGAGCAGAAAAGATAATAAATTGATTAAAAAATAAAATTACTCAATTTGAAGATATGCTTATCAAACTTGAAATCCAAAATATTAAAATAAATGCTAAACTTAATCCTTTCGAAAAAGATGATATGGACTGGGAATCAAATATTTTTAATGCAAATAATAAAGTAGAACCAGTAAATGTAAGTCAATTAGAAAAAATTGAAGTAAATATTAAAAGATTGAAAACAAAACTAGAGTTTGAAAAAAATCTACTAGCATATTTCAAAAACTTAAGTGGATATCATAAAGATGAAATAGAAAAATTTAATAATTCAATAAAAGAAATAGAAGACCATTTAATCGCTCTTGAAATACAAAAATTAAAATTAACTCAAACAAAAAAAGTACTTGTTGCATAGCAATAAGTACTTTTTTTGTTACAAATTATCTCAATTTAGTAATTCATTCACCTAATGTAACTGATTTCATATTTTTAGATTTTACATAATCTACTACTTGTTGTAATAATGTAGTTGTATTACTATAAAATCATAAATTATCTCATTGATCATGTAATTCTAATATTAACCATTTTTTATCAGCAATTGCAGTATCTATATATCATTTAATAGTTGCAAATGTAACATCAGATGTTACTTCTTGGTCCATCAATTGAAATCTATCCGTAGATGGAGCATTATATCATCTATTTACACTTCTAGCTCATACATATCATGCTTGTTTTAATATATCAATTGTAGAATCATTATATTCTCAATAAGGATATACAAATGTACTAGCATTTACTCAGTATGATGCTAAATCTGCTTTTGATTGTTCTATTTCTTCTTTAGCTCAAGTCAATGTTAATAGATTTAAATTAGCATGTGACACAGTATGAGAAGCTATTTCATGTCCATTATCATAAACTGATTTAATTTGAGCTTTTGTCATATAATCAGGATAATCATATGTATTAGTTATTATAGCTTGAGTACTTTTTATACCAGCAGCATTCAATATAGGCATCGCTCTATCATAGATATTTTTATATCCATCATCAAATGAAAATGTTATCATTCATTCTGTAAATATATCATCTGGAGCAGGTATTACTTTCACATCATCTATATTTAAATATCAAATTGTATTTATTACATGGAAAACTGTTAATCAAATTACATTTTGTGGAATTGTAATATTTGTAGTATATTTTTTCCATCAAATATTACTAGGAACACTTCATATATATGCATATTGATATGAACCATCAGTTAATGTATATCTAGCAGTTATAGATGTAGCTACATTTGAATCATACATATCAGAAAATTCATATGTTTTTCAAGCAACTACAGTAACTTCATCAAAAAACCATTTAGAATCTCAATCAGTATATGATGTAACATCTACTTTTGCAGATTTTGTATTATTATATCATGATGTAGAATAAGTATATGTAGATACATTATTACCCCATCCTCATTTAGTCCAATACTTTGGAGATGTTCCATTTGCAGTTTCCATATTAGAATTAAGTACTAGATTTCAATCAGTACTTGGTGTAGGAATAACTACTACTTTTTCTTTTACACTTACATTATCTATACTTAGAGTTCCTACACTATTAATTACATGAAAAACAGTAATAGATACTGCATTTAGAGGTACAGTAAAATCAGATGTAAATTCTTGCCATCAAGCAGCAGAAGGAGCAAGTCATAAATATGAATATTTATATGTACCATCTCCCAATTTAAATCTAACTGTTATATTTGTATCAGTATTTGAATTATACATATCAGTAAAAGTATAATTTTTACCTCATGAAACTGACACTTCGTCAAAAAACCATTTTGCATCTCAATTCGTATATGATGTAACATCTATCTTTGCAGCTTTAACACTGTTGTATCAAGTTGTTGGATAAGTAAATGTAGCAGAATTAGTTCCCCATCCTCATTTTGACCAATTAGTAGGTACAGCTCAGTTTGCTGCTTCTAAAGTAGAATTTAATACTAAATTTCAATCAGTACTTGGAGTAGGTACTTCTACAACAGGTGGCGGAGTAACTACAATGATTTTATCAGTTAAACTAGCATCATCTATAGTCAAATATCATACACTATTTATTACATGAAATACTGTTGCAGAAACAGCATTAGCTGGTGCAGTGAAATCAGCAGTAAATTTTTGAAATCATGTAGTTTTAGGAGCAATACCTAAATATCAATAAGTATATGATCCATCTGATAATTTATATCTTACAGTAAGAGATGTATTAGTTGTAGCATCATACATATCAGTAAATGTATATGATTTACCTCATACAACTGCTACATCATCAAAAAACCATTTTGCATCTCAATTAGTATATCATGAAACAGTAATATTTGCAGCATTTCTACTATTATATCACATCGTTGGATATATAAATTTAGATATATTTTTTCACCAATTCCCCTTTGACCAATTTGTAGGCAATCAACCAGTTCATGTTTCTAAATTCGCATTTTGTATCATATTAGTATCAGCAGCATTAGTTATACTAAAACTAGATACAAAAAATATTCCAAATATAAATACTAGAAAATATAAAAATTTATTTTTCATAAAATAATTATTTAAAGTGCATAATAATCAAACATTTAACAAAAAAATATAAACAAATCTGATTACAATTTATCTATTTTTTTAAAACAGCTATATTATATATAAATAATTCTAAAAGGCAAAAAAATATAAAATAAAAGGTGAAGAAATACATATAGTAAATCTCCACCTTATTGTCCACGAAAAAAATTAAAAAAATTAACTTGAATATTTCAAGTGTAAGAGTTCAGGCAATAACCTATTATAGTCATAACTGACACCACCAACAACCAATTGAATTTCAAACCTATCTTCCAGATTTTCAAATTCGTCCGATGAAGTGACTTCATCTAGTTCTGAAAATTCAACACCATCTTTGAAAATAACAAAATCTGGAGTATCAACAATCAAACCTTCACACCAGAGATTAAAAGTAAGATCAGGCTTGTCTTTTAAAAACTCAGCGATTAAGAATTTGTAGGATTGTTCCAAAAGTTTTATATCTTCTACCAGAGAACGATAAGAAACTGGGACTAGATAGATAACTTTAAATTTTTTCATTAACATTCTCCTTTATTTTATTTTTGCACAAATATTATAACAAATTATTATTCCAATTGTTATAACACATTTATAGTATGTATAAATATCAAATTTAGTCAATTTTTTTATATTATTTTCATATATTTTACAAAATAGGATTTATAGTTATAGTACAGCAGTTTTGAAATATATATAATTTTTTAAAATTATTTTTATGAAAGAAAATGTTTTTAGTTGAACAAAAATTGAAGAAAGACATATGGATATATGATCTTCAATTGTTTTAGGTAATCAATGGTGAGATGAATGAAAATGAAAAATAACTGACATATTAGCTCAAACTAGTGATGTAATAGTTAGATTTAATTGATGACATAATGCTGGACATACTGTAAAAATTTGAGATAAAGAATTTGATTTACATATTTTACCATCAGGTATGGTAAGTGAATGAAAAATAAACCTAATTACTAGTAGATGTGTATTATGAATAGACTTAAACAAAATAGATTTAGATAAAATAGAAATAATAAATAAAGAATGTATATGTAATCATAAATTGGATGAATTACTCAAAAGAAAAAATGGAAGAATAATAAGAGTTTGACTTATACCCGAATTAGAAAAACTAGAAACATGATGAATAAATATAGCTAAATCATGACTAAAAATAAGTGGTGAAACTACAGTTATATGATTACATAATGTATTATTGGACGCTCTAGATGAAAAACAAAGATTAGCAGTATGATTAAGTCCTATTGGTTCTACATGAAGTGGAATAAGTAGAGCTTATGCTTCTCAAGATATGAGATACCATTTCACATTGAGTGATTTAATATATAGAAAAGAATTATTTTATCAATCTATAGAAGCACTTTTTTATAGTTATAAAAATATATTTCCAAAAATAGAAATAAGCGAATTAATAAACAAAGCAAAAATAGAAAGAGATAAAATAATAAAATATATACAAAATGGAAGTATAGAAATAATAAATGATGAAGCTCAATTTATAGAAAAACTCAGCTCAAAATGAAAAAAAATTATTTGAGAATGAGCACAATCAGCGATGATTTGATCTGGTAATAGTATATATGGTACTGCTTCCGAACCTAGTCTGCAATCATTTTTAAATGTATCATGATTGTCTGAACAAAAAGTATGAAATGTATTTTTAGTACACAAAATGCCGCCTAGTAGCGTTTGATATAGACCAGGGTATTTAAAATTCCCTGAAACAGAAGAATTAAAAAATTTCAGAAATAAATATTCCGAAAAATGAGTATCTACTTGAAGAGATAGAGATTTGTTTAACTATTCCCTACCAGAAACAGCTAAAGGATGAGCACTAAACACTAAATGATTAACAGATGATTCTAGAATAGTACCAGTATTCAATAGAGTTGATTGAATCTCTGACTGAATAACTATGGATCCAAGTGGAAAATTGAGAATAGTTACATGATTTAATTTCACTATAGAAAATATATTACAATGATGAAAATCAACTATAGATGTATGAGTATTATGATTTGAAAATATAAATCCTAAAAATTTATTAAAACACTACCCTCAAAAAGCAAATCAAGTAGATTTATTTACAGTTAATCCTAATGATTTAAGAATAGTAGATATTAAATGAAAAACAATAAATGATAGAATAAATAATCTATTATGATTGCATATGGCTGCTATTTGTAATAGTGATATAGAAAGAGAATTTTTAATCTGAACATGACCTTCTAGAGATGATTTAGAAGTAAAAATAGCTAAACCTATTAGAACAATATAATATTTTTTAATAAATAAAAAAATGAATAAAAAAATTTGATTAATAATACTAGATTGATTTGGTATAAATGAAAAAAAAGAAAATAACGCAATTAAATTAGCAAAAGCTCCATTATTTGAAAATCTATTTTCTAAAAATTATACTAGACTAGAAGCTTCGGAAACACCAGTATGACTACCTAAATGACAAATGTGAAATTCTGAAGTATGACATCTAACTATTTGAGCAGGAAGAGTAATAAAACAAAGTCTAGTTGAAATAGATGATTTATTTGAAAAAAATCAATTTGAAGAAATAGAAGAATTCAAAAATTGAATAAATCACTGTATAAAAAATAATTCTGCACTTCATTTATTCACATTATTTTGAGATGGTTGAGTACATGCTCATATTAATCATTTAGAAAAAATATTAGAAATAATTCCAGATTCAATAAAAGTAAAACTACACCTATTTTGAGACTGAAGAGATTTACCTCAAACTTCGATGCTAGAACAATTTGAGAGATTTTTAGAAAAAATAAAAGACAAATCAAATATAGAAATAAACTCTATATCAGGTAGATTTTATGCTATGGATAGAGATAATAATTGGGAAAGAGTGCAAAAAGTATATGACATACTTTGTTCAGATAATATAAAAAAAGATATAAGTCCAAGCGAGTATATAAAAAATAGTTATTTAGAATGAACTTATGATGAATTTTTGGAACCTATTAATTTTACTTGAAATACTATTCTAGATAATGATGCTATTTTTCACTTAAATTTCAGATCAGATAGAGCTGTACAATTAACAAAAGCATTTTATGAAAAAGAATTAGAATTTTTCAAAAGAGTGGATCTAAAAAATCTATATATAAGTACTATGACAAAATATTATAAAGCATATGATGGACATGTATTTATAAAAGAAATGGATATAAATAATACTCTATGAGAAGTGATTTCAAATAATTGAATGAAACAATTACATCTAGCAGAAACTGAAAAATTTGCACATGTAACAAAATTTTTCAACTGATGAAAACAAGTAGTATTTGACCAGGAAGAAGATATATTAATAGCATCGAAAAAAGTAAAAACTTATGATTTAGACCCTACTATGTCTGCATATGAAATATGTGATAAATATTTAGAACAATGTAATAATTTCGATTTTTCAGTTATAAACTTTGCTAACTGAGATATGGTATGACATACATGAAATCTAGAAGCATCTATACAAGCAGTAGAAGTACTAGATGAAGTCATAACAAAAATAATAAATAAATCAAAAGAAGAAAATATAGATATATATATCACAGCTGACCACGGAAATTGTGAATGTATGTTCGATGAAAAATGAGAACCGGTTACATCTCATACAGTGAATCTAGTACCATTTTGGTATCTTTCGAACTGAGAATATGTAGAACTAAAACAAAAACATTGAACACTTGCAGATGTAGCTCCTACTATTCTAGAAAATTTCTGAATAACTATTCCTAGTGAAATGAATTGAAATATTTTAAGTTAAAAAAAATACTGATTTGCATCAGTATTTTTTTATTTTCCTAGTATTTTTATAGGATATATATCATTAGGAGATTTTGTTTCTGATAAATAATACTTAACTATTTCTCATCACAAACTATAAGTAACTATCGGTCTTTCTATTTGTAGTCATACTTTTAATAAATCTTGATAATTAGATACAGGTGTATTTATTTTTCATGAAAAATTTGTTCAGTTTTTATTAAAAGAAGAACTATCTATAGAAAAGTATTCTAATTCTAAATCTCTAGATATTGCTTGAATTTTACTTGTAAAATTCTCCATTACATAATTACTTATATTAGCTTTTCAAATATTTTCATATACCAATTTATAGTTCAATAAATCAAATAAAACAGGAGAAGCATTCCAAGTATTTCAATCATCATTTGAAGATAAGATACTTGCAATTAATGGCTTATAAAATGAATACAAAATATTTGATACTGTCATGTTAACAGCTCACAATTTAAATCAAATTTTTCAATTATTTGTAGTAAATGGACTTCTAGCTTTTATTCAATCAATTATTATATTTCATTTACCAATAATTGGTCCACTTGTAGCTAAATAAGTGAAATTTAATGCTTTTCATCATCCATTTATTCTATCTGATCATTGATTTGATAAATCTGTAATAGTAGAAATATTTCCATTTATTCACCAGTTAGTTACTGGTTTATCATCATTTGTAGCTCAAGTTATAGTCAGACTAACTGTACATGTATCACTATTATTTGCAAATAATCAAGTACATGAACTATTTGGATTATTCAGATTAATACTGATAGTTTTTGTTTCTGGAAATATATTTGGTTGTACAACATCTGCTGGACATCAGTTACATAGTCAACAACTTGTTCCAGTAGCAACTCAATCAGTATATATAGTAGTACATTTTTGTGTTCCACATGACGAAGTATTTTCTGTAAATGATGGTGTTTGTTTACATGCTATTGTACCATTTGAAGACCAGATTCATTGTATTTCACAATCAGACCAAGTAGTATTCCATGATGAAGTAAAATTACCACAATAATTCATTGTAGTACCCGTATTTGTTTGGTATTTATTACTAATATTTGGTAAAGTTAATAATTCCCCTGTACTATCTGATGCTAAGTTATTATTATTAGTAAATATTTCATATGCTCTAGCTGAATTATTATTAGACAATAACAAAATATTTTTTTGTAAATTTATTACAGACTTTTCTACATCACTTGATTGAGTAGACCAAGTATTATCTATTTCTAATAATGAATTCATTACTTCTTGTATGCTTCATGAATTAGTCTGATTATTAACAATATCTCCTGACAAACTAGTATATATTCAATTATTTTTTCTAATTAATTGTTCATCTATAAATATTTTTAATTTATCATTTGTATACAATTCATTTTTTGTATTCAGATTTGAGATACTAGTAGTAATGTAAATTTTAAGTACATCATTTAAATATTTAAGTGATATCAATTGATAATCCATCAAACTATTATCTTTATCTATTGCATCATTTGATTTATCTAAATAAATTTGTGATTTCATCAATGCTTTTTTATCCAAAAAATACATAGAATAATATCTATATGCATCACTTCAATTTGGATTCAGTTTAATAGCTATTTCTAGATTATTTGTGATTTCTTTATCATATTTAGCATCATTTAACATATAGTATCATCTAGCTAATGCAACATATCACATAGAATAATTATCATTGTATTCTATTGTTTTTTTTGCGTAAAATATAGATTTATCTATATTTGGTGATTTTTTATTTGATTCTAATTCTAAAGTACTAAGTGAAAAACACAGTTCAGATTTAAGAGATTTAGATTTAGTTGATAAGCTATATTCATAGAATTTCTTAGCTTCTTTATAATTTCCTATTTTTGAAAAATATCTAGCTATGTTAAATGTAGAGCTATAATTATTTACATCCAATTTATAAGCTTTAGTATAATAACTATAAGCATTGTCAAAATCTCATTTTGATTCATATACATGTCAGATTTGATTTGTAATTATAGATTTTTTTGTATCATCAATTACATTATTTAGTCATGTATTGTATAATTCTAATGCTCATGAATAGTTTTTTAATATCTCTTTTGTATATCATAGATAATAATTATTCAAAAAATCATCTTGAGAGTATGGATATTCTTTTATAATATTTTCAAGTATTCAATTAGCTTCTGCAACTTTATCAGTTTTATTATAATAATTAGCTTCATTTAATATAGATATTGCTTTTGTATACTTTAGAGCCTGAATTTTTATTTTTTCTTGTTTATTTAAATTTTTTGATTTATTAATTGATTTCAAGATCTTATCTACACTTATATTTATATTTTTGAAATCATCTTTTACTATTTGTTTATTCAATTCAATCAAATTTCAACTAGATGTAATAGTTCAAAATTCATCAGATAATATGCTAGTATCTCATCATAAAAGTGATAAATATTCTCAGACACTATACATTTTGTCAGATTTATTATTTGCTATTATTTTTTTATGTACTGTTTTACTAGTATCAGTTTTTTTTGTAGTTGCATCCTCATCTTTTCAACATGAAAAAAGAAGCAAGACAAGTAATAACAAAATATTTATTTTTTTAAACAACATATTGATATATTTAGTGATAATATTATTAATATTATTTTATCATAAAATTTGCTATAACTCAAAAATATCAAGCCAATCTAATGTATTATTATATTGACAATTAATAATTAATAATCATCATATATTAAATAAATATTTATAATAAAATATATAAATAAATATTTGAAACATAATTTGATTTTAAATAATTTTAGAATAATATCTCTCATTATTATTTAACCTATTAATATGTACAAAATAAAAAATGTGTATGCTAGAGAAGTGATAGATTCTAGATGAAATCCAACTGTTGAAGTAGAATTAACATTAGATAACGGAGTAAAATGAATAGCTATATGCCCATCATGAGCTAGTACTTGAATACATGAAGCTCTTGAATTGAGAGACTGAGATAGTACTAGATTTTTATGAAAAGGTACTCTAAAAGCTGTAAATAATGTAAATACAACAATAAAAGAAAATGTAGTTTGAAAAAGTTTTGAATCATATAGACAATTAGATAAATACTTAATAGAATTGGACTGAACAAAAAATAAATCAAATTTTTGAGCAAATGCTATATTACCTGTTTCTATGGCTTTCGTAGATGCTTGTAGCAAAGCTGAAAACAAAGAAATATTTGAATATGTATGAGAATGAAAATGATATATATTACCTTATCCTATGATGAATATCATAAATGGATGAAGTCATGCAGATAACAATGTAGATATTCAAGAATTTATGATTGTACCAGTATGAGCAACAAGTATAAAAGAAGCAATTAGAATGTGAGCTGAAGTATTTCATAATCTGAAAAAAATATTAAGTGCAAAATGATTAGCTACATCAGTATGAGATGAATGAGGATATGCTCCAAATTTGTGATCAAATGAAGAAGCTATACAAATAATCCTAGAAGCAATTAAAAAAGCATGATATACTACAGACCAAATCAAATTGGCTCTAGATTGTGCTTCTAGTGAATTTTACAAAGATGGTAAATATGACTTAGCAGGTGAATGAAAAGTATTAGATTATAAACAATTAGTTGATTTTTATGCAGATTTAGTAGAAAAATACCCTATTATATCTATAGAAGATGGTATGGCAGAAGATGATTTTGCAGGATGGAAATTATTAGAAGAAAAACTATGAAAAAAGATAATGACAGTATGAGATGACTTGTTTGTAACAAATATTGAAAGACTTCAAATGTGAATAGAATGAGATTTAGCTAATTCTATACTTATAAAATTAAATCAAATCGGTACAGTATCTGAAACTATTGATGCAGTTGATTTAGCAACAAAAAATGATATGAGATCTATTATATCTCATAGATCATGAGAAACAGAAGATACATTTATAGCAGATTTAGCTGTAGCTAAAAATACTTGATTTATCAAAACAGGTTCTCTATCTAGAACAGATAGAATAGCTAAATACAACAGACTAATCAGAATAGAAGACATGCTATGAGATAAAGCAAAATATGGTAGATAAAAACATTTTGACAAAAAAAAATATTATTTTATAATGCTCGCCCTAATAATAAATGGAAATAGGAGCAAGTTATGTTTGATGATTCAGAATGTGAATTCAATGGACTAGGATTCGTAAAAATAAAAAGGTTTTTATGTAAAGTATGTGGAGAAGCTTTCTCTGAAAAACAACTCATTGATAAAAAAACTCCTTCTCACAAGAAAAAAAATAGTGATGAAGCATGTGTTTACAAGGGTGAAATTGTAAAAGATGATAAACCTTAAAAAAATTATCATTTCTTAAATAATTACAAGATTATTAGGAGTAAAAAAAGAAACTTTATATATATATAAAGTTTCTTTTATTTTATTGGAATTATTATATGAGTTACATATTTACTTTCATCTATATTATCTACAAATCATTTTTCATACAATTCTATTGCAGGAATATTCTTATTCTTTTTTAATTTATTTGGTTTTAAATACATATAAGCTCATGTCCATGAATTCTCTATGAAATCATAGCTTCCATAATGAGTTGTTACTGCTACTTTCATTTTATCTACAAATCATAAGAAATATGTAGAAACAATTGGTAATTTAAAATTTTTGAAATCATTCTCTGATATTTCAATACATGCTTCAATTTCAAATTTATCATTAACAATATCAGCTTTATTATAAATAGTAAAATAAGATAAAGGTCCTAGATTGTGCTCTTTTGTTATATTTATCAAACTAGTGAAACTACTACTTATTTTATTTCATATATCTTTAATAACACATTCTGTTTTAGTTCAAATATAATACTTTTTTTCTAGAGTATCTACTCATGAAAATTCTGTACTAGTATCAAGTTTTCATTTTTCTAATATAGATTTAAGCATACTTAGACCTCTTTCAAAATCCTTTCATACCATAACAGTCATCATCTTTTTCAAGAAAAATAAAAATATTGGTAGTGTTCCTTGCATTTTCCAAGTCAATTTCGTAGAAGTATCAGATAATTTTTCTAATACAAAACTAGCTTTATTGGAAGATTTAAAAGGTTTTAAAAAATTCAAATCATAGTTTATATGTTCATTTTTTACTATATCTGTAATTATTTGTTCACCTGATCATACTACTGTTCAATCCCAAGTTTCTAGATATCAAACAGTTGCTTTTCTTCACTTTGTAGTTTGTTTACAATTTTTTTCTAATATCAACCAAGGAGACCAAACTGCTTTTTTATCTGTATCTATTATATTTTCCCAAACATTATCAATGTTAGTTTCTAAAACTATATTTTTTTCTATAATTAAGTCTATTTTAAATATACTCATATATATATTTTATGTAATAAATTATTTATTATTCTCCTTCAATAATATTTTTCAACTTATGTTATAATAAGAAGTGTCTATTCAATTATAATTTGGATTTATAATACTAAAATCATCCAACATTACTTTCACATCTATATTTATTCATTTTTTCTCAAAAGTAAATATTTCTTTTAAATTAACTGTTCAATATTCATTTAAATATTTTATATTTGTATCATAAATATTTTTAAATTCATTTGAAATATCAAATTCTTGATTCAATACTCAATTCTTATATACTAATAATTTTTGTGTATCTACATTTATTTTTGCATAATATAATTCTTTTGAAACAGTAATATCTAGTCATTTTTCAGCTCAAACATTATTTGATAAATCAGAAGTAACTCAAAACAAATAATCATAATTTGAAACTTGAATTATATCTTTTCTCAAATCATAAGTCAAAGTAAAATTTATATATTTTTGACTAGAAATATTTCATTCATAATACGCTTTTACTTTTAATTTTTCTATCAATTTACTTGAATAAGTCCAAGAATAAATTCAAGGATAAGTTTGATTTTTTAATCTATCTAAATTTCTCTGATTTGTTTCTAACATTTCCTTATCATTTCATTTGTAATCTAATACTTCCTTTTCTACTCTTGAAATTTCTTCATTATTATTTTTTTCCCAATCTAATTTATCTTGATTTTTTATATCATCTAATATAGTTCAAAATATATCACTCATACTATCACAACCATGATATCCACATAAATAATTCACTTCATCATATATTTTACCTGACAATTTAGCTTCTATATCTTTTTCATCTTTTGCTAATACTATTTGTGTTCATTGTAATATTTTAGCAGTAGTTAAATCAATTTTTAATAACGCTAATTGTCTTCCTTCGGGGAAACTATACACTCACCATGGTCAAATAGAAATAACTATTATAAATGTTGTTAATAATAAAGAAATATATAATAAATATTTTTTCTTTGAGATAATATAGTAAAGTGAAACAATTATTAAAAATATTCAAAATACAACTACTAAATATCTATTTATAGTGAAATCATACTGATTTATTCTCAAATATATTGCATAAAACAGCATAGGAGTTTGGAACAATACAGCAAATGGAAATATTTTTCTAAATATTCTTACAAAGCTAGATTTCAATTCAAATGCTTGAGAAAAAATATAAATCAAATAACCAAATAATGAAAATCATATTACCATCCAAGAAATTATTCATTTTGGCCAATCTGAAAAATTTAAAAGTACTTTTAATGAATAAGAATATAAAATGAAAAAATAGATAATTATAAATGGTAGTGCTATATAATTACTCAAAAAATTATAGAATTTGTTTTCTTTTATTTTTTCTAAAAGTGATAAATTCATATCTTTTTCTGGAGCAATAATCAAGAAATAAATAGGTGCAAACAATGAAAGTGAAAATGTAACCCAATATCAATAAAATTTCGCTTCATCAATATAAGTACTAAGCTCAAACAATGCAAAAATAGCACTTAGAGCAATTGCTCAAAGCATAGTCAAAGCTCATCAAACAATAGCTGACATAAGAATCTTAGAAGATACAGAATTGAAAAAAGTATAATATTTTTCATTATCTACATCTTTGTTCAATAAATTTTTGATAAATGAAGAAACAAATACAAAACTCACTACTCATACATAAGTTATTACTATATATACTAATTGTTCTGTATAAAAGTTATTGAATAAATTTTGTTCAAAACTAAAATAAAACAATATTCAAAATAAAACACTTCATATTTGGAATAATGATGTTTTTAGTCTATTGAAGTTAAATTTTTCTGATAATAAATATATTCAAAAAGATAGAAAAAATACAGTAACAAGAGATAATACTCATTTATACAATATATTTTCTACATAATTTGGAAGTTTATCTCAAAAATAAATAGAATATTCAAAAATCAAAAACATCAAAACACTTGAAACAAATGACAATGGAAACCTAACAAAAGCTTTATTTACATTATTAGTAAAATTTTCTATCGAAAATTTAGCAAATATATTATTCATGTGCATATAGTTAGAAAATATGATTATATAACCTATATATAAACACTCTAATTATACATTATTTAAAAAATATTCAAATTAAAAAGAAATATCTAAGTTTTTAGATATTTCTTTATTTTTCTACATATTCTACTAAGACTTTTCAATCTATGATTTTTATACCATCATTCTCTAACATTCTTATTTTTGAATACACTCAATCATATGCAGAATACCCAGATATTTTCAAATCATTTGATACTACTTTATAACAAGGATAGATATCAGGATTCTTATTGTACTTCATTATTGAAGCTATTTTTCTAGGATGTACACCAAATTTATCTGCCAAAATCTTATATGTAGTGACTTTTCATTTTGCTAGTTTTTGTAGATATTCTAACACTTGTAAATCAATTTCATTATTTTTATTTTTTATATTTTTTTGCTTTATTTTGCTTATTACTTCCAAACTTTTTTGTATCCATTTTTCTAATTCTATTCTATCTTCTAATATTTCTTCTGGTAATTCATAATAACTCATTACTCATACAACTCCAGTTTTTTTATAATATGTAAAAGGTTTTGATTTATATTTTTCGAAATCTGACTTATTATTGTCTCCTACTTTGAAATATATAACATCATCTATAAACAAAGAAAACACTTTCTTATCCTTATAAATAGCATATCATCAAAACATATTTTTATAAGTATATCTAGGATCTCATCCTAAACAATCCTCTAAAAAATAATACAAATATTCAGGAAGTTTTTTTGCCATATTTTATCTATTAATTAACTATTACATTTACATTTATAACATTATCATTTATTACTATTTCTCATCAGAATTTTTTATAATCAATAATCTTGTTTTCACAAATTTGTCTAATCCATTCTCACTTTATTTTTTTCACTCAATGTGATACTTTGTTTCAATCTAGTTTAATGAAGTTAATATTTATTATTTTAATTCATGCATTTATTAATGTTTCCTTTTTCTTTTTATGTCTATTACAAGTCGTATATTCTCATATCATCTTTGCATAACTAATAGGCAATAAATTAACTATATAATCAGGTTTCATATCAATTATAGCTTTTGGTATAATATTCCACCAAAATTTGTATAATCATTTAGTTTCAATTGGTAGTTTATAATTCCCTATTTTATCTAGTGGTTTAACTATTCAATACATTCAAGAAAATATCAAAAAATTCTGTTCAAAAAATTTCTTTGCACTTTTATTCATTTCAGTATAATTTATAGATTTATACATTTCTCAAGTATATCTATGTATTGCATCTATTGATTCACTATTGGATATTTTTTTATTCAATTCCAATCATTCTAAAAATCTATTTCATTTGCATTTCAAATCCTTTTCACACACATTATGAGCTATTTCTAAAGGCTTATCAAATTTAAAACTTAGATTTTCTTCAAAATAATTATTATCTATTTTCTTTCATTCTGATGGCGGTATCAAAAATAATATTTTCATTTTTATTTCTTATTTATCCAATAAATA
This sequence comes from Candidatus Altimarinota bacterium, assembly GCA_943356435.1. Taxonomy (GTDB): domain Bacteria; phylum Patescibacteriota; class Gracilibacteria; order BD1-5; family UBA6164; genus UBA6164. Next base: position 25,570 of record CALREY010000006.1, read on the forward strand.
TCTTGTCTAGGTAATTTTGATTCATCATTTTTATTAAGTAATACTTGTTTCAATGCTTCTTCTGTAAAAATTGTATTTTGACTTCATTTAAAAAGTATAATATATTTATCACTAGAATTATTTAATATATCCTTTAAATATAATCATGCATCTTTAGATGATAAGAAATTCTTGATATTCTTTGGGAAATATGTTTGAGTTTCTTTTCAAATTGTTATTAATAAATCATTGTTTATTAAATTACTAAATAGTTGTTCATGCAATTCTTTTGAATGATTTCATAATTCCCTCATATCTCAGATAACAAATCATAGTTTGTAATCAGGATAAATTTTATCTCTCAAATTTTCTACATTTTCTATCATTTTTTTCATACTTTCTGGTCAAGCATTATAAGTAGAATCAACAAGTATAGAATTATTAACTCATTTAAATATACTAAATCTTCCAGGCTGGCTTTCTAAATACAATATATCTTCATTGTCCACATTGCTGTCTACAATAACTCACAAATCTGCTAATATAAAATAAGCTAATTCTATATATGGATAATTTTCAGTTCATAAAATATTTGTTTTTATTGTTTTTCATTCAAGTGAAATAACAGAATATATATTATCTGAATCATTCACATATTCGAAATCTATTTCAGTATTATTAAAAAATTGTTTTTGGATTTTTAATGTATCATATCTGTTTCTCAAAAACTCATCTTCGAAATTCAAGTATGTTTTTAGCTTTGTGTTAGCCATTAGTTTAAATTTTTCTATTCATATATTTTCTTGTGTTCAAAAATATTCTACATGAATATTTCATAATTTAGTAAAAATACTTATATCTGGATTCACAACTTTTACCAAGAAATCCATATCTCCAGGATGATCTATACCATACTCCAAAATAAGAATATCATAATTTTTAACTCTCTTAAAAGTTTGTCATACGATGTAAAAAAATATATTTAACAATTCTTTTATTCATCATTTATATTGCTCTATTTTAAATATAGAAAAAATTATTCCTAGCTCAGAGTTGAAATTCTTTGGAGATGTATAAATAGTTTTGTCCTTTATATATTTATTTAGAACATTATTTATTATCATTCTACAACTAGTTTTACCTACATTTCAAGTAATTCATATTACAAATGGTTTTGTCCTAGCAATATATATTCTAGTGAAAAATGCCAAAGTATGATAAATGATTTTTAGTATTATATTTTTCATTGTTGTTGTTTATAATAATCAGATAATTCCTTAGCTCACCAATTAAGTAATCTATATTCTGAAATACCTAGTTTTTTTGCATATTCATATATTAGTTCTTCATTTCACTCTATTTCTAAAAATTCATCTGTTTCCATTCAATCCAAATCTGAATATTTATCAAAATCAAATTGTATAGATTCGTTATTATTATTTATCAAATAACTTACTCTTTGTTTAATACTCTGTCTAATTTTATTAAATCAAATAGATTCAAAAAATTTACAAACATCATCCATAGATTTTGTTTCAAATCAAGCTTCCTGCATTACTTTTCAATTTCCATTTCAAAATATCTGTTTTTTGTTTTCTACTATCACTATATCTCAATCTGACCTCACTCTTATTTCTATGTATTTTTCTTGTCCATCTATAATTGTATTTTGTCCATAAAATATTGCTGTTAAAACTCAATCAAATATTTTTTTTGCTCATAATTCAAATAGATTTTGTTCTATTTCTTTATGTCAAACTCATAGTACTTTGAATTCTGTTTCTATATTACTTGCTCACATATTTATAAAATTAATTAATTAATTCATCATAATTCACCCAAACTAGCGCATCCAAATGTAATTCTGGTATATTCAATTTTTTTGATAAATCAAAATAAAATTTTTTTATTAGTTGGTCTTGTCCCCCTCCTTTATAGGGAGGGGTTAGGGGTGGGGTGTCTTTATATTTTTGGAACAAATTATCCAATCTAGAATCTATAGGTATAGAAATATTCTCTGGAAAATATATCAATTTGTTAAATACATTTCTAGCACCATAACTAAACATCTTTATAGCAAAAACTACAGTTTTTGCATCTTTTTTTTGTTTCATAGTTAGAGCTAATTTATCTCTTAATTCTTCCATATTATTATAATAATACTCAGTCTTAGTCACAAATTCTTCTAGAAATGGTCTCAATTTCTCCAATCTATTTATCTTTGTATCTATAAATCTTTTATTATTCTTTGATTGTTTTATAAAATCTCATAAGGATTTAGTAATGTACTCTACTAATCCCCCCTCCTTAATAAGGAGGGGGTTAGGGGGTGGTCCGAAGTAAGCACCAAACTCTTCCCAATAATCTTCTCATTTACCTGATAACTGATAACAGATTATAGAATTAGCCAAAATAAGTCATAAATATTTATCCTTTTCGGCTAAATTATCTCACATTTTTTTCAAAGCTTTATATTGTCTATCAGATTCTTCTATTTTAATAGAATCTTCTATAGAATATTTTTTTAATTTTTCATATAATTCTTGCATACTAAGTATTTTTATAGAAGTATTTTAACCAAATTTCCTTAAAAAAACTCATTGACAATGTAGATAACAAAAATCACATTGTTGGAACTAGTGCGTTTATAAATGGTTTATCAAATCAAGCAAAGTAAAAAAATAATACAACTACAAAATATGTCAAAACTGCAATAGTAGCTTTTCTAAAAATACTTGTTTCCCAAGCTTTATCAATTTCAACTTTTTTATTTCTACTATTGATTTTTTTTATTTCATTTTCAATATTCATAATATATTAATTAGAAAATAATAACTATTCTTCTATTTCATTCCCTATTTTTTTATACACTTCATAATAATATTCTACAAATTTTCTCAAATCAGGATTTAATGGTAAATAATAGCCATGTTTTTCTATTGTATAATCACTTAAAAATACTCATGCATCTATCTTTTCTAGATAGATATTTATTAATTTTTTATAATGTGATAAATATAATTCTTTTAATTTATTAAATGTGTCAGCATTATAATACATCTCTACTTTGTATATTCACATTACTTCAGTTTCATCTGCTAGTGGACTTTCATTTATCTGAAATTTCAAAATTCATGATTCAAACAATATATCTAGATGAATCAATGCTTCAGTATAATATGGTACTAACTCTGTGATTGTTCTATATTTTAATAAATTAACTGACCTATATAAATGTGAACTAATAATATCAATATTTAATTGATCTAGTCCGCCTCCTTGATAAGGATGGGTTAGGGGTGGTAATAATAAATACATAAGTAATCATCATGTAGTAGCTTTGAATTCTTCTATTCTTTTGTATACTCCAGTTTTTTTATTCATAATAGACTGAGTATCTGAATCCAGCCACAAACTATGTCAAAATTCATGACCAATAGTTAAAATATCATAAATCTTATAAAATATTTCATCATTTCAAAATATAGTATTTCTATAATTTTTCAATAAATTTTGTTCAAAAATTATTGAATCGATTTTCATAACAGGACTTTTTTTCTTATTTTCTAGAACCATTTCTGGAAATCAAAATATTTTTTTACCATACATTTCGCTTATTACTTCATCATTAGGTACTACTTGAGCTGAACATAATCAAGTTAATTCTGATGAATAGTATAATACAGGAGAAGATAAATACAATTGTACTCTTTTAATATTATCTAGTGAAAATTTATATGATGAAGGATAATTTTCTCTACCTATTTCATCATAAAACTTCTCATACATTTCTAGAATTCCATTTTCAACATCTGATTCAAAAACAGTATTTAGTATTCTCAAATCCCATTCTGGTGCTACTGCTTTTCTATATTTATCTTCATAAAATTCTAGTGGATGTACTATTTGAAATGGAGTTTTAATACTCATCCATGCTTCATCTACCTTTGACCATTTATCTACCAATTTATTTGTAACAGTTTCTAAAAATGCTTCTTTTATTGCATTTAAATAATTTATATAATAATCTTTTGAATCATATATTTCATCTGTTAGATTAGATAAATTTGAAATAAATGAATCTAGTTCTGATACTATATCATTTATTTCATTCGTAAATACATCATAGTAAGATTTTGAAATATATTCTCAATTTTCTAGTACTAATACACTATATGACCTATCAGATATTTCAGCATTATGTCATAAATCAAATAAATTATTTTCATTCAAATAATTCATTATTGCTATACTATCATTATCAAATTTTTTTTCTAAATCTCTATTTATTCAATTAACAATATGATTTTTCCATGGAATAAATAATTCATTCATAGCCAATCATACATTTGCAACTCACTTGAATATTTCTAAATAAAAATCTGTTAATAGAGCTTTTTCTTGAATAACTGAAATAATTACAGCTTGTACTTCACTATGAAAATCACATACAAATTTATATGCTAAATCTAATATTCTGATTTTTTCTTTTTCTAATTCATCTCATATATATGGAGGACTAATTGGCGGATTTGTATCCATATACAAAATCAATGGAACTTCTTTTAACTGAGCAATTCTAGCAAATGCAGCATATCTAGTCTCCTCATTTTTATCTAATCAAATATAGTCCAAAAAATCATCTAACATAACTCTATGACCGCCTTCTTCTTTTACTCATTTTAATAAATCATTTATGTTGGATTGTAGACTTTTATACAATTCTAATACATCTTTAATATTTTGTTCTAGTTCCTGTCTATTCATTTATATATTATTAAAAGTTATTTTATAAATTTATAATAATCAAAATAATGCATATGACAAAAAATAATAATTGACAATTGTTATTTAAATGATAAAATTAAAATGATTTCCAAAAATAAGGAAAGAAGATGAAACAAAAACAAAATGAAACAAAAGTATATATTTGTCCAAATTGTGGGAAAAGATTTACCGAAGATGCTTTAATAGATGCTAATCTTCCACCTCACCAAATTGAAGACAATATAGTTCCAAAAAACTGTCCAAATTCTGGACAATTACCAATCGTAAAATGGGAGTAATATCCTCTGAAACAAATACAAAACTTATAGGAGTACAAAATGCCTGATAAAAAATTAACTTACCAATGCCCTGTTTGTGGCAAAGAATATAAAAAAGATGAGATAAACAATGGAATCATACCATTACATATTTTTAAAAATGAAAAATGTTCCGGCACAGGAGGGCAAGCTACAATTAGCAGAAAATAAAAAAGGAAAAATAAAAAATCCTAGAGTTATCTATAACTCTAGGATTTTTATTATACTCGTTTTATATACATTTTTTATAAAAAGATTTGCAAATGAAAAAAAATATGTATAATAAAAATGAAATCTAATAAATTTCAAATATTTTACCCTATTATAACAATAATTATGGATTTAAACAAAGCGCAAATTATAGGTAGAACTACTCAAGAGTTAGAATTAAAACAAACTCCAAATGGTCAAAGTGTTACTAGTTTCTCTATTGCTACAAATAGAAACTGGACTGACTGAAGTGGAGTGAAACAAGAACAAGTAGAATTTCACAATGTAGTATTATGGTGAAAATTAGCTGAAATAGCACATCAATATATAAAAAAATGAAGTAGATTATTCATAGAATGAAGAATTCAAACTAGAAGTTGGGAAGCACAAGATGGGACTAAGAGATACAAAACTGAAATAGTATGAGAAAATATGATTATGCTAGACTCAAAAAGTGATAATTCTGATTTCACTCCTACTACTCCATATGAATCGACTAATTCTACTCCTGCAGTAAAAAGACAAACTCCAAAGGAAGAAGAAGAAATTTCAATTGACGATATTCCGTTTTAATAAAAAAAGCTTAAATTTAAGCTTTTTTTTTATTTTATTAAAGTGATATATATATTATTCACATAATTCATAATATCATTGCTATTACAAATGATCACATTACATATCTACCAAATAATTTATCACCGAATTTTAATGCTATTGTTCATTTAACCATATTATTTGACATAACTGCTAATAGTATAGTTGATACAGCTATTTCTGAAACAACTTTTGATTCTTTAGCCAATACAGTCATTGTCTGAGTAATTGCATCTACATCAGCAAATCAAGAGATTATTCAAAATGCATAATAAAATACTGATTCACCCCATATATCTTTATATACTACACCTATTCAAGCTAGAAATTTTAAAAATAATACAAAAATTCAAAATTTGATAGCTGGTTTTAGACTAAATGGACTTTCTACTCTTCATTCTAAAGATATATTTTTTGCTAATGGAGCTTTTTTTGATCTCAAGAAGAAATACAAAGTAACAGAAGCTAATCATAAAAACATCATGAATGCAGGAATAAATATAGTTCCAAGTAATGATACATTAATTAATAATACAATTAATATTACTCTAAGTAACATTATAGAATTTGCTAATAATGCTCAAACTGTATATAGATAATAATTTTTTGGATCTTTTTTACTTTGTTCACTCATTGCAGCTGTAACAGCAGTAGATGATACTAGACCTCAAACAGCACTAGAAATAATTACAGAACCATTTTTTCATAGAAATTTTGATAATAAATATCAAATATAACCAATTGCTGATATGGCAACAACGAAGAACCAAACTCCATATGGATTAAAAAATTCCATTTGCCAAATGCTATTTTGTAAATCCAATGCACCATTTACTCAAAATGAATTAAATAATGTTGCAAAAGAGAATTTTTTGTCTGGCAATACAGGTAATACTACAAAAGATACAACAGCAAATTTCATAGTATGTACTAATTCTTGTCTACTTATACGAGATATGAAGTTTTCAGAAACATTTTTTGCTGCAAGTATTATAGAAATGATAATTGTAAATATAACTGGGAATTTCAAATCTAAATATACACAAGAAACTCAGATGAAAAATACAATTATTCATGCTATTTCTGTAGTTATTCAAATATCTTTATTCTTAAAAGATACATAAACATGTGATACCAATATAAAAGCAGCTACTATAAATAAAGTAGATAATACAAATAAACCATTTCAAAATGTCTTATCAAACCAAGCAGACATAGTTCAAAGAATTGCAATAATTGCAAAAGTTCTCACTCAACCATAAGAATCATCTTCGGCTGTTGATAAAAGTCACTTTTTTTCTGGTACATCTCTTTCTAATCATATGAAAGCACCTAATAAACCAGAAACTAAAACATATAACAATAAATCATTTATCATAATAAAAGATATTAAATATAATATATATTTTATTTTAACATATTTATAATTATATTACAAATTACTAGCTATATTTTCTAATTCATATATTTTTCAATCCTTATCTGATAAATATAATTTATCATTTTGCATATAAATTTTTTGAACATCTATATCAGGTTTATATAATATTTTCTTATCCTTTGTATTTGAATTATATAACACTATCAAGTCTGAATCTGCATCAAATCATAGATTATTTAATACTCTTGATTCATCTTTTTTCACTAATCATATATAAGAATCATTGTAGTAAACAAAATCATTGAAATAAGTAAAATATTCCAATTTTTTTTCTACATTAGAATAAGTAAAGCTTCATTTATCAGTAACAAATATCAATAAATCAGGAGTTAATTTTTTGATATATTTTATATCAATATTCAAATCAATTCATGAAATGACTGATGATAAAACATTGTAATAAAATTTATTTTTACCTACTTCTATATATAAATCATTTAATGATCAATGAACTTCAGTTACTTTTAAAAATTCAGGATAAACTAAGTCAAAATTTCAGATTTTTACTCTATCAACATACAAATCCAATTTATTATCCACTTCTTTGAAATATACTTTTGAAGCATTTTTTAGATTAAATGTTTTGTAATTTGATTTATCTTCCTTTAATTGTTCTATTTTTTGTTCATTTGTTAATTCTACAGTTTTTATATCTAATTTTGTTAGTTTTAATTCATTTTTTGCTTTTTCTACTTCTATTTTTCTTTGTTCTTGTTTTTTTAATTGATCTTCGATTCTCTTTTGCTTTTCTGGTATATATTTGTAGTTATAATAAAAATATCATCATATAATAACTCATATGATTATAAAAAATGAAATAATTTTATTAAGCATAAATCTGTATTAAAAAATATTGTTAGTATATTATTCTTTTATGCTAGTTTGCAAAGTTTTTTCTTGATAAAAAAATAAATAATTGTAGAATTGAAATCATAAAAAACCTCTCTCTTGAATTCTCTTCCAGCTAAAGCTGGAAAAGAGGCTACAATATAGAGAATATTATTTAACTATAAAATTATGTTGATAGACTGAACAAGTGTAGCTTTGCATATATATGATAAAATCAAAGCAAAAGTAGCTAATATGGATACTAAACCTACATTGTGAGCTATTTTGGTGTGAAATAGTCCTGCTAGTCTGAGATATATTAAACAAAAGAGAAAATGGGCTGATTATACATGAGTTAATTTCAAATTATTAGAATTAGATGCAGATATTTCTGAAAAAAAATTATTAAAAAAAATAGAAAAATTCAATGAAGATGATGATATATCTGGATACATAGTACAATTACCTCTACCTAAACATATAGATGAAAATAATATAATAAATGCTATAAAACCAGAAAAAGATGTAGACTGATTTCATCCTATAAATCAATGAAAAGTATTGATATGAGATAAATCATGACTAGAACCATGTACTCCTGCATGAATAATAAAAATACTGAAATCTCTAGATATAGAATTTCACTGACAAATAGTATGTGTAATAGGTAGAAGTAACATAGTAGGTAAACCAGTAAGTGCATTACTAATAAACGAGTGAGCAACTGTGATAACATGTAATAGCTCTACTCCAAATATATCAGACTTCACTAAAAAAGCAGATATAGTAATAATTGCTGTTTGAAAACCAGAATTGTTAAAAGAAAATATGCTAAAAAAATGAAGTATTGTTATAGATGTATGATTTACAGTAGTAGATGAAAAAATATATTGAGATGCAGATACAGCAAATATCGACAAAGCATGACATAGAGTTACACCAGTACCTGGATGAGTATGACCATTAACAGTTGCTATACTGATAAAAAACACATTAAAAGCTGCTAAAAATAAAAATTAAAAAAAGTCGAAAAAAGTTTTGACTTAAATAGATTTTTTAATAATATATGTCTCGCAAGTTACAGAAGTGTTATGCGGGCATAGCTCAATTGGCTAGAGCATCTGCCTTCCAAGCAGAGGGTTGTGGGTTCGAGTCCCATTGCCCGCTCCATTAAAAACTTGTAATAAAAGTAGAAAGTACTAAAGTCATTTACTACTCTCTACTTTTATTTAATATTCGGGTGTATAGCTCAGTTGGTTAGAGCGCACGACTGATAATCGTGAGGTCGATGGTTCAACTCCATCTATACCCACCATAAAATATAGATAAAACTCTAAGGAGTTGAAAGGAGGTTTTTTATGAAGTAAAAATTTTATTGCGACGAATAGGAGCAATAAAAACGGATGGCCGACCCGAAGGGCGCCAACTCCATCTATACCCACCATTTTAACGGAAATTGGCGCAATTGGTAGCGCACGCGCTTTGGGAGCGCGGGGTTGCAGGTTCGAGTCTTGCATTTCCGACCATTTTTAAAAATACAAATTAAGCTCTATTTTAGAGCTTTTTTTAATTATGAAAAGAAAAAACTAAACTCAATGAGTTTAGTTTTTTCTTTTTTAAAACACAATTCTAATTTACACAAATATTTTCTAAATACTTTATTAACAAATCTTTCAATAACTTCTCTTCCCTAAATTGAGTATAATCATAAAATCTTTTTGTTAGTTTAGTAACAAATCATATAGCATCAGATGGAAATGGATTACTATATGCTTTTTCTACTCATTTTTTTATTAATTGTATTCTTTTACTTTTATCAGCATCACTTGGGACATAATCTGCATTATTCTCTGTATATCTATCATAATATATCAGTAAATTTTCATATATAAAAATTGATATCTCATCTATAAATTGAGTATGATTATCTTTTGAATAATATAAATTCTTTTTATAAAAATCAGAGTTATATATATCATTAACTAACTTCGTAATATCAAAAAGATTGCATTTTATTTTTGATAATTGAAATCTAGATTTTATTATTCCAGATTCTATAATAGCATAAATCATAGATAAAAAATATACATTATATCATTCTATTTCAATTATTTTTTCTATTTCTATTGTTGATTTACTATTTAATATTACTGTAAATTCTATATATGTTTGCCCCATTATTTCATATTCACTTGGTTTTTTAAAAAACAACATACTACATACTATTTAAAAATTATATGGATTATAATAATAAAATATCAATCATTTACAATCTATTTTTATAATTTTGTAAGTATTTATTGAAATAATTTAAATCTAGTAAACAAAAAATAAATGTAAACAACTAAATTTTGATATAAGTACAATAATTATTTATTATTATATTTGAATTTAATTCTAAATAAATATAATAAATTGATAAATACTATGAATTATAAAATATAAAAATTTTGATAATAACTTATTTTGAAATTTTAAAATTATGAACAAACTATTATTGTGAATAATCGGTGCATTTTCAATTATTATAATACTTTATATTTCTTACAATATATTTTTTAATAGTAATAAAGGTACTACTTTTGAAGGTTATGATTCTAAGATGATAGAACAATGTAAAAGTATGCCAAATATGAATTGATGTAAAGAATATACTAAATCAATAATATGATGAGCTAATGATTCAAAATATTATAATCCAATAGAATTAAACCAAGATGACGTTAAAAATTCAAACAAAGTAAGTGTTATTGAATTAAAAGATTGAGATGTTTATGAAATGGTTGTAACTAAAGTAATAAAGGAAATTTGAAATTCTAAAGTAGTAATGTTTGCTTATAATGGAAGTGTTCCATGACCTATTATTAAAGTAAAAAAAGGGAGTGAAATAACAATAAAATTTACAAACAAAGTAAAAGAAATAGACACTACTCTTCATTCTCATTGAATAAGAATTGAAAATAAATATGATGGTGTTCCAAAAAGTATGAATTGAAATCAAAAAGCAATTAAATATTGAGATACTTTTGTTTATAAAGTAAAATTTAAAGATGAATGAATTTATTGGTATCATCCACATGTAAGAGAAGATTTACAAATGGAACTTTGATTGTATTGAAATTATTTAGTTAATCCTGAAACAGATGAATATTGGTCTAAAGTAAATACAGAAGAAACTATTATTTTAGATGATATATTAATAGAAAATGATAAAATAGCACCTATAGCAAATAGTTTTTCTAATTATCTATTTTCATGAAGATATTGAAATACAATGTTAATAAATTGAGATGCTAATTATTCATTAAATGTTAAAAAATGAGAAACAGTAAGATTGTATTTTACAAATTCATCAAATACTAGAGTATATAATGTAAATATCCCTTGAGTAAAAATGAAACTAGTATGATCAGATATGAGTAAATATGAAAACGAAACATATGTAAATAATTTTATAATTTCTCCAGCAGAAAGATACGTAGTAGAATTATATTTTGAAAAACCTTGAAATTACAAAATACAAAATGTAACTCCATCAAAAACTTATGTACTATGAAATATAAATGTTTCAAATGCAATTGACTTAAAAAATTATAAAAAAGAATTTGATACATTGAGAAAAAATAAAGATATAATAAGTGATATAGATAATTATAGAGAGTATTTTGATAAACCAGTTGATAAGAATTTAATTTTAGCAATATCACAAAAATGAATAAAATGATGAATGTATTCTATGTGAGATATGTTAGAATGAAATAAAGATTTTGTTATGGATTGAATAGAATATGAAGATGCTAATATAAAATTAAATAAAATGTCTAATTCTAAAAATCTAGTTTGGAAGATAATTGATAAAGATACTCTAAATGAAAATATGGATATAAATTGGAATTTTAAAGTATGAGATAAAGTTAAAGTAAAAATATTTAATGATAGTAATACTTTATACCACATACAACATCCTATACATTTTCATTGACAAAGATTTTTAGTAATAAATAGAAATTGAGTTAGACAAACCAATTTAGTTTGGAAAGACACAGTTTTAGTAAAAGAATGAGAATCAGTTGATATATTAATAGATGTAACTAATCCTGGTGATTGGATGGCTCATTGTCATATTGCAGAACATTTAACATGATGAATGATGATGAATTTTAATGTAAAAAAATAATATTAAAAATTAAATATATTCATTCACAAAAAAACACAACAATAATTGTTGTGTTTTTTATTTCCTAAAAATACTACTTAATAAATTTTCTAGATTTTTCTCTCTTTTATGTCTTGATATCTCTCTTCCCTTTTTATCAAATTCTAGTAATTTATCATAAATTACTTTTTGCGAATCTTCTGGTCATATTTTAATTAATTCTTCTACATTATTATCTAGTCATCTCAATGTCAAAATTAGATAATCTCTTTTTTCAGGATTATTTAAAAATTCCATAAAACTTTCTCTATAATTATCAGGAAATATATAATTATTCTCATCTAAAAAATCAATAATCAATTTCTTATATGGTGTTATTTTGTAATCATAAAAATTTATTATTTTATTACATGCAACATTTACATCATCTATTAAATACTTTATCTGAAAATGTAACTCAGTATAATTAGATATATCCAATTCTCATAATAATACATCAGTATATGCTTCTAATAATTGTTCCCTATCAATTCATGATTCAATCATATTATTTAAGTATGTGAAATCACTATAACTTTGCCTAGTATTTTCATCTTTTATCTCACTAATATCTGTAAATCTTTTATAATTCATATATGAAATTAATAATTAATATTTTATATTATACATATATATATTATTTTGTAAATAGATAATTATGAAATATTTTGACATTTTAGTTAACCTAGTTAATATTTTTCCAATTATATAATATATCTTAGCAAATATGTACGATAATAAATACGATGTAATAATTATTTGATCTGGTCTTGGTTGACTAAGTGCTTGAGCCATTTTATCTCAAAAATGAAAAGATGTATTAGTATTTGAAAAACATTATTTATTTTGATGATATGCTACAAATTTTAAAAGAAAAGATTATGAATTTGATGTTGCATTGCACCAAATATGATGATTAGAAAAAACAGGATTTAAAAATTTATTAAAAAATATTTGAGTATTAAGTAAATTAAAACTTATAAAACACAAATATCTATATGAAGCTATTTACCCTGACTTTGAATTAAAAGTAGAAAATTGAAATGTATGATTATTAAAAAAAGATTTAATTAAATTATTTCCAAATGAAAGTTTTGGTATAAAATTATGGTTTTTTATGATGTCTTATATTTGATTTCAAATAAGAATATGGGATTTCTGACAAAGAAATAAATTATTCTACCCTTTTATAATGTTTTTTGCTCCATTACTTATTCCTATACTTGCTTTTGGTAGTAATTTGAAAATATCTACATTACTTAATAAATGTACGAATGACAAAAAATTACAAAAAATATTCATGGAACTGATTGGTTATTATTGAGATGATTTAAATCTATCTGCAATTTATTATATGGTACCAAGTTATTGATACTATTTTGATGGATGATACTATGTATATGGATGATGACAAGCCGTTTCTGATTCATTTATAGATGTAATAAAATCGAAATGATGAGAATTGATAAATAACTGTGAAGTACTAGAAATTATATATGAGTGAGATATTGCTATATGAGTAAAAACTAGGAAATGAGAGTATTATGCAGATACAATAATATGTAATGCATCACCATTTATATTATACGAAAAATTATTAAATAATAATCCTAAAAGTGAAAAAGAAATACAAAAATTATCTACTTATGAAATATGACCATCAATAACATCTGTATACATATGATTGAATACAACTATAGAAAATCTAAATCCTAGATTTAAAGATAGCTATATAGTAACAATTAATGAAAATTATGAAATATCATTTGAAAAAAATAATAATATATGATTCACTATAACTGATAATAATCACAACAAAAATATTCCAGTATGAAAAACAGTATTAACAGCAGCGTTATTTGAAAAATATTCTCAGTGGGATAATCTAGATATAGAAGAATACAAACAAAAAAAGAAAGAAAAAACAGAGTTATTAATAACTAGACTAGAAAAATATTTCCCTAAAATCAGAGAATTCATAGAAGTGATAGAATATGGAACACCTAAAACAATGGAAAAATATACTGGAAACAAAAACTGAGCTGTATATTGATTTAGTAAAAAAATAGGAAATGAAAAACAATCAGATTATTGATACAAAACATATTTAGAAAATGTATATTTATCATCTGCTCGGAGTTTTGGTTGATGATTTGAATGAGTAATCAGAGCTTGAAACGAAGTTTGTAAAAAAATAAAATAATAATAAAATAACATAATTAATTCAACAACACAATTATTATGATCAAGAAACAAATATTTATCAATGAAATTTTCAAGTTAGTTGCAATACTAGAAAATAGCTGAGATTATATATTTTCTCAAGTTTGACTAACAGTAAAAACTTATTGAATATTATATTTAATAAGTACTTGAACAAATACTTCTAGAGATTTACTAACTTGAACATATTGAAGCAAACCAAATATGGCAAAGAAATTAAAATTTCTAGAAGAAAACTGATTCATAAATAGAAATATAGATTTAGAAGATAAAAGAATATTTAGATTTACAATGACAAAAAAAGCAATAAATACTCTAGAGAAAATATCACCAATTTATGAAAAAAATATTTCAAGACTATTTGATAATATAGATGATGAAACATTAAAAAATAGTTTATGAGTAGTAGACCAAATGATAAATAATTTAAAAATATGTAACAAATAAAACCACAAAAATTGTGGTTTTATTTGTTATTTTCAGATATTTTATTCATTAAGTATTCCAAAAACCTATCAGGTTTACTTTGAAATTTTAATTTTTTAGCATCTTGAACAGAATAATATTTACATCCAGATCATTCAAGAACAGTGAAATCAGTGTGTAATAAATCAGTTTTTAGCAAAAAAATATGCCTAAATAGAAATCTATTTGTCTTAGAATTATATGAAATATATTCTCAAATATATTTATAATCCATAGTTCACATATCTATATCCAACTCTTCCTTTGATTCTCTATGAAATGCATCTATTGCACATTCTCAATACTCTATTCATCCACCAAAAAAAGCCCATTCTTCTCAGTGTTTTGAATAATCTCATCTCTCTTGAAGTAATAATTCATTATTAGAATTATAGATTGCAGCTATGACTACTTTTTTTGTGATTAACATATAATTATTTAAACTTAAGTAAAATTTATTATAGTTGAAATTATTTTATATCAAATGTTTATTATATATATTTTTAATAATCAATATTTATATTGACATATTATATTTAATATTTATAATCACTGAAATTTTAATTAAAATAAACATATAAATATGAATACTATTGATAAATCAGTAGAAACTAATCTTCCTATAAAAGAAATAAGCATAAGTATACTAGAAATAACTCTAAGTGAAGACATAAAACAATTTGAGAAATTATGTGATAAATATCAAAAACACTTATTACAAAATGAACATTTTGTAGAATTATTTTTGGATATAATAAAAAACAATTCAGCTCTATTAAACAAATTATGGAATTATGTAAACTCAAAATATGAAGAAATAATTAATGATATGATTATTGAATTATGAGATCCTATATATGTAGGTAAAGTAAAAAATAGAACTTTTGCAGGTAATAGTAATGATGAATTATTTAAAAATAGTGATATTTCAATAAGTGTATCAGACATAATCGCACCTAGACAAACATGATTAAAATTTATGAAATAAGAAAAATTAAAAAGGAGCTGTAGTAGCTCCTTTTTTTATTACGCGAGAATGAAATAAAATTCTTGTCTTTTTTTGGTAAAATCTTGACCATTCAGATTATTAAATTCATCTAATGTAATGATAAATTTCTTGGCTGATTCTTCATTGTCAAAAATCAAATCTTCCCCTTCATATTCTTCAGAGACCCACAAATAGGGATTTTCATCAGAATTAGGATTCTTAACCAGTCTAGGGACATCACTATTTCTTCTACGAATTTTTACTTTTTGAGTATCTGTATCAGAACCGTCTAAAAAATTATCACTCATTATATTCTCCTGTAATTTGATTACAAACGACATAATCAAGTCATTCTTGAAGTCTTGTAACTTTAAGTATTATATATATAATATTATTATTGTCAATATTCTTAATTATAATTAACTAAACTATCCAATTTGTATGTATTTAAATCTATTCTGGATTGTAAACTTGATAACTTATTATCATTTAAAGATATAACGAAAGCTATATTTTCCACTTTTCATCATTCTGCTTCTAGCAAATCTATAGCAGCTTTAACAGTTCATCATGTAGCTAGTAAATCATCTATAATAGATACTGATTGTCATTTTTCTATTTTTCAAGACTGGATTTCTAGAGTAGATTTTCAGTATTCTAATCAATAATCTATACTATTTGTCTTTCATGGTAATTTACCTTTTTTC
Organism: Candidatus Altimarinota bacterium; assembly: GCA_943356435.1. Taxonomy (GTDB): domain Bacteria; phylum Patescibacteriota; class Gracilibacteria; order BD1-5; family UBA6164; genus UBA6164. The sequence goes on from CALREY010000006.1 coordinate 42,284, forward strand.
CTTAACATTATAAATGGCTTAGATAAATTTTGCGCAACTAAACTTCAAAATATAAATCACCTAGCATCGAGTCAGACTATTATATCTGAATCCTTACATTTATCTGATAATTCAAAAATAGTAAATTTCAATGCATCTGGATTTTCTAATAATTTAGAAATATCCTTGAAATTTATTCACTCAATTGGAAAATCAGGATAATCATCTATGAAATTTGATAAATCTATTTGTGGTTTATACATATCTTTTCTAGAATCAAATTTTTGTATATTGTTATTAATCAATTCATTTACATTCAAATCAGAACTTACATATGACAAGATATTTTCTACTAGCTCTTTAGTGATTGATTCGACTTCATTAATAGATACTTTTTCTCTAGAGTATCTATTTCTTAATCACTGAATTTTTGTATTCCATTTTCATAATAATACTGATAATCACAAATTATCTTTTTTATTGTTGTTTCTATTTACTTCATAATCCAGTCAATATTCATGACTCACTGATAGTACATTTACTAGTGCATCTCATGCTTCTTTATACACTTCTTGCTCATCTCATGAGATATCTGCTTCTATCAATTCGCATATTTCTTGTGTAACTTTATTTATTACATCATCTATACTGATATGAGAATATTTTTCTAATGATTTATATTTTATTATTTGATTTTCTAAGTTTTTCATAGTTTTTTATTATAGATTAAAAATTATATGAGTAGTTCAAGTATAAGATTCATTGAATCATGGATAATCACTAGTTACTTTTATATTTTTGTATCAATTTTGTTTCAAATAAGCTTTTATTGTTCCATCTGGATCAGGACAATTACTATATCAGAGTACTACATCTACTTTGTTTCTACCACTTTCTATAGCTTCTAAAACTGCTTTATCTAGTGATTTATCACAAGCACTTGATACCTTTACTGGTTTTTTCTCTACATCATTTGCTAGAGAATTAGCTTCTTCTGCTGTTATCATATATATTAAATTAGTAAATAAGTACTAGCAATATAATGCAAATAGTAAAAAATATTTAATTAAATAACTATTTGTAACAATTAAATTTGATAATTTAATAAATATCCTTATTTTATCAATATATTACATATTATTTTATTTATAACATTTTGTTACATATGGAAAAATACTTATCACTTTTGAAATGAATCTGATTACCAGAAAAAGCAGCAAAAATATATTTATCACTATTAGAGAATTGAAAATCTAGTATTTCAGAAATACAAAATAATATAAATATTCATAGGGTTGAGATTTATAGACTTTTACCATATTTGATAGAATCATGATTTGTAGTAGTTACTAATGAATGAAAGAGAAAATCATACTTCCCTGCAAATCCAGAAAAAATAAATGAAGCATATTTAGAAATGCAAGAAAGAAATAAATGAACAATAAATGTACTTTTGGAAAAATATTCAAATATAGATAAAAAACCAAAAGTTATATATAAGAAGTGAGATAAATGAATAAAAAATGTGTTTAATGATATAATTGACTCACAAAAAAAATGAGATGTATTTTATCGTATCACTTCTGAAACTGATAGTGATAAAATAAATCAAAAATATTTACCAAAAAATTATAGAGAAAAAAGAGATAAAAAAGAACTAGAAAGATATGTAATAATGTCCTCAAAAGCAGCAAAAATAAAAAAGCCTAGATTAGAAAGAGAATTAGTGATAATACCTGAAAAAATAGATGAATTCGAAGATAATATATTTATGAGTATTTATGCGAACAAAGTAGCATATATAGATTTCAATACTGAAACATCAATAATAATAGAAAACAAGCAAATAGCTCAATTTCAAGAAAAATTATTTAAAATGCTATTTAAAAGTTTAAAAAAGTAAATTTATTAAAAATAGTTGACTTTAATATATTTTATTTTATTATTTACTTGTAAATTAATTTTAATTATAAATAATATGAATAGTTTTAATTTTGAGACAAGTAGTTCAGATAATAAAATAAATATTAATGAAAATGAAAAAATATTACTTAGAAAATATTCATCAACATTATTAAGTGATATAGAAAATATAGAAAATTTTGATGTTAATGAACTAAAAAAATTCTGTTTGAAATGCGAAAAATATAATGATTTTTTATGATCTGAACAAACTTTAGAAAAAAGAATAATTAGAGAAAATATTATAAAACAACTTTCAAGCAAAGATAAATATTTTCATTTAAAAATGCTTTGGTGATTTATAATTGATAAAGAATTAGAAAGTGAAATAGTTAAATTATTAAAAGAAAATGTTCCTAATAATAATGAAGCATTTATACTTAATTGAATATTAAACAAATGAGACGAGTTTTGATTTTCTGATAAAGTGGACGCAATTTTATTAATAAATGAATCAGATGAAGAAGAAAGAGAACAAATTGATTCTCAAGATGAATTGGATATGGATGAAGATGTAAAAATAGAAAAAAATAAGAGAGATAATAAAATAATTGAATTAGATGATTTAGATATTGTAGATTAAAAAAAGAGTACGTAATATCGTACTCTTTTTTCTATAAATTAATTATGACCAAGTTCATCACCATCGTCATGATTATCATCATCAACACTATCTTCAGAATGATGATCGTGATCTCAAAAATAACTAGCTGGCACAAACAAATAAGCTAATACAACCAAAGATGTTATAGATAATGAAAATAATGATAAAACTGCTAAATTTTTCTTTAAATCCTTAAATGATAATCATTCTTTCAATGGAAAAATTGCTAAAGAAAGTATAAATCAAAGAGGGATTATCCATAAACTTCTTTCTGGTGAATCAAGAAAATGTTGTAATCATCAATTTACCATTCAAATAGAAAGAGAATAAACAACTCATACAAACAAAATTTTTAAATAATTAACATCTTTTAATGATTGTTTTTGAATTAATTCTCAAACAATAAATAGTATAAATCAAATAAAAGCCATAATTATACTTCTCTCTCAGCTAAAAAATCAATGACTTATAGAACCTCATATAAATCAAACACCAATATAATGAAATAAATCACCTAAATACTTTTTTCAATTATTATCTAACATAAATATAAAAAACTTAAATTATTAAATTATTCTTTAACACTAAAATGCATCATCATACCTGAAAATAAATGCTCAGATATATGACAGTGAGCCATCCATTCTCAAGGATTACTCATATCTGCTAATATATCAATATTTTCTCATGTTTTTAATAATACTGTATCCTTCCAAACTAAATTTTCTTGTTTCTTTCAATCTCTTGATACAACTAAAAATCTTTGTCAATGTAGATGAAATGGATGTTGCATAGGATGAGCCGCATCCTCTTTTTTATTTTCTATATGGATTTTTACTATATCTCATTTTTTGAATTGCCAGTTTATATCCATATTTTCTTTTTTTGTATCTGTATCTATTATTTTCCACTCAAATTCTTGAGAAGTAGATGTCTGATTCATCATAGGCATACTATCTTCCCATTCAATATTATCTTGAGATGTATTTCACATCATCATTCATCAATGAGACATATTTCACATTCAATCTTCTCAAATTCATCATTTTTTTCACAATCTTCATAATTCTAAACTCAAATTTTTATCAGCTTTTTTATCAAAATAAGGTTTATATTTTTCTATATCTTGTGTAGTATCAGCATTTACTTTCAATGTCTCAAAATCAGTTTTATAAGAAGTTTGGATTTGTTCCTTTGAAACTATTACTTTTCAAATTATATAATTATCATTTGGAGTACTATTTTGTATTTCAAAACTACCAGATTCAGGAGCAAATAAATCTACTATATATCTTTCTCATGGAGCTATTGTTATATTATCTACATAACTTTCTCTCTCATATTTTCAATTATCAGATCATACTAATTTCATTTTTATTCAAGGGATTTTGAAATTAAATACTCTAGTATTTGCTACATCAGTTAAATATACTCTAACTACTTCTCATTTTTTCAAATTCAATTTATAGTCAGAATCTCAATTTACAAACATAGTATTTCAAAATCTTCACATTAATACATAATTTGTAAAATCTTTATAAAAAGGTTTTAATTTATTCCCATTTAAATCTATATCATCTAGAATTATATTATTTTCACTATTAACTTTTGAATAATAGTTTTCATCACTCGGTTCTACTATATAATTACCATATAATCATAATTCTTGTTGAATATCTTCTCTCAAATGTGGATGATACCAATAAATTCATACATCAGGGAAACTAAGTTCATAAGTGAAACTATCTCATTCTTTTATTGGATCTTGTTTTCACATCATATCTTTCACAACTCAATCAAACATATCACTAAGTCTCAATCAATGAGAATGTAGCGTAGTTTCTAAATCTGCTACTTTATTTACAATTGTTACTTTTGCTTTTGTTCAAACTTTAGCTTTTATAATTGGACCAGGAATACTTGAATTATAAGCAAGCATTTCAACTTGTTTTCATCAAATATTTTTATTTATTTTTGTGATTTCTATTGTATAATTATCCCCTTCTTTCAAATTCACTATTTCTTGTTTTTTTTCATCACTAGCCAATTGTCATTTTCAATAAACTAATTCTTTTGTTGAAATATTTTTATCAACTCCATGATTCATCATTCCAGAATTCATATTATTATTATTCATTCACATATGCATATAATTTATACTATATGGATAAATTATATATCCTATTAGTAAAGTTAATAGTACTACTAAAAGTAATATTATTGTATTTTTTTTCATATTTTAATTTCTTATTATTATTTAACTACTTAACTATCTTAAAATCTTTTTTTGATACAAAATGCATCATATCATAACTAGTAAATGTCTTCTTTAACTGCTTTATTACTATTACATTATTTCAAAAGAAATCTGTTAATTTATCTCATATATTTTTTATAAGTCACAATTTAAACATCATATTTGTATCAGTAAATCATACATACATATTTATAAATCAATTATTAGTAAATGAATTTGTATCAATCTGATTTACAAAATACTTTGGTATATTAGTATTGTCCATTAAATAAAATGTTCTAATTGATAAATTATCAGGTGTTGGGAAAAATACTAAACTTGTACTATCTCATTCAACTATATCATAATTACTAGAATTAAAAATATGTACTTCATCCAAAAATGTATCAGTCTTAGCTAAAATACCTACAACTTTCACTTTTTCTAATCAAAAGAAATTTATTAATTCATCTCCTACTCATTTTATTAGTCATAATTCTATCATCATCTTTGCTTCCATATATCATATTACTACTTCATTGCTTTTTATAGAATTTATTCAAGTTTTTAATTTAAAACTTTGTGGAATTTTATCAGTGAATAAAAATATTTTTGGAGCACTAGTTTCTTCTATATTTATCTTATTTTTTGAATGAACTATAAAATCTGTAATATCTGTTAATACTTTTTGATTATTAGTAGTATAAATTTTTTCGAAATTATATGATTGATTTATAGAAGCAAATGAAATAAATATAGATAAAAATAATAAAACTAAAAAAATCAAACTAACAGTTGAAAAATATTTATGTTTTACACTTATTCTAAGTAATAATGAATTAACAACAACTGAAACACTACTCATTGCCATAGCTAATCATGCAAACTCAGGCTTCAAATATAATCAATAACTTATAAATACTCCTGCAGCAATAGGTATTCATAAACTGTTATAAAATAGTGAGAAAAATAGATTTTGTTTTATTTTAGACACAGTTTGTTTACTCAGATTTATAGCTTTTACTACATCATTTAAATCATTTTTCATCAAAACTATATCAGAGCTCTCAAGTGCCACATCATTTCCAGATCACATAGCAATAGCTAAATCACTATTCATCATAGCAATAGAATCATTTATTCCATCTCATACCATAGCTACTTTATGATTCATTTTTTGTATTTGTTTTATAATATTTCCCTTTTCTTGTGGAAGTACTTCACTAAATACATTTTCTAATTTTATTCACACTTTGTTTGCTATGAATTCTGCTGAATATTTATTGTCTCATGAAATCATAAATACCTCTATTCAGATATTTTTCAATATAGAAATAGCTTCAATAGAAGTATCTTTTACTTGGTCACTTACTGAAATTAATGCTAATATTTCATTATTATTTGCTAAAAATAATACTGTTTTTCATTCTCATACTAGTTTTTCATAATTATCTAAAACTGCTTTATTTAATGATAAATTATAATTATTAAGTAGTGATTTATTTCATATTATATATTCTATATCTCATATTTTTCAAACTACTCATTTTCAATTAATTATTTTAAACTCGCTTGTTTTGATTAACTCAATATTTTTAGATTTTGAATATTCTACAATAGATTTAGAAATAGGATGATTTGAATTATTTTCAAGTGAATAAATTATCTCTAATATATCATTTTCTGAGTAAGAATTATTTATAATAATCAAGTCTTGAAATGAAGGATTTCAATAAGTAATTGTACCTGTTTTATCCAATGCTACTGCTGTAATATAATTTGCTTTTTCTAGTGCAGAACCTCATTTTATCAGTATTCATGATTTAGCTCATATACCAGTTCATACTATAACAGCTGTAGGAGTTGCCAATCCTAGTGCACAAGGACAAGCTATAACTATCACACTACAAGCTAAAAGTATTGAATTCTCGAAACTTGAACTAAGTAAAAAATACCAAACTAAAAATGTTAATATAGACAATATGATAACAATCGGTACAAAAACTCTAGATATTCTATCTGCAAAAGATTCTATATCAGATTTCGATAAACTAGCTTCTTCTAGTAGATTTATTATTTGATAAAGCATTGTTCACATTCATACTTGAGTAGATATTATTTCAAAACTAGTATGTTGGTTCAATGTACCTGTTAAAACTTTATCTCATGTATTTTTATCTATTGGTAGACTTTCTCCTGTAAGCATAGATTCATCTACTGATGCATATCAAGATATTATTTTTCAGTCTACAGGTATTTTATCTCATGGTTTTACTAGTATAGTATCTCATACTTTTATTGATTCTATATCTTGCTCTATAAACTTATCTCCTACTTTTACAAATGCTGTTTTTGGAGCTAAAGACATCAATTTACTAATAGCTTCACTAGTTTTTGATTTAGCTCTTGTTTCTAGATATTTTCAGAAACATACAAAAGTAATTAATAGTGCAGATACTTCGAAATAAATTCACTCTATTTTCATTCCATTTAAACCTAAAATACTTCAAGTATCTAAGTAAAAAATTATAAAAGAATATAAGCTATAAACAAATGCTACAGTTGTTCATATTGCAATTAAACTATACATATTAGCAGTTTTTTGTCTAAGAGCGGCATAAAATCATCTATAAAATTCCAATCATAAACTAAATTGTAAAATAGTTGAAATTAAAAATGATACAATTGCCATATATGGCATAATAACTTCATTGTAATCTAATCATTTTACGAAATCATATACCATAAATATGATTAATGGAATAGATAATATAAATCAAAAAATACTTTTATACAACCAATCTTTTGATTCATCTATTACTTTTGTATCGCTAGTTGAAGCTTTGTATCATGATTGTTCAACTATTTTAATAATTTCACTTTCTGTTATCTTTGTTTCATCATATTCAACCAAGGCTTTATTATTTCAAAAATTCACTTTTGATGTGATAATATTTGGATTATCAGATAGATTTGATTCTATTATTTTAGAACAACTTGAACAGTGCATTCAAGAAATATTTAATTTTGTTTTCATATATTTTATTTAACAATTATAACTCATTGTCACATTCACATAGTTCCACATACTACATCATATTCTCACTGCTTAGCATTATTTATATCATAAGTAATAGCTTGTCATTTCAATATATATGAAACTTTTGAGCTAAGTTTTGGGATTGTTTGAGTAGACATACATCACTTACCATTTTCACTTGGTAGTACTGTGATTTTATAATTTTTTCATTTTTCTAATACCAATTCTTTTGGATCCATTTGATATCAATCAAATCATACAGTTATTTCTTCAACATCATTGTTAATAGTTTCAGTATTAGTAGACTCTTTATTTTGAGTAACTTGATTTGTATTATTACTTGTACTTGAAAAATTTAATAAGTTATAAGAATTTGAAACAGTAATAAGTCAGAAAAATATTAGTACTGCTGCAATAATTTTATTAAAAATAGGAAATTTCTTTCATTCAAAATAACTAGACCCTAATCACAATGAAAACAATACAGGAAAAGTACCAATTACAAAAAATAGCATAATTAATCCACCTCAAATAAAACTTCAGCTACTTACAGCTAATAGTTGCATAGCCTGTGTAAATCAACATGGTAGAAAAAATGTCAATACTCAAGCTATTGGAGCATATTCTGGTTTTCATAATTTTTCTATTTTAGAAGCAAAACTTTTTGGCATATGAATTCAAAATCTAGATATAGATGGTAGTATTCATAATATATTTAATCATATGTATAACAAAATTATTCACACGAAAAATGTCAGTATAGATCAAATAGAAAAACTTAAACTAAATAATTTTCAAGTAAGTCAAAGAAGTCAACCTAGTAAGAAAAATCATATAATTCTTCACAATTGAAATCATAACTGTACTTTAATATGTCAGTTAGTGGTATTTGTACTATCTATATATTTTGAAAATCATATAATTAATCATCCTGTAACTGCTAAACAAGTAGAAATAGATGCTATCAATCATACTAACAATGCTCATGAATAACTCAAAGTAGAAGTATCTGGTATATATTTAATTGAATCAAATAATCAAGTAAACATAAATAATATAATGACTATTAATAATGCTATGATATTTGTAATCATATTATTGTTTCAAGTACTATTTATTTGATTAACTTTATATCAATTTTTTTCTATTATTTTTATCACTTTTTCATAATCAGATTCCCTTTCATAATCTATTTCCATTATTCACTTTTTGTAACTTATCATAAGTAATTGTACTCAAGTAAGTTTTTTTAATTCTTTTTCTAGAATCATTTCACAACTTATACAATGCATTCACTTAATGTTTATTATTTTTTTCATTTTAATTTGATTATGTTTTAAGTTTTTCATAACTCTATCCTGAATCCTTTCTCTTACTTAAGAGAAAGGGGCTACAAAATGAGCATCCCTCTCTTAAATAAGAGAGGAATTTATGCACGAAGGGAGGTATCCTGTGGACAAGGGTGAGTTATGAATTTTTTAAATACTAAAAAACACCTATCTGTTTAACTAAGATAAGTTTACAAAATGAATTTAAGTATTTGATTTTATGATTTTTATTAAATCTATATAAGAATAATTCTTTATATCTCGATTAATAAAAGGTGGTGATGTCTTATTTAATAAATTCTTATTTGTAAATGAATTAATCGATACTGCAAATATATCTGTAAAATTAAATATTTTTATTTTTTCTTTTTTATTATCTGACTCCCCTATATTTGATATATTTGAAAAAGTAACTCAATCAGAAGATATACAACATTCATGATTACATTCATCGTCACTATCTTCATCTTCTGAACAACAATCATTTTTTTGATTTCAATGTATATGACTATTATGATCCATATTCATTTCTATCAATGCATTTTCTTGCATAGCAAAAGTAATCATTGGTGTATGAAACATTCCAATGATTAAATAAACAAATAACATAAATGATGAAAATAAATATTTCATAATACTGATTAAATATTTTACTAACATTTATATTATATTTTTTAGCTTAATGAAGTCAAAATATATATTTTTTATATTGTTATTTTCTTAACATTTTCTTAATTAAAAAGAATATAAACTCTAGAGTTTATATTCTTTTTGTTTTATTATACTTATCATAAATACAAGTATCAATAATGAACCAAATACAAAGAATGTTCATTTATAATCTACTATTTCTATTAATATTCATCATATAATCAATCATAAAACATTTGCTAAATTTGATACCATCTTTATAGGTGCAGATGAGGCATTTGAATCAATTTGTTTTAAATTATTTTTTTCTGCATAAGTGTTATTATACTCAATTGAAAATTCTCATTGTGATAATGGCATACCAGCTGCATATCAGAAACTATTAAGTATTCATAAAAACAATATAGCTACTAGAGAACCATACATTCAAAACATAAATATAGATATTCAAGAAACTAATGTTCAAGCCATTAAAACTTTAAATAATCATATTTTGTCTCACAATTTTATAAGTGGAATCTGTGCTCAATAAGCTGGAATAGCTAATATTGCAATAAATACATAAGCTGTAAATATGTTTTGAATATAAAATTTAGCTAAATCATTTTGGTTATTTCTAATAACTTCATCGATAAAATCTATCAAAAACGAAGTAACAAAAGTATCCCAAAATCCAAACAATGTAAATATAGATCACATTATTAACAATCTATGATTATATGGATTTTCAAATATTACATTGTAGAAACTTTTCATATCTGATTTTGTAGTTTCTAATATTTCTTGATAATTAATTGTTTGTTTCTTTTGTGCTGGTTTTAAGAATAAAAATTTTATATTCTTTGTTTTTTCTAATAATTCTGATTTATTTGATAAAATTGTAGTTTTATATTCTTTTAATGAATCAATTAAATCATCTTTTTTTTCTAAAATATCTTGTTTTGTTACTAACTTAATATCTTTTAAATCATTGAAATTTATCTCATTTTTTGAATTATCAAAATATTTAATAGTAAAATAAATATTGTAAATAATAGTTAATACCAACATAGTAACTGCAAATAGTGGAGAAAAAGCTAATATAACTCAAGATATCAGTAATCACACTAGACTTCATATTCAACAATAAATATTTCTTTTAGAAAACAATGTAGAGTATTCACTTGGGTCTGAATTATTCATTATATATGAAAAACTAGTTACTTCTGATATTTCTTTTATAATTCAATATAGAGTAACTGTAATAATCAATAAAAATATATTAAATGCTGATGACATAAGAAGTTGTAATGCTTCAAGTGAAAAGTCTACTTTTACTTTTATATTTGTTGTTTGATATATAAAATATAAAAATATTAATGCTACTAATAACATCAAATATGTACCATATAGAAATATTTTTTTAGGTTCAAAATATTTTTGTATTACTCATATAGGACTATCAAACAAAAATGATACAAAGTTTCAAAATCATAAAAATATTCAAACTAGAAGAGGACTTTTTAACTGAACTAAAAAGAAATATACAACTGTAAAATGAAAAAACATCCAAACAAGAGAAGACACAAAAGAATAGTTAAAAAAATTAGTTCTTTTAACTTCATCAAATTTATTATCTATTGCTAAGTAATTTGTCATAAAACAGATTATTTATATGTAATATATATTATATTAATATATTTAAGTTAATTTTGCAAAATAAAGCGAAAAAAATGGGCATTTTTCAAGCCCATTTTTTAATATAGAATTTTAGTTAAATTCTACAAGTCCTCCTTTATATTTTGAAATAATAGTAATACTAGGAAAATCTCTCTTTGTTATTTCCCCACACACTTTAGCATCGATATTGTGTTTTTCAGCAATAGATAACAAAATATCAACATCATTTTTATCAACAATTGCCAAAGCACCTTGACCTGCATTCCATGTTTTATAAAGATCCCTGTCAGTCATTTCTCTCCAATCAGCACACTGCCTCATAATATCAGGCAATGGATACAAATCGTATAAATAAGCTGACAATCCTTTGCGATAAAGTAAATCACCTAGTTTTGATTCGAAACTACCACCAGTAACATGTACAATTCCTTTTATATCGATCCTTTCGTCCTCTAACCATCCATTTGCATCCACAAATACTCTATCGTACAAGATAGATGGAACAGCAGCAGCCATAATTGATTCAAATGCTATTTGTTTATTGAACCAGTTGTCACCAAACTTCATTTTGAATGCTTTTCTGACTGATGATATACCATTGCTTCTAAAACCATTTTCCTTGAAAGCAATTACAATATTGCCTTCTTCAATGTTTCCACCAGTTATCATTTTGTCAGGATGAAATAGTCCATGAACTGATGCACCCCAATTGTACATGAGAGTCGCATTTGGATTTTCTGATGAAACTAGAGATGATAACTCTGCTGTTTCACCATTTAATACAATGATTCCAGATTTTTCAGCTGCTTTGAGTAATCCAGCATATAGATTAAGTACTGCATTGTAAGTGGGAGATTCAATAGACTCTCCTAAACTACTTACATCCAGAACAGAAGTCATATAGACAGGAATACCTCCCCAACGAACTAAATCAAAAGAAGTCATTGCCAGCAAATCGTAAGCAGACAATATATGAGTACCAACAGCATCAGTCAAAACTACTTTGGTACCGATTCCATCAGGAGCACAGCTCCAAAAACAAAAACTAGAATCAAATTCAGGCTTTAACTGAATAGCTCTAGGACCACGAAAATTACCATTGCTAGTATCTACTACATTCGCAATTGGTGAAAAAGTGTATGATGCTTGGCAAACTTTTGCAGCAAATTTTGAAGCAGAGTCACCTAAATCTACATTAACACCATCGCTTGAATATATCTCACCCGCCATAACTCACCTCCGAAACTAAAAAAAGACTAAAAAAGTCTGCATAGTTATAATTATTTTTATATAATTGTCAAAATGTGTTAATAAAACAAAAAATACTGATAATAATTATCAGTATTTTTTATCTAATTAGTAACTATTGGTTTTAATTCTTCTATTATTTGTTTATCTCAACTAAAATGCTTTTTATCAGATTTTCTAATCATAAAAGGTACTCCTCTTTCCTCTTCTTTTATTCATAAATCATCTAATTCTTTTTGAAAAATCTTATCATTTGCATCATTTTCCCATACTTCTCTTTTTTCTATTTTGTATTTATTCATTATATCATTTTCCTTGAAATACTCTGCTACTTTTATACAATGTGGACAAGTAATTCAATAAAAATATAGATAATCTGCATCTGGATTTATTACATCCAAACTTTCAGATCAAGTATTTGTAGTATTTGTGTTAGTTTGTGTATTTCACGAACAAGAAAAAAGTAAAAAAACTGATAAAATTGCTAATAAAATTTTTTTCATAATTAATAGTATAGTTTAATAAATATTATAAATCTAAGTATTGATCAATTCTAATTTGCCATACAAATTCATCCACATGCGAAACTAATATCATACCTCATTCAAACTCATCTAATGCTTTTGCTATAACTGGTATATGTCTGAAATTGATATGATTTGTTGGTTCATCTAATATTAGTACACCTGGTTTTAAAAATACCAATCTACAAAATGCTACCAATCATTTTTGTCATTCTGATAAATCTCAGATTCTAGTTTTCATTATTTCTCAAGTAATTAGAAATCATGCAGCTGTAGATCTAAGCTCTTGTTCTCATATATCATCAGTGCAAGCATCTCTCAAACAATCATAAACTGTTTGATTGAAATCTAGATTTGAAAAGTCTTGTCTATAATACCCTATTTTTACTCAAGGTGTTAATGTACATCATGATTCATCTTCATTTACTATTTTTTCTAATAGTGTAGATTTTCAAATACCGTTTGGACCAGATAACAACAAATGATCATCTTTTCTGATTTTTATTTCTATATCTCTTTCTTCTACTTCATCATGATTCATTATATGAACTGAATGCAATTCTAATAATACTCAACCTATATTTTCTTGTAGTGGAATAGTGAATTCTCTAATTGTTTTATCATCTTTTCTAGTATCTACCATTTCATCCTCCATTTCTTCTGCTGCTTCTCTCATCTTTTTTGCTACTTGTCTCAATTTTCATCATTTATGAGCAAATACATTTGCTTGTTCTTTTTTTGCTTGTGCTTCTTTTTTTAGTCTAGCATTAGCCATATTTTCTTTTTCCTTATTTCTCGCAATTTGTTCTACTACATCGTGATAATCTCACACGAATTGTTCTACTTTTTTTGTATGAACATCCAAGTATAATACTCAATCAGTAAAACTATTCAAAAACTCTGCATCATGTGAAATAACGAGTACTGTATTAACATAATTTTGTAAAAAATCAGTTAAATGCCATATACCATCTTTGTCCAAATTATTAGTTGGCTCATCCAGAAGTAAAATATCAGGATTTTGAATCAATGCTGCAGCTAATAACAATCTAGCTTGTTGACCTCATGAAAAAGCAGATATTTTTTTATCTAGCTTTGTTTTTAGATTTACTACTTCTAGTATCTCAAATATTTGTTTATCAATATTAAAAACACTATCATCTTGGTAATATTTTCTAAAAAATTCTTGTACTGTTAATTCTTTATCTTCAGCTTGTACTACTTGATAACCAGTAGCTATAGTCAATTTTTTGTCTATATTGATTACTCATCATTTTTTTTCTAATTCACCATTTATCAATTTAAAAATTGTAGACTTACCTGCACCATTTTGTCACATAATAGTTATTTTAGAACCTTTTCTTACATTAAAAGTAACTTCTTCTAATATAGGTTTTCTAAAATCATAGTGAAAATCTACTCATTTAAAACCAATAACCGTCTCATTTGAAACACTCATTTTTAAATCTAGTTAATAATAAAAATATTTAATTGAATAAATAACGAATGTAACTATATTTAAAAATGTCAAAAAATAAAGAAAATAAAAAAAATCACCACCCCCCTACCCCCTCCTTGGTAAGGAGGGGGAGTAATAATGTATAATAATAATTAAAAAATGAGTAAATATTACAATTCAAAATTCTATAACAAAGCAATAGAAGTAGCTAATATATTCTGAGAAATAATAGTGATAGTAAGTGATAACAAAGATAGAGAAATTATTTATACATGGTATGATGTAGAAGAAAAGAACACTGAAAGCAATTATATAAATAAATGCTTACTCGGGTGATTTATAAAAAAAATACCAAAAAAAGTCCTCATAATATGATTTGGTTGATGAGCATTTGCTAAATATCTAGAAGACCATATAGAAAATATAAATATAGACTGAATAGATATAGATGAAACTATGTTTGAAATAGCAAAAAATGAATTGAATGTAAAAACAAACAATTTCTACATTATGGATGCTATAGATGCACTAGATAAAATAATTGAACAAGATAAAAAATATGATTTAATACTAATAGATGTATATTGAAGTGATTGAGAAATCCCTAATTATTTCTGAGAAAAAAACTTTTTCGAAAAAATAAAATATGTGTTATTAGATGATGGAGTTTTATCTATAAATTTAGCTGATTATGATTTAAATAACTTAGAAAAAACTCAAAAATATAATAATATTCACAATAATTTGATAAATATTTTTTGAGAATACTACTCTCACATATTAGCAGGAATAAATGATAGATGAAATGTATCTGGTATTTATAATCTAGATAAAAATTATAATTCTTGAGATTTTGATAATAATTATTTAGATAAAGTGAAATCTGGAGAAATAATATTTGATGAAAAAATCATAAGAAATACAATTAGTGAATAATTTTTAAATAAAGTATTGACATTTAATGTTTTTATTGTAATATACCGAGGATTAATCTGATTTATTCATTTATAATATCATGTATTAGTCAACAATGCATTGTTTAAACCGTAGTTATTCCCCTTAGGAGAAGTAAATGTTAGTACGATTATTTGTATTTTTGATTGCTATTATTGGAAGTGGTAATACTTTCGCATCTGTAAGTCATAGTGATGATGATTCATCTGGTCCATCATTTGGCGTTCATAGCTACAACGGTCACGATCAGGACCAAGAAGATCAAAATGGTTCTGGTCATGAATCGGATGATGAACATGGCAATCAATTTCACGTTGTATTCGACGATGAAAACGGCAGAAAAGAACATGAAGCAAAGTTGAAATTTTATGAACATAGAGATGAGCATGAACACTCACACTATCCTCAAAATGGTTCTCCTGCTCCTGTTCCTCTACCGGCTGCATTCTGGTTTATGATGAGTGGTATACCTTTGTTATTCACTCGTCGCAAAGCAAAAATTTGATTTAGCTATTTGATAAATATGCTAGATTGATAAATATTGGTTTTCGCTATTATGCGAAAACCTTTTTTTTACAAAAAAACAAAAAAAAATATCCAAATAAATTTGGATATTTTTTAATTAGTATTTGGCATCAATTTACTAATAAATCAAGGTGATTCTCTTTTTATATCTCTAGTATTTATATATCTAAAAAATGAATTTCTAAAATCATTTCAAATAAATTCAGACTCTATTGGCAATATAGAAGTAATCAAATCTTTATCTTTACTATTATTCAAAGCTAATAATCAATCTTTTATTTTACTATTTTTAAAAATATTATATATTCATTCAAATGTTCAACTTGTAGATTCATCTGATAATAATGAATTAATCAAGCTTAATAATTCATCTAACATATTTTTTATATTTATATGATTAATATTACTAGTATCATAAATTGTTTTTAAATCATTATTTATTTTAGACAATATATCTTTATAAATAATTAAATCTTTTTTAAATGTATTTGGTCAATAGACTAATTGTCATCATATAAAAGTTTTCTTCATTTTTGGATATTCATACTTTTTTCAAATAGACTTTTCAACACTTTCAATAATTCTCATCAAATAATTCTCAGCCAATCAATAAACAAACTTAGCTTCTCATAAATTATTAATCAAAGTAATAACCTTTTCATAACTTTGCATTTTTAATTCATTATCATAGATATCTTCTATTCTTTCTCATGATGCTTGTAATATTCAATTCAACTTTTGAATATGTAAATTGATATTATCATTTGTTAATGATGCTCCTATTATTTTTCATACTATATTTTTTCATGTTCAATCATCCATTAATAATATCTTTTTCAAATCAGAAACTATAGTAGACAAATATATTTTTTTTACTTCTTCTGTTTGTTCATCATAAGAAATAATCAAAAATTTTATCTTTCTAACTATATCTAAGTCATTTTCTATTCTAGCTTTATAAGGATTATAAACATAATCTAATAATGGTTTTAAATCCTCATTTTCTACTTTTCAAATTAATGGATTATCAATATTTGCTATGTAATCTTTGAATTCCTCTGTTTCAAAATAAGAAAATGCTCTTAATAATTGTTCTCTATTAGGCCATTCTTCATCTAATCAATCATATAAATTGTAAGGTCTCAATTGAAAATCTCAATATGATTTAATTCAAAAATAAAATTTAAATTCTTTGTCTTCTAAATTTATATCATTATTGTCATCTATACTAGGTAAATAATAGTCAAAATTTATAGTAAATTTCAGAAAATTATTATTCTCATGCATCTGTTTATACAATCTTTTGAATCAATTACTTCATACAGGGGTATAACTCTCCATATTTATTACATTTTCCAATATATTATTATTTTGAGCTAATGGTGAAACTAAATCTATTACAAATTCATCCACAGGAGTTAATTGTAAATCTGGTGAATGAGTATCTACTGATATTTCTTCTATTATCTTGTCTATTTTTTCTAGATTTATTATCATATCTACTCATTCTGATATTTTACCATTCAAGAAATCTTTTGGATTAATTAATTGTGTTTTATATGAATGTTTTATATATAATGCTAAAAATTTCCTTTGTTGTAATTCATTAAAACTAGAAAATAAATGTAAATGTGGTAAAAAATCACTATTCAATTCTGCATGTAATAATATCTCATCTCTAATTCTGTTTAATACAGATCTATATGAATCACCTGGTAGAGTAGTAACTTGTACAAAACTTTTCATGACAGAAATCTCAGTTTGTGGTAGAGATTTTTGTTTTTTCTTTTCTGAAATATATGATTTAAATACTTTATTAATATTTTCTGAAGAATAATATGGAATAGGTGCATTTATATTAAAAGCTCAATCATTTAAATCATTTTCACTTTGCATATAACCAGATATTTTGAGTGCATTTATTTGCAATGCATAAAAATAATTCAAAAGAGCTTTATATTTCTTTTCATAAGCTTGATCATTTTTGTCTAGTTTATCGAAACTATCTTTTTCATATACTAATATCTTTGCTTTTATTGCACTTTCTACAGTATCTCATTTTTTCAGAGAATAAATTCATTTTGTTTCCAGATCTCAAATAATACGATTGTCATGACTTCATACTCATAATACTCATACAGCAGGTTCTAGATATTCAGATATAACAAATGTTCAAACTCATATCAATTCCCATAGGAATCTAGTTCTTGCATTCATATTTTTTACTTTGTCTGGATCACTAGAATTTACCATATGTAAACCATCTATCATGATTGGTCCTGATACTTCTATTTTGTCTGTCGATTGTATTTTCAACATCTCACTTGCCTCTTTTTGAAATTCTTCACTTAGATTTATTTCTTTTCAATTAACTTTTATATGAATAATTTCACTGAATTTATGTAGATTTTTTTGTACTAATTTTTTTTGCCAATCTGCTAATGCACTAGTTCAATAATCAGCTCTTTGTTGAATAAAATTAGTCAAAAAATCAAAAACTGACATATTATCATTTTTTGAAAACTCAGCAATTTTGAAATCATTTACAAATCATACATTTGAAGCATCAAAACTAAATGAATCAATCCCTGCCAATGTAGTCTGATGAGTATTATAATGCTTATCTTTTCTATTTCTATTATGTTCAGCTACTACTCATTTATAATGACTATATCTAAAATATAATGGTAGAATACTTCCAGGAATTCATTGTTGTTCTATATATTTAGATAATTCTATTACTTTTGAGTCATAATTCTCTTGATTTTCGGCTGGAATTGGATTTTGGCTTCATACTAATCATGCAGAAAAATTATCCATCAAATTAAAACTTTGTACATATCAAATATTTTTCAATGCATCTGGTAATATCCATGCATCTAGTCATTGTTTTTGAAAAAAAACTTTTTCTTTATCTGTAAGTTTATTTTTGTCTACTGCAAATGCTAAAAGAGTACGAATCAAATTCGCACAACTAACTGTTTCTTGTCTTTCTACATCAACTATATGTGGTAAATAAGGGTCAAATTCTTGTTTTTGAGCTTCAATGAATCATTGGAACATTTTTTCTATTCATACTCACTGTACTTCTTTTGGATAAATACTTTGAGACATACTATGAAGTAAATCTTGAGACATTCCAGTATCTATTTTTTTATTTAAATCTAAGATTCTTTTTATATCTCTTAACAAATCTAGATTTTCTATTACTATTTCTATCTTATCAGTTTTTGGAACAAATATTTCTTCTCATTTTTTGATAATTATTGTGTCTCAATTATTACGAGATTTCAATTCATTTCACAATAAAGAATTTATCAATACTAAATCATGATATTCTTTTAATCAATATCTATTTGAAATATCTGCTATTGTATCTCATGAATTTACAGTATAACTTTGCATATTGTATTGTAAATCGTTTCTGAGATCAGAAAATACTTCTCTTTGTTTTTTTGTAAATACTACATCGTCTCACATCTCTGCTCATTCTACAATTAATGTTTTAGCATCTGTAGCAAGTACGAAATCAGTATTACTTCATGTAAAATTAGTCGGTTGAATAATTTCTTCTACTTTTCATTTTATTATTGTAATTGGTTCCAGTTCTACTTTTGCTGAACTATTTAAAGATGAGGTCAATAATCAAATTGCTAATAATTTAGTTTTTAATTTCATACATGAATATATAAATAAAGTTTACATATTATGTAATATTTTTATAATTAGTCAATAGTATTTTGAAAAATATAAAAAAAAACATATAAAATATTTTATATGTTTTTTTTATTCAAATATTTGCGCTTCTATATCTGATACATCTATTCATTTTTCCTTTGCTAAGTTTAATTCATCACCTATTCTGTCAAAAGTGAAACCTGAAATATCTTCTCACTCACTTATATGTCTAACCATAAATTTTATTTTTGCTCTTACTAATTCATCCTGCATCAATTTCATTTTTTTTCACAAATATTCTTTATCTATTCATTTTTCTTTTAATAAATCACCATATTCTTCTTCTACTTTACTAGTATCAAAAATATATTTATCATCATTTACTATTTGTTCTAAAATGTTATCTAAATCATTATCAAACAATATAACTCTATAATCAAGTATTTGTTTATCAAGTGATTCAACATTTACTCAATGACCTCTTGCTAAATCTATTTTTTTATTTATTTCTTCTATTTTATTTAGTGCATCTCAAGTAGTATATTCAGATAATTTTTTCATATCTGCATATATTTCATCCATCAAAGCGATAGAATAATCAGATATTTCCTCTATGCTTATGAAATCTTTATTTTCCATATTTTTTTATTAGTGGTATTAAAAACTACTGATCCAATTTACCTACTCTTGCAACACTATATTCTCAAGTCTCTGTATCTAAATTATAGATGTTAAATTCTGTATCAATATCAAATCCTGGTGTTCTATATGCTAAATTGATACTTATTGATCAGTTTGGTGAATAATTTCTATGAAATACATGCTCATCCCATCATAAGATAGCTTGTCATTCATATGCTAGTTCGCCATTCCATAATACTCTCTCATTTGAAATCTCAAATTTTTCTATTTTTCAGTGTTCTTTTGTATATAGTTCTACAAATCTATTTCATGATAATGTTAATAAATTATCCTCTTGAAATGGATGCATATACCAGTGATTTCATTGTCATTCTACTTTTCATGGTGACATTGCTCCAGCAGCATGATTCACTATATCAATTCAGTTAAATTCTTCAAAAAATGGAATAGATTTAAAATCTACCCTATTAGTATGTCTCAAGTTTTTTAATGGAATTATATAAAATAATCCATCTATTTTTTTAGTCGTTAATTCTTCTTTATTTTGTAGAAAATTCATATTATTAAATTTTTAAATATATATTAACAATATTTTACTATATTATGAGAATTAAATCCAATATATAATCAAAAAATAAATTGACTTTTTTATATTTTAATTTAATATATTTTTTGTAAAAATTGACATAGTATATAATTATTTTATAAATAAAATATGGAAAAAAATTTAAATGCTAATTGAGGAGTTGAAAGAGAATTAGAAATATGAGATGATATAGAAAATGAATTAATTTCAAATGCACAATGTGAAGTAAAAGAAGAAGTAATAGAAATAATGGATATACCAGAAAAACATCAATATCAAATAGAAATAGAAGAGTTTTTAGATTCTAGAATAATAAGTCAACAAAAAGCAAAAGAAGCTATATCAAAAGCAATTATATCTAGACTTTTGAGTTTCAGACAAAGAAAATGACCAATTGCGTGTCTATATTTTGCTGGACCAACTTGAGTATGAAAAACAGAAATAGTTAAGGCATTAGCAGAACTATTGCTAGGAAATGAAAATAATTATACAAAAATATCATGTGAAAATTATATGGAAAGTCATACTAGTACTACACTATTTTGAGCACCAAAAAGTTTTAAATGATACTGAGAACCTAGTCCACTTGAACATAGTAATATAACTAGACATTATGATTCAGCTAAAAGAATGAATCAATTACATGATATAGTTAGATACTTAGATTGATTCAATATTATATTATTTGATGAAATAGAAAAAGCTCATTACAATGTAAAACAATCTCTGCTATGAATTATGGATACTGCAAAAGTAGAATTCACTAACTGAAAAATATCTAGATTTGATAATTCAATAATTATATTCACCTCAAATATATGACAACATGAAATAATCAATTGATCAAAAAATATTTGATTTGTAGATAATAATAATTTCGATGAAAAAGCTAATTCAAACATAATTCAAAAATCAATGAAAAGAGATTTCTCACCAGAATTCAGAGAAAGATTAACAGCAGTAATTGAATTCGAATATTTAACTACTGAAGATTGTAAAAAAATATTAGATAATGATATTACTGATATGAAAAATGCAATCAAAAAAATATACCCTCATAATAATATAAATCTATCAATAGATGAAAATTGAGTTAATCACATATTAAAAAAATGATATTCAAAAGAAAGATGAGCTAGAGAGTTCCTTAGAACAATAAGTAATGAAATAGAAAATGAATTAAATAAATTTATAGCAGGTGAGAATTTTGAAAAAAATATTGTCAAAAATAAAAATTTAAATTTATATATTTCATATCAAAATAATAAGATAACAATATGAAGATCAAATTATTGAAAAAATGATGACAATAAAGAAAATAATGAAGTTATGTCATTATTTAAAAATTCTAATAATACAGGATTGAATTGAAAATTAAAAGAATTGAACTTTTTGTTTTGAGAGATTTCACAATATATAGAATTGTATTATTTAAATATGGAGTGAGATATAGATTTCAGAGAAGATATTAGCGATATGGAAGACCAACTTAAATCATATTGATTTACTCGTCAAGATATACTTCAAATGAGAAATAGAGCATATATAGAAGAATTAGAAGAAATGAATTTCATTACTACTTTTGAATGAATAGATGTTTTTTGAGATAATAAAAATATATTTCATCCATATAGTCAAAATATAGTATTAAAAATAGTAAAAAAATTTATAGAAAAAGATAAAGAACATATCAATAAAAAATGATTTTCTTCAGATGTATTGAAAAAAATCATGCCAGCAATAGAAAAAATATTGAAAGTAGATGAATTATCACCTCTGCAAGTAAGAGAACTAATAAAATATATAAAAAAAATAATTACAGATATAACTATTTAAGAATAATTATTAATATTTATGAGCATTGAAAGAAAAATCAATCGTTTATGACAACTTAAAACTATCTACTTAGAAGAAATAAAATACTGAATAAAAAGTAGATCAACAGATGTAATAATAGAATCTCAAAAGAATGTAGCAAGAATACTTGTAAGAATGGTTTCCACAAAAATAATATGAATATTATCAAAAGAATATTATGAGTGATTGAATCCTAAAAAAATATTATTCATAGAATCTAGCTCAAAAACTGACTGATTTTGATTCTGAGATGGTATATTCAAAATACCTGCGATAGAAGCATTAGCTAATCATTTCAGTGCTGAAATTGACTTGATATGTTTAGAAAATAGAAAAGAGATATTTGAATGAAATCCGAATATAAATGAAATCATAACAACTAAATGAAACTCTAGTATAGCTCAAGTAAGTTCTATAATAGAAAAATTATTTTTCAAAAAATATGATTTAGTAGTAAGTCTAAGTCATGGAACAAAAATATGAATAATAAAACTTCTTACATGAATCAGAACACCATACATAAATGAGGATATTAGAGAACAAGAAGATAATATAAATCATACCAAGAGAAATATTTTAGCTCTATCTAAACATATTCCAGATATAAATAAATATCTAGATAATATTCCGAAACTTTATATATCAGAGGAAATAAAACAATATTCAAAAGAGAAGTTAAAACATATTAATGGAACAAAAGTAGCAATATTTATATGAGCAATAAATTGATTAAAAGATTTCAAAAAATGGGATGAAATAATAAACTCATTAAATGAAAATAACCATTGATTAGAATTCATACTATTGTGAGCTAGCAAAGATAAAAATCAAGCAGATGTATTATCAAGTAAATTCTCAAATATTCATAATTTTGTTTGAGAAACGAGTTTGAAACAAGTATATTGATTGATAGATGAAATGGATTTATGTATAGGTTCAGATTGAAATTTGACTAATGCAGCAGTAGCATTATGAAAAAAACTTGTAGCAATATTCTCTATAATAGAACCTGATATAATTATATGAAATCAAGTAAAAAATGTAGAGAAAATTACTTGAAATTGTCCTGTTATGACTAGATGTTTCAAAGATAATGTAGGTAAAAAATGTTTAGTAACCTGACAAACAAATAGGAATTTTTCAGATACTCCTCCCTGCCTAGAAAATATAGATAATAAGGAGATAATTATCAATGCAGAAAAATTTATAACAAATAAAAAGCACATTAAATAATGTGCTTTTTATTTTTTTTATTTACAAGTCCATATAGTCCATCTATCAGATGTTCATACACTTCAATATGTTTCTCATCATCAAGCAGCCCATCTACCATGTAAAGTACTATTTACTCAATCTACATATCTAAGTCAGAAAAAATATCAAGGCATCCAAGATAAAATATAATTATCTGGTGATCAAGAATAATAATTTATTCTTCAACATACTTTATAAGTTGTTCATACCCATACATTATAATATCATGTAGCAAAATTATATCAATCTAGTGGAGAAATTTTTACTCAATCATCCATTCTATTCCAACAAATGTATCAATGTGCCATTAGCTCTGCTTTTTTAGCAGCAGATGGATTAAAAGTTATAATAGAATTTCAAGTTTCAATTAAATCAAATTCTTCAGTACATGTAAAAGCTCATCATACTTGTCATAAACATCAATTTGCTCAACATATAGTTCCTGAAGATTTAATATTTCATGTTACATCTAGTTTCTCAGTAGGAGAAGAATTACCTATCCCTACTTTACCAGTTCAATCAGTAAATATTCAATCCACTTTTGCAAGTAGATTATTCCACATAGTAGGAGTTAATGGATCTCAACTAGAAACCGAAGTATAAGCAGAGTATGTTACTCATGCTAATGAGAATAATAATAAATTTATGATAAATTGTTTTAAATATTTCATAATATAGTCATTAAATAATTAATATTTTTTAGTATAATTTGTTATAAAAAAAAAGCCAATTTAAATAATTAAATTGGCTTTACAATGTATTATTATAGTTTATAAACTACAATCATTTCATAGTTAACTGAATCTTCCCTGTTTTATCATCTATTGCAGTAACTTTTACTTTTACAGTTTGTCATACTTCTACTACTTCTTTTGGATCTTTTACGAAACTATCAGATATTTGAGAAACATGTACCAATCAATCATTTTTCATACCAATATCTACAAATGCTCAAAATGCAACTACATTTCTAATAACTCATTCTAGAGTATCTCATACTTTAACATCAGCTTTTTCTCATGATTTTCATGCTTTTTTATGAGTAGAATTTACTCTTTTTTCTTGTCATGAATTATTTATAGAATTAATAATAAATTCAATAGTTGATACATTTACATCTGGATAGATTTTTATCAATTCTGATTTATTTGAATCAAAATCTTTTACTCAAATACTTTTACTTGTTATGTATCTAGCCAATTCATATTGTTCTGGATGAATATCTGTATTATCTAATATATCTTTGCTTTCTGGTACTCTTAGAAATCAAGCTGCTTGTTCATATACTTTGTCTGATAATTGTTTTTTCAAATGTTCTCTAGATTTATATGGTCTATTATTGTATATCTTTTTCGCTGCTCTTTTATCTATACCAGAAATATAACTAAGTACATAGCTAGAAGCTGTATTTACATTTATTCATATTTCATTCACTGTATCCTCTACTACATTTCATAATTTTTCTTCCAATTTTTTTTCTGCTACATCATGCTGATACATACCTACTCATATACTTCATACTGGTACTTTTACCAATTCTGATAATGGGTCTATAAATCTTCTACCTATTGAAACAGTTCCTCTATCCAAACTATCTAAATCAGGAAATTCCTCTTGAGCAGTTTCGCTAGCTGAATAAACTGATGCTCCTGACTCGTTTACTATGTATATTTCAGTGTCAGTTAAAGATTGTATTATAGCGATAGTTTCATTTACTCAAGTACCATTTCATACAACTACTACATCTATATTTTCTGATTCAAAAATAGACTTCAATTTAGATTTAGCATCATTTTCTTGGTGTAAATATATTTTATCAAATTTTACTGGATTTCATAAATCATCTAATATTACCATCTTGCATCCGGCTCTATATCATGGGTCTACTGCTAATATTTTTTTACCATATTCAGGTTTAGTCATCAGTAAATTAGCTAGATTTTGCTTAAAAGTTTCTATTGCATCATCTTCTCATACTTCTGATAATATTCATCTAAGCTCATTTTCTACTGATGTAAACAATGCTTCATATCAGTCCAAAAATGCTTGTTCTAATAGTGAAATAAATGGCAAATATACTTTGTAAATCTTTTTGCTATCCAGTCATTTAGGAGTAGATAAATTAGATAATATTCTAGAATAATGTTTTTTTATTCATTCTAGAGTCATATCCGTTTTTTCTATTTTTATTCACAATATTCAAATATTTTCTCATCTATTTAATGCTAATATTTGATAAGGTTTTAGCCATGAAATTTTTAAACTAAAATCCGAATAAATATCAAATTTTGATATTTGTCCTCTATCTTTTTCATTCAATTTTTCTAGTGCCTTTTCTGGTTTTTTCTTTGAAACTATTGTTCAATATTTTTGCAGAGTTTCCATCAAATCAGCTCTCAAATCTGAATTCGCAGATACTTCAGCCGAAATAATATGTACACTTCCCTCCAATATCTCTTCTATAGGATACTGATTTAACAATTCTTGTCATCATTCTACTTCTGACAAAGTATTTGTTAGGTCTATATTTTTTTTGATGATATCAGCAACGAATTGAAATCATTTTTCAATTGCTATCATTGCTTTAGTTTTCTTTTTACTTTTATATGGTTTATATATTTCTTCTACTTCTTTTAGTGTTTTTGCTTTTAATATATTATCAAACAATTCTGGAGTCATTTTTCATAATTCCATTATTCAATTTATAGCTGTTTGTTTTGCTTTATATATTTTTTCTGTTTTATCTCTCAATTCTATTATTGCTCTGATTTGTTCTTCATCCAAATTACCTGTTCTTTCTTTTCTATATCTAGCTATAAATGGAACAGTTGATCACTCAGCTGTTAAATCCAAAACTACCTCCACCTGAAAAGATTTAAATCATAGCTCACTAGAAACTACCTCAACATAGTTTGGTTCAGCTAATACATATAAATTCTCTCCATCTGTTATTTTGTTATCTATTTGCGTCATTTAATATAGTTAATTTTAAAGTAATATTATTCTATGTGTTTAGATTATTTTGCAAATAAAAAAACAAGAAAAAAATATTTTTTTCTTGTTTTGGATATGTTAATTACAACTATATGTTAGTTTACTAACATTGTTTGGATTACTATTTGTTATATAAATATTTCAAGAATTATCTACAGTCAATCATTGTTGAAATGCTCATAAACTATCTAAATTCTGTACTACTCAACTTGGTGAAATTTTATTAACTATTCAACTAGAAAATGAAAAATTCGTAACATACAAGTTTCAACTAGAATCAATCTTTAAATAATATGATGATCATGATGAAGTATTGGCAAATGTACTTGAAACTCAAGATGGTGTTATTTTTGTAATCGTAGAATCTCATGAATTAGCTACATAAATATTTCATGAAGAATCTATAGCCATTCAAGCTGGAGTGCTTCAAGTAGTTCAGAATGTTGATGAAACTCAAGCAGGTGTAATCTTAGTAACTGTATTATCTCATGAGTTAGAAGTATATATATTTCATGAAGAATCTATTACTATTCAAAATGGATAAGATCAAGTAGATCATAATGTATTTGATACTCATGCAGGTGTTATTTTAGTAACTGTATCATCAGAATAATTAGCTGTATATATATTTCATAATGCATCCATTATAAGTGTTTGAGGTGATATACCAGTTGATCAATGTATAGTAGATACTCCTGCTGGTGTTATTTTAGAAATATTATTAGAATAATAATTTGCAGTATACAGATTTCATGCTCAATCAATTATCATATCAATAGGATGATTTCAAGTAGAAGCAAAAACTGTAGATACACCAGAAGGTGTAATTTTTGTCACATTATGAGTTCAAACATTTGATGTATATACATTTCAAGAACTATCAACTGCAATTCAATATGGAGTATCTCATGTATTTCATAGAATTGAGCCTGTATAACTTGGTGTACAAACAGGTCCTCAACTACTACTAGAACTACTTGTACTACTTCCAGCTATAATATGTGCTCACAAAGTATTGTTTACGAAGTTCCCTGCATATGTGATTACTTCAGTACTAGGTGCATTAGTATCTATTACTAGATTTACTATATTTGCTATTTCTCACTCATTTTGTACTAGTGTTCCGCTATATGCATTTTGTAATCATTGTAATAATTGTACTCTTGCTGAATAACTAGTTGTACTTGTTAGTGCTTCACAGCTTCATGTATCTGTATATGCGATTAATTGACTTGTAGTGAAATCAAATCATCCGTCATGTTTGAATTTACTTTCTTTAAATGAACTTGGTAGATTCTTGTATCCATTATATACTAGTCATTTATTTGTAACTATTTGTGATAAATCTGTTGTTGTACTTACATCATTAGCAATAATTGTTGGTACTCATATCATACTACACGTTGTTCATGATAATGATTTTGCCATTGTTCCGTTATAATTTCATGTTGTATAGGCTTTTGCTTCTACTGTTCATGCATTTGCTTGAGATTGGTTAAGAGAAATCGTATCTCACTCCAATAATCATGCTAATTCATATTCATTTTGTTTATTTATCACTGAATATGTATACTCTTTATCTGTTAATGCATCTTTTGGTATTTTATCTAATTTACTTAGATTTGCATATACTGTTTCTCAAAATGTTCATTGTTTCCATACTGTTGATCCACTATATGTTACTGATACTCAGTTTGTTGGTAGTGGATATTTACCTGCATCTAAGTTATACAATTCTAATGACGATCTGATAGTAGATAAATCTGTTACTCTAGTACTATCTCTAGCATCTGTACTATATCATTGTAGGCTTATGAATGCTATTGTTCATAATATAGCTAATATAGTTATTACTACTATCAATTCTACCAATGTGAAGGCATTTATTTTTTGTTTGTGCATAATAATTAGTGATAAATTAAATCCAAAAAATTATATACAAAAAAAAGAAAAATTAAAAATTATTTAATTTTTCTTTTTGACTTTTTAGTGTTTTATTTACTAATAATATTAGTCATGTACACAACGTATGAAAACCATATAACATGCTGCTTCAGCCTGTGGAAAGAACATATCTGAGAAATTATACTTATTGTATGAAAAAACTTCTCATTCTAAATTATTAAAATCAATTCAAACATATGTATATCTTTGACCTAGTTTATAACTAAAATATGCAGTATCCATTGTACCATCTCAATTTCTAATTCATACTAACTCTGTTTGAGTTGGTAATCTCCATCATGTAGTAAGTCAATTCAAGCTAACTGTTGAACAATATGTAAGTGAATCAGTGTCTGTACATACTCAATCATGTAAATCCAAACTAGGTAAATCCCCACTTCAATCTCTATGTGATTGCCAGATTAATCAAGTATTATTATCAGTTACAGTTGTTAAATCACCAGAAGATACGAATCTAGCTACTGGTCATCCTGTACTACTAGTTGTACTACTAGATGAACTAGAACTTCATCATGCAATAATATTTCATCCTAATGTATTATTTACAAAGTTTCATGCATAAGTTAATACTTCAGTACTTGGAGAACTTACATTTATTACTAGATTTACTATATTATTTATTTCTCACTCATTTTGAACTAATGAACCACTATATGATTTTTGTAATCAATCTATTAGTTCTACTCTTGCAGTATAACTAGTAGTACTTGTTAATGCTTCACAGCTTCATGTATCAGTGTATGCTACTAGTTTATTTGGTGTAAAATCAAATCATCAATCATTTTTAAATTTACTTCATTTTGTAGAACTAGGTAAGTTTTTGTATCAATTATAAACCAATCATTTATTTGTAACTATATCAACTAAATCAGTAGATGTTTCAACATCGTTTGCTATAATTGATGGTATACTCAATACATCACATATAGCTCATGATAATGATTTCGCCATTGTACCATTATAATTTCAAGTAGTATATGCTATAGCTTCAACAGTTCATGCATTTGCTTTGTTCTGCTCCTTCCCAAATTTTAGGGAAGGTTGGGATGGGTTAAGAGAAATCGTATCCCCTTCCATTAATCATGCTAATTCATATTCATTTTGTTTATTTATTACTGAATATGTATACTCTTTATCTGTTAGTGGGTCTTTTGGTATTTTGTCTAATTTGCTTAGATTTGCATATACAGTTTCTCAGAATGTTCATTGTTTCCATACTATAGAACCACTATATGTTATTGATACTCAGTTTGTTGGAAATGGATATTTACCAGAATCTAATTGATATAATTCTAATGATGATCTCATAGATCACATATCACTTATTCTAATACTGTCTCTAGCATCTGAGCTATATCAACTAAGTGATATAAATGCTATAGTTCATAGAATAGCTAATATAGTAATAACAACAATTAGTTCCACTAGTGTGAAAGCTTTTATTTTTTGTTTATGCATAACTATTAATAATGATATAAATCAAAAATATTATATTCAAAAAAAAGAAAAATTAAATAATATTTAATTTTTCTTTTTGACATTTTAGTACATTATTTATTAATGTAATAATGAAGATATACTAGTATAAATATTTCCAGAACTACAATTATTTAAAAAATAATTGAGATTAGCTGTTTTTAGCCATATACTTATTGCTTCATAGTTTTGTGTATCATTCATAGCTCCTCATTCTGGTTTTGGTCAAGCATAAGATGGTGCTGTCCATCATGTAGCTTGTGATCATTCAGATACTCATGGTCAATATCTAATTGGAAACACGTTAGCAGGATCAGAATCTGTTCTAGACATAAGCATTACTCTAGAATAATATAATGTAGCAGTAGCTAAACATTGTTGAGCTGTTTGAGCAGATGTAGTCATATATCATGAATATCAAAATGGAGGTCCCCATCAATAAACTCAACAAAATCAGACCAAATTTGAAGCAGATGACATTATATATCCACCTGAAGATGTATAATTATTAGTTGATAAATAATTTATAACACTATTTGAAGTATTACAATTTCAAGTTGTAAATACATTTTTTGTTAATGATCAAATAGTAGTTTTGTCTATATTACCTGTTCAATAATTAGGATGACTTACATATATAGTTCCATCAGGATTGTATGCAGATATGAATTCATAAGGATTACCTGTACTACAATCAGTTAAAAAATAATCCAGATTAGCAGTTGATAACCAAGTAGATATAGCTGAATATATTTGAGAATTAGTTTGAATTTGTGAAAGTCATGCAGGATATTGTCATGCTCATGATGCTGGTCACCAAAATGAAACAGTAGATCATTCAGCAGGTCCAGGTCAATAAACTAAATTATAATAACTAGGATTACCTGTATCACGAACCATATAAATTACTCTTCAATAATTAGAAATTGCAGTACTTAAACATTGAGATGCTGTTCTTCAATATGCTGCTCAAACTCAACAGAATGATGTAACACTAGATGGTGGAGTAACTAAACTAATATCTCAATTACTATATGTATATCATTGTCATGTTAGATAACTTATTACACTACCACTTGCATTACAAGTATTTCTTGCCATTATTGATTTAGTTAGATATGCTATATCTGTCTGACTAAGTGTATAATTATTTAATGTTAATTTGTTATTTATTGCTATTGTTCCATTTGGATTCAAACTACTTATTAATTTAACTGTTGGTCATGTAAGTACTACATCTTTATCCATTATCAGTTCTCCTCACAGATTATTATTTACGAAATTCCCTGCATATTTCACTACTTCTTGACTTGGATTATTTTCATCTATTACTAGTGATAATATATTTTTTATTTCTCATACATTGTTCATAATTGTTCCACTATAACTATCTTGTAATCATTTCAATAATTGTACTCTATGACTATAATCTGTCTTGTCTATCAATGATGCACAACTCCCTGTATCACTATATGATGCTAGTTTATTTGGTGTGAATTCAAATCATCAATCATACTTAAATTTACTTGTTTTGTATGAACTTGGTAAATTATTAAATCATCTATATACCAATTTTTTTTGCGTAACTATTTGTTGTAAATCTGTTACACTTGTATCATTTGTTATTATTCATGGTAGACTTAATACTGTACATAGATTTCAGCTAAGTGTCTTGGTCATTTGACCATTATAATTTCACGATGTATATGCTGTTGCTTCTGTTGTTCAGGCATTTGCTTTGTTCTGCTCCTTCCATAATTTTAGGGAAGGTTGGGATGGGTTAAGTGCCATTATCTCCCCTTCAACCATTCATCATATCTCATATTCATTTTTTGTATTTATAACTGAATATGTATACTCTTTATCTGATAGTGGATCTGTTGGGATTTTGTTCAATTTATCTGTATTTGTAAATACTGTTTCTCCAAATGTTCACTGATTCCATACCACAGAACCACTATATAATATATTTACTCCTTCTGTTGGATTTGGGTATTTACCTGCATCTAATTGAAATAATTCCAAGCTAGATTTTATAGATGATATATCACTTATCCTACTACTATCTCTAGCATCTGCACTATATCAACTAAGTGATATAAATGCTATTGTTCATAGAATAGCTAATATAGTAATAACAACTATTAGTTCAACTAGTGTAAAGGCTTTTATTTCCCTACATTGATAAATGTATATAAGAGATATTTTAAATTGCATATAAATAATTAATTTATAAAAATAAAATCATTTTTAGTATATAAAAAAAATCTAAAATATAAAATTATATTTTAGATTTTTTTATTTCAAATTTACGAATTCTGTAGAATCAAGTGAAAATTCTCATTTTAATTTATAAGAATCTACTTCTTCTATATGTTGTCAAAGAGTATTTAAAAATATAGATTTTTCTTCTCAGAATGGAACTACTACTCTAGCTTCAATACTTTCAAATAATTTAGCTGATTCTTTTGTTCATACAATAATCAAAACATCTACATCTCAAAAGAATGACATAATCTCTTCTTTTAAATCAAATTTATCATGAGTTATTATTAGTACATGATTCCCTGCTATAGTAAAACTATAAAAAAGTATATCAGCATAACTTTTTACTTCCAATAATATACCTGATTTTTCATATTCTCATGGATATACTACATTTAAATCATCTATTTTTACTTCGTAATTCTTAGTATCCAATGTAACTTTATTTTTAGATTTAGTTTCTAGAGTCAAAACTCAATTATTATCAAAAATCTCAAACATTTATAAATATAATTAAATAATAATTCCTTCTCTTTATAAAGAGAAAAAGTGTATTTTTCTGCCATTCAACAGAATGCTTTAGCTTTCTGTTATTAAGTAACTACTTATATAAAGAAAGTTTTATTCTTTCATATAATTGTTTGTAGGTCAAACATTACTTTTATCTTTTTTATATCATCAAGTGAAAACCAATCATAACCTACAAATCTCTCTGCTTGTTGAACAATTGGATCTTGTTTTCAATTGTATTTAACTAAAAACAAATAAACATCTTTATCAATTATTGGATTATCTTCCAAATATCCAGCCGTGAATGTATAATTTAACTTCGTAATAAATTTAATTACTTCTAAATCCTTTTTCAAAAAACCTGCTTCTTCACTAATTTCTCTGACTGCAGTATCCTTTGCAACTTCTCAATCTTCTATATGTCATTTAGGAATAACATATACTTCCTGATTTTTAGAATTTAACCATTTTAACAATAAAACCTCGATTTTATTACCATTTTTACGATATACGATTCACCCAGAACTTTTTTCATATTTTTTTGCCATAAATTTTATTGGGGGCTAATCTATCTAAACTACTGCATAATATAAATAAAAAAACAAATATTTCAAGTTCTTTTGAAAAGTAAGTAATTATTTTGAAATAAAATGCTTATAAATAGTAAAATCTATTATTTAATAATAAAAAATTTAATAATAATATTAATACTAAAATAGCTATTTTGTCAATAGAATTTTATATAAAAGCTAGTCTTTATATTTGCATATAATTTTTTTATATGTTAACATTTAAATATACAAATAAACCTTACAAAATATAAGGTAGTATAAAAATTTAAAAATAAAAACAAAAACAAATGAAAGATAGTAATTTAGAAAATTTTGATATTTTAGATAGTATTGATTTGTCTGCTACTTATTCAGAAAATCAAGAAAAATCATCAACTGATGAAAATTATTTAATTAAACAAAATATAGAATTAAATACAAATAATGTAGAAACTCTAGATATTAGCAGTATTACATTATCAGACAGAATTTTAGAAGAAGAACTAACAAAAGAAATTGAAGCAGTAGAATCTGAAAAAGTAGAACAAAAAATAGAAAACACAAATACAAATATAGTAGAAAAAAAACATAATTCACTTGTAAGTTGATTTGTATTTTTAAGTAAATATGTATTGACTTCAGGTTTAATATTCTGAGTATTGCTTGTATCTACAAACTATAGTGCATATATAAATGTAGCTAAAAGTTATATTTTCAAATCAGAAATGGAATCAAGAGAAAATAAATTGATTTCATCTGTAGAAGCTGCGAATATAAAAGAAAAATATGCTGAAGAAAAAATTAAAGAATTAAATAAACAAGAAGAAAATGATGATTCAGTTAATTCAATAAGAAAAATGAAAAAAGCTCAAGATAAGGAAAATATCGATTTAAATATAAATATTACTCCATATGAAAATAGAATAGTAGTACCTAAAATATGAAAGAATATTCCTTTACTAGACTTAAAAAATAGAAAAGTAGAATGACAAAAAGAATTACATGGAATATTTATGAAAGAATTGGAAAATGGTGTAATTAGATATCCAGGTAGTGCAAAACCAGGTAAAACTTGAAACACTTTTATATTCTGACATTCTTCTAATTTCCCTTGGGCAAAATGAGCTTATAATGATGTATTTGCGCTTTTAGACAATGTTACATATGATGATGAAATAATTGTTTACTATTGACAAGAAAAATATACATATAAAATAACACAAAAAAAAGTTATTAAACCTGGAGATGTATCTGTACTAGACAAAAAAAGTGATAAAAAAGAAATAACTCTTATGACTTGTTGGCCTGTATGAACTACACTAAATAGATTAATTGTTACTTGAGAATTGGTAAAAAAATAATAAAAAATAATAAAATATTATGGTTTGATTTGAATACAAATACGTAACATCAACAGATATTATGAAAAATATAAAACTATTAACAGAGTATACTCCATTAGAGTATTCTCTATTAATAGGTACTATAATATTACTTATTGTAACTATTTACTATTTAGTTCCTACATTTAATATATATATAAAATATAATGATAAAGAAGAAGAAAAAATAAATAGAAAAAA
>CALREY010000007.1 GCA_943356435.1 Candidatus Altimarinota bacterium
TGATTGAATAATAGATATATCTAAAAATTTCATATCAGTTCTTACTATTCCTGATACATATTTATTTAAAACAATATTTAGACTTATCGATAGTGGAGGTTTTAGAGATGATATAAAATCAGTACAATTAAAATGATATATGAGATATACATTATCATCTAAACAAATAACTTATAATATTTGAACATTAAATGATACTAATAATCAAAATTTTGAAACATTAAAAGTATATGGTATTACTAATATAAATAAAAGTAAACAAAAAGATTTAACACAAGACCAAGATAAAAAAGATGTAAAAAATCTAGCATGACAAATAACTAAATCAACTCTCAGAGCAGATATAGTAAAAAATGCACTTACAACTATTAAATTTGTAACTCCAATAAATGGTGCTACTCAAATTAATGATTTGACTGGTTCATGATGGACATCTGCTAATGACTGAAAAAGATTATGAAATATAATTTATTATTGAAATTTAGCTTGAGCAAATGTAGAATTGAATGATACAAGTGGAAATAAATTTGAATGAAAAAAGACAATTATAGTAAAATGATGAAATCTATTTATTAAATCAAATATTATTAATAATTCATCAAATGATATATTATGAATAATTGTTTTACCTGATGAAAATAATAATTGATGAAAAGTATATATTGATACAAATGTAAAAGAAGTAGATGCTGTAATATTTGCATATAAATCTGTTGTAAGTTATAATGAATCATATAATAATTGAAACTCTGATATTGTAAAAAGCCATGAAGTAGATGGAAATATAGATAATTCAGTAATGCAAAATCAATTGTATATATTTGGTACAGTTTTCTCTGAAAATACTATATGATGATCTAGAAAAGCAACACCAGTATGTCCATTCTGGACAAAAGCAGAGTCAATAAGTTGTACTCTTGAAGAAGCTCAAAAATACGATTTTAACTATTTAAGAGCATGAAAAAATAATAAATACAAATCTACTTACCCCGACTATCCAATAATTATTAAATACAATTCTACTCTACAATCTGCACCACCACCATTGTTTAGTAAATAAAAAAATAACCCTTTAGGGTTATTTTTTGTTAGAAAAATTTGATTTTGTCCGCATTTGGATGTTCTCTCAATTTTTCAAGTGTTTTTGCTTCTATTTGTCTAATTCTTTCTCTTGTAACTCAGAATTCTTTACCTACTTCTTCTAGAGTATGTACATCTCAACCATCTAGACCAAATCTCATTATGATGATTTTTCTTTCTCTTGGAGTTAGGAAATCAAGCATTTCATACAGATTGTCTTTTAATAAATTCATATTTGTTTGAGCATCTGGAGTTGGATTTTTGTCATCTTCTATGAAATCTCATAGGGAAGTGTCTTCTTCTGATCATACAGGTGCATCTAGAGATAATATATCTTGAGATATTCTCATGATTTGTCTTACTTTTCTGATGTCCATATCTAGCTCAGTAGCCAATTCTTCCATCAAAGGTTCACGAGTAAGTTCTTGAGTTAGTCTTCTATAAGTATGAGTAAATTTATTGATAGTTTCTATCATATGAACGGGTACCCTGATTGTTCTAGCTTGGTCTGCTATAGCTCTAGTAACTCATTGTCTAATCCACCAAGTAGCATAAGTAGAAAATTTGAATCATTTTTCAGCATCAAATTTATCAACAGCTCTAAATAATCATACGTTTCATTCTTGTATCAAGTCTAATAATCATAGACCTCTTCACATATATTTTTTAGCTATAGATACAACTAGTCTCAAGTTTGCTGCTGCTAGTTTTTTCCTTGCTGCCATACTTCCTGACTTGATTTGTTTTCATAATGCTATTTCTTCTTCTGGACTTAGTAATTCTACTCTTCATATTTCATTTAAGTACATTCTGATAGAGTCATCACTTATTTCAGATAATGAAATAGATTGTTTTCAGTCTTTTTTACCTTTTCTATCACTATCAAACAGATTGTCTTTGTCTAAGTTGTCTACTATATCGATTTTTAATTGTAAAAATCTAGTATATATTTCATCCAATAATTCTATATCATCTTCAGCATTTGGTATTGCTGACATCACTTCATCTTGAGTAACACTACCTTCTTTTTTTCATTTTTTCATCAATTCTTGGATCTTTGAAGGCATTCATTCTAGATATATTTCTTCAACAGTTACATCTATAAATTCTTGTATTCATTTACCTACTCTTCTCTTGTCATCTGCTCTATCTTTTGGTAATTTACTTAGTCATTTTTCTTTTTGTAGAGCCAATGCTATTTCTTCACCATCTTCTGTCATTGCAATATTTTTCAAGTCTTCTTCACTTGGTTCATCGATAATAAAATCATCATCGAAGTCAAAATCATCAAAATCATCATTTTCTAAATCCTCTTCATCATCATCGAAATCATCATTTTTAGTTTTTCATTTTTTGTATTCTGCAGCGAAGTTTTCGAAATCCTTTTTATTTATTTTTTTAGAATTATTACCTGAAAAGTCATCTTCTTTTATACTATCACTATTTTTGATTTTTCAAACATTTAAATCTTTTAAATCATCTAGATTTAATCAAGCCTCAGCTAATTCATCTAAATCTATTTGATTTAAGTTTATTTCAAATGCTGTATTATCTCTTTTATTAGAATCTTTTTTTGGAGCCATTTATTTATAATTAATTAATATTATAATAAAGTTTTATCTCAAACAATACAAAAAATTCCTTCATAATTATTAGATTGAAGGACCAAAAGGGTATTATTTATCAGTTTTTTTCATATTTTAAAAGAATTAGTATTCTTTTTCGATTTTGATTATATAATAAACTTGAAAATAATCAAACTTTTTTGCTTAATTTTGTATTTGTAGTTTTATTTTTTTATATATACTTGTATTATAATAATTTATTAATTACAAATCTAATTTATTAAATGAAAAAAATATTTAAATTTTTATGAAAATTAAGAAGGTCTTTGAAATCAATTTTTCAAGATAAATCCGATAAAATACCTAATATTTCAGTGAATATAGAGAGAAATATTATAGGTAAATCTATAAATTGAAGTGATATAATGTGTTATAAAATATGAGAATGAAATATTAAAATATTATATGTTTCTTGAATTCATTGAAATGAAGTTTGAACAATAAAACTAGCATATAATTTGATAAACTGGTTATATGAAAATATAATAAAATTAGATAATTATTGTATTTACATTATGCCATGTTTAAATGTTGATTGATATGATTTAGCAATTAAAAATCCAGATTATTTCAACTGATGAAAAATATGAAGATTTAATTCTAATAATGTAGATTTAAATCGTAATTTTGATACGAAAAGTTTTAAAGAAAAGTCAATTCGGTCATTTTGAAAAGAGTATTCTGAAAGTGTAGAAGTATTTTGTTGAAAATCATGAAATAGCGAAGCTGAAACAAAAATATTAACAAATTTTATAATAAAAAATAATATCTCGGTTTTATTTATGTTCCATAATGCTTGAAATGATGTAATGTGAAATAATACAGAACTTTCAAAAAAATTATCTAAAACATATTCAGATAATACATGATTTAAACTACTTACTGAAGAATACTGGAATACACTTAAACAAACATGAACAGCAAAAG
The DNA here is from genome assembly GCA_943356435.1 of Candidatus Altimarinota bacterium. Taxonomy (GTDB): domain Bacteria; phylum Patescibacteriota; class Gracilibacteria; order BD1-5; family UBA6164; genus UBA6164. Next base: position 3,633 of record CALREY010000007.1, read on the forward strand.
AATGGTGTGATGAAAATGATATAACATATCTAGAGATAGAATGATCAAGCAGATATTGATCTGATTGGAAAGTTCAGAAAAATGCTATAGAAGAGACTTTGTTTATGTTATAATCTATAAATATTTAGATTTATTAAATTGACAAAAAAACAAATAATTTTATAATTTTTTTGCACTATGATTTTTTACTTTTAAATTTGAGTGAATATGAATTGTAGCACAGAAACTATTTGATAAAAAATTGTTTCCACAAAATTATAGGAGAGTGTCATGTACGCTATTACATTGAAAATTTAATTTTGCGAGCCGTTCCATTTTTCCTTTAACTTTTTATAGAGAGCATTTATTGCTCTCTTTTATATTTGTTATAAAATTAATAATATGTTAAAATAAATTCATAATACTATATAATTAAATTTATGAAGTCAATAGTTTTATGAACATGAAATATTTGAAATCGGATAGAAAAAAACTTTTGATTAGAACAAAAATCTATATCTGCTATCTTGGAAACTACAAATAAAGTAGATAATATACTTGATTTAGATAATTTACAATCTCTATCAAATTATATTATTTCAGAGTTAAATAATTGAAAAAATATTATTTGGACTGGTTATTTTAGTGAAGAATTGAGATATATTTTAAATGAAATTTACTTAAAAATACCGGAAAAAACTGCTAATTTTTTGTTATTCTGAACTAATTGATTTGATGTAAATCCATGACTGAAATTTTCACAAATAGTTTTAAATTCTACTATAAAAAAAGAACAACTAAGTGAATTATCGCAATCACCATGATTTTTTTGAGTATCAATATTTTATTCACCAAATAGGGAAATCTTCTCTTGATTTGTAAATGATTTAAGAAATAAGTGATTGATTATAGAAAATGTTGAAACTGAAGATCAGATATTAAAAGAAACTTATTTAAAATCCTCATTGAATGTAATATTGAATACAGCATGAGTTTTATTTTGTAAAAATTTAATTGATTCAATAAAGGAGTTAAATAAATTGTATTCAAATTATTATTGATTAGATTGATTAATTTGAGAAATAGCTCTGATTTTGAACTCGAAAAGAAATTGAATAATAAAAAATGAAGAGTTATTATCTTTTATAAATAATGCTCTAGAAAAAGTACCAAATGTTTATGCTAGTTCTGTATATTTGTATTGGGATATAGAGAAATGAGAAAAAAAGAAAGTATCAAATTGAGATGTTTATAATTTATTGAATTTTTTAATAAATAATGCTAAAGATAAATTATTATCTGATAAAATACCTATTTTATTGGATTTGAATAAAAAAATATTAGAATTTTAAATCTGTAACAAAAGGGAAATAAAAAATCATATTTTTTTATTCTTTTTTTTGCCCAAAATCCGAGCAATAATTTTGCTCCCTTACTTTTGATACCAAAAAATTCCCCCTCAATTGAGGGGGAAGCGAAGAAATGAGCAGGGGGAGTTTTTCATCATTTCTAGAAGAGAGAAATAAATAATTAAGTGCAAGAATTATTATCTAATAGAAATATTTATTACATATCTTTGTTTTAAATCTAGATTTTCATCAAAATCTAAAAATATACTTTTTGTTCTCCAAGTAATAACTAAACTATTTTCATTAGTTCTTCAAAAAACTTTTTCTTCTTTTAGAGTTTTTACAATTAAATCTTTCAACTCATTATGTCTATTTAACGCATCATCAATATATAATTTTATAATTTGATTTTCTGACCATATTCAACTATCTTGAAATAAATTTTCATAATATATTCTGTATTTTTCAAAGTAATTTAAAATATATTTAGAAGAATCTTTTGCAAAAAACACTTTATACATACTCCAATTCACTTACTAAATTATTTTTATTTCTTTTTTCTTGTAGATTTTTTCTTAATATTTCAGATTGTTCAATTATACCTTTTTCTATTATATCTGAGAATTCTTTCTCATCATAATAAACATTTCCATTTATTATTTCCATAATCAAATAATTAACTTATTAAATTTTAATTATTATATATATTAATTATTACTTTGCAAATAAATATATACCTTTTATATATGATAGTAATTAAAATTCAAAATTCATTTTTTTTTGCCCAAAATTACTTGCAATAATTCTGCTCCCTTACTTTTGAGACCAAAAGTAAGACAAAAGTCTTAGGGGGGATGAGTTCCAGCTGTTGGAGTAAAGATATTTCAAAAAGTACTCACCTCAATCATCCCCCCTAAAACCCCCATCATTTCTAGAAATAGATTTCTCCCTTTTTCAAAGGGAGTCCCGAAGGGGAGGGATTAGAACCAAAGTACACATATTTTTGACAAACAGACTCACAATATGATAAAATACTAATAATTAAATATATTTAAAACATAAAAAATATTATTATGACAAATCCAAATCAAGTAAATGATGCACATGAGATGCAAGCAGGTGCAAACAAAGAGTGATTGAACAGAAAACAAGAGGAATGAATAGTGAAATGAGAAGCAAGAGCAATGATGAAAGACTTAATGGCAGAAGTAGCCAATCCTTTTGCAATATCACAAGAACAAGGTGAGCAATATGCAGATAGTGGGCAAACTATGAGTGATGCAACAGTGAGTGATAAGGATTTACTATGAGCATGTGATGCTGATTGAAGTGGAGATATAAAAGGTAGAAATGAAGCTATTTGTAAACATAATTTTAAAATGGATAAAAGTAAAGCAGAAATATCAGCCGATAAAGCAGATATTGCTAAAATAAAAGCTGAAACAGAAAAATTGAGACAAATAAAATGAATGTTGCAATGAAAATAGATTATTTTTGCACAATATAAATATTTATGATAAAATAATATAGAATAATTTATTCTATATTATTTTTTTTATGGCAGAATTTGAGTGATGATATAAATGACCAGAAGAAAAACAAGACATACATACTACAACCCCTAGAGGTTTTTTTTTGCCCAAAATTACTTGCAATAATTCTGCTCCCTTACTTTTGAGACCAAAAGTAAGACAAAAGTCTTAGGGGGGATGAGTTCCAGCTGTCGGAGTAAAGATATTTCAATAAGTACTCACCTCAATCATCCCCCCTAAAACCCCCATCATTTCTAGAAATAGATTTCTCCCTTTTTCAAAGGGAGTCCCGAAGGGGAGGGATTAGAACCAAAATCCACATATTTTTGACAAACAGACTCACAATATGATAAAATACTAATAATTAAATATATTTAAAACATAAAAAATATTATTATGGCAAATCCAAATCAAGTAAATGATGCACATGAGATGCAAGCAGGTGCAAACAAAGAGTGATTGAATAGAAAACAAGAGGAATGAATAGTGAAATGAGAAGCAAGAGCAATGATGAAAGACTTAATGGCAGAAGTAGCCAATCCTTTTGCAATATCACAAGAACAAGGAGAACAATATGCAGATAGTGGGCAAACTATGAGTGATGCAACTGTAAGTGATAAGGAAGTGTTAGCATCATGTGATGCAGATGGTAATGGTGTGATAAAAGGGTTGAAAGAGAGAGGATGTGAAATCAAGATGGGTAATGAAGTCTTAAAAAAAGAAATAGCAGCCGATAAAAAAGAAATAGAAGCAAGTAAAGCACAAATAGAGGCAAATAAAGCAGAAATAGAAAAAATAAGACAAAGATTAATAAATAAAACATCTAATTAAGAATTAATCAAAATATATAATATATGTGAATAGAATGATATAAATGACCTGAGAATGAACTAGAAAAAAGTGGTGTATCAAATGATATACCACGAAATTTTGAATGAGAAAAAAATAATCCAGATAGTAAGAAAATAGATGAGGATAATCAAAAAAAACAAAAGGAATCACAAGATAATCAATTGAATGTAAAAATAGAAGAAACAATAGATACATTTGAAGATTTATCATGAAATAAACTAGATGAAAAGCAAAAAGAAGAATTAAAGAAATTATTACAAGATACAGCTACAAAAAGTGGAAAATCAGGTCAATATTTATGAGAAGTTACAGAGTTAGTAAAAGAAGTAGAAAAGTGAACTAGTTATGATGATTTGAAATTAGTGTTATTAGAAATAAATAATAAGTATCAAATTAAATGAGAAAAACAAGTAATTAAATGAGAAAAACAAGAAGTTAAATGAGAAGAGAAAGAATCAAATGATATGAAAAATAATCTAAAAAATTTAGAAAGTTCATTTAATAATTTAGATAGTTCAAATCCACATTATTGAAAAATTAAGTCAAAAATACATGATTTAATGGTAAATGATGATGCATTAAATGATTCAAAAAAATTTAAAGAAGAATATGATAGTATTATAAATCTATTAAAAACAGATGAAAATGCATTTGTACATATCGCAGAAGACTTACAAAATCAAGATAAAGCTAATTGAACAAATAAGTATTCTGAATTTAAAAACACATTATTAAACATAGATAGGTCAGCATTTACAGATAAAATAGATAGATATGAATGATGATTAACTGCTGCTAAACAAAAAATAGCTTTATGAGTTAATAATATTGATTGAGTAAATATATCAGATAATAAACTATCTAAGAAAACAGATGATTGATATAGTATTGAGTTATGAAAAGAAGGTAGAAAATTATCATTAAATGATAGTGAGTATAAAATTGGTTCAAAATTGGATATAAATACAAATTTGCAATCAGTGGTAGAAGTGGAAAATAATACTAAAAAAGAATTAAAAGCATTGAATGAAGAGTTGAATACTATTTCTGGTATTATAGATTTCATAGACCAAGCAATAGCAAATGAAGAAAATCTAGAAGATGTAAAACAAGAAATCAAATCTCAAAACAATGAATTATATAATGAATTAAATATTGATAATATGGGTTCATTGGAAGAGATAAAGGATAGTATAGTTTGATTGTACAAGCAAAAGGAAGAAGAAAAGGAAGAAAAATTAAAACAAAAAAAGAGAATAGTAGACGAGATAGTAGAAAAAAATGCACTAAATGCGAGAGAAAAAGATGAAAAAGTGCAAGATACTTTGAAATTTTTGAAATCTATATGATTTGATTTAATTCCACAAGATATCACTGATAACATCATTTCACAATTGAACTCAAACTCATGACTTAGAAATATGCTATGATTTAATTCTCTAATAGATTTCGAGAACTGAAATCTGGGTATAGATTCAAATGGTGATTCTAATAATATGTCGTTGAATGAAAAAGTAAAATTCGCAGAAATATTTAATACTATGATCTGATGAGATGATAAATGACCTATAAATATAAATGCATTGAGAAATGCTAGTTGAAGCCCTATAAGTAATACTTCAAACTTCAATGTGTACTTGGTAGATAACAAATTAAAAGACTCATGATATGCTTCTAGTATTATGTTGAGAAATTTAGAAAAATTTGCAATAAAAGGGAAATAAAAAATATGAATAAATTACTTTATTCATATTTTTTTAGCTTCATTTACTAGATGAGTATATTTCACAAATGCTTCATTATTACCATTTGCCATTTCTTTTTTCAGAGTTGTTACTAGTTTTTTGTATACTTCACGATTCAATCAGCTAACTATTTTGTGCAATTCTTCGTCTGAATGCTCTTTGTTCGCATGTTCATTTTCTGCTTCTATTTTGAGAGCTATTCATCTATATCTCTCTTTTTTATTTAGTTCTAGAGAATTGATGTATCATAGTCATTCTTCTAATACTTTTTTTAAATCAGTTGCTAATCAATTTTTGAAAAGTATATGTTTGTTAAAAAAATCTATGTTTTTTTCTTCTATTATACAGTATCATATTACCATATCTTCACTAGAAGTTTTACTTACTTCTATTTTTGGGTCTTTGCTCGTATTTGAAGTAAATTTTATTCTGTTAAATGAATCATATATCAAGTTTTGGTTTATATCTAGTCTCTTTGATATTTCTTTTAGATAATAATCTTTTTCGATGTTATCACTGTAAGATTTCACTATGTCTAATAGTTCTAATAATAGCTTCTTTTTTTCATCTATACTTGTTAAATCAAAATTTGATTTTTTTATATAATAACCAATAGGTGTTAAAGCATTATTTATGTATTCTTGGAAGTTTCAACCTGATTTGATTACATCATCTGGATCTTTTCATTCTGGTAAATATATTATTCTCACTTCAAATCAATTGTTTTTCATTTTTTCTAGTGCTGATTTCGTAGCTTTTTCACCTGCTGAATCTCAATCAAAACACAAAAATACTTTGTGAGTCAGTCTTTTTATAAGTGTCAGATGCTTATCAGTCAGAGCACTACCAGATACGGCAACAGTATTTGTAAATCATGCTGCTTGCAGGCTGATAGTATCCATTTGTCATTCAGTAACTATTATGAAATCTAGTTTACTTATAGAAGTTCTAGCATTGAATAATCAGTATAAAATATTTGATTTATCGTATAAGTCAGAAGCTGGAGAATTCAAATACTTAGGTTCTCATGCTCAGATTATTCTAGCTGTAAATGCTACGAAATCTCATCTAGCATTTTGGATAGGGAATATAAGTCTATTTATAAATTTATCTTTTCTAGTTTTTATATCTATGAAAATATTTGACTGCACAATCATATCATCATCATATCATTTAGATTTCAGATAATTGTATAATTCTACACCACTATCAGCATAACCGAAGTGAAAATCCTCCATCACTTTTTCATTTAATCCTCTGTCAAATACGTATTTTTTTACTTCTGGATATTTATCTAGTGCATTTTTATAATAATTTACTGCATCTTTGTACAGACTATAAATATTTTTCTTTGTTTCGTGTTTTTCTTTATTGAAATTTGTATTTACTTCTATACCTGTATAACCACCAAGTATTTCTATAGCATTTTTGAAATCACAGTTTTCTATATCCATTACAAATTTGATAGCTCATCATCATTTGTGACAACCAAAACAGTAAGCTATTTGTTTAGATGGAGACACCATAAAACTAGGGGTTTTTTCATTATGCCCAGGAAAAGGACAAACTCATTTATAGTTTGCTCCTGCTTTTTTTAGACTAGCATATTTGGAAACCAAATCTACTATGTCTATGGCTTGTTCTAGTTCTTCTGAAATGTTCATTTAGTTTTAGCTTATAATTAATATCTTTATTTTAAATTAATTGTTTGTTTTGTAAAGAAAAAAGAAAAGAAATGAATTGCGAAACAATTCATTTCTAATATATCAAATTTTTGTTAATTATCAGTAAGTGTACCATGCACCTCTTTGGTTATAGTATTGTGCATTTGCTTTTATGATTGAAACAGCATCAGATGAAGTATCTCCGCAAATTTGGTTATCAAAAGTACCACATTTGTAAGCAGTCTTATCTGAAAATCTATTGTCTTTTTTAGCTTCAGAAAGTCCCAAATTAAATGCAGTCATTATAGTTCCATAATCATACGAAGAAGTACCAGCTTTACCATACCCACCAGCACCAGTACCAATTAAAATACTAGTAGGATAATGGCTCCAATCGTTGTTGTATATAGCAACCGAAACTCCATGATGCAAGCCAAATGTATGTCCTACTTCATGAGCTGTTAGGTAAACTCTACTTAAACAAGTATCTCTAGCATTTAAGAACAATATACCATCGTCGCCTTTTTTTAGCAGTGATGCAACAGTTGGAAAAGTGTTAGTGATTTGAGAAGTATTTGGTATATTTACTGAAGTACCACAAATACTAGTAGTTAACCAATTACTAGGTTTAACAATTCCAATTACTACATCAGCTGTATAATTTTTTTGTATTTTATGCAATGTTAATCTAACTGCCTTTATACCACCAGCCAAACTAGGATTTACAGAATATTTGAATTTCAAGTAATCCAAAGTGTCGCCAGCTACACTAATACTGTCAGTAGTATTAATTGCTAAAGTGAAATTAATGTATGAACCCAAACCGGAACCATTAAAACTTGCATTTAAATTATTAATGATATTGTTTGTTATATTTGTTCTTTCAATAGCAGTATAGTTTGTTGAAAATGTATCAAAAACTACAGCTACCCTAAGTGTTTGTACTACTGCATTTGCAGTGTTGCAAATAAGGATTAGAAAAAGTAAGAAGCATAATTTAAAAACTTTCATTGTATATCTCCGAAAAATTGCATTATAAAAAATATTTTCTAATAGTCGATAATTTACTTCATTTTAACCTCCAATTTTATGATTAATCAAGTCCAGAACCCATATCAACAGATAAATAATAATCAAATTTTCTATCAGGAACTATTACTCCTATTTTACTATCTATTTGAAATCTTTGATGATCATTTGGTTCGTATTTTATATTTCCAAAATATTTAAAATCTCCATTATTAAATTTTGTTCCTCCAATATTAATATAATAAGTACTATCATTTTCTTCTATCTGAGAATAAGGCCTAATTCTAAAATCATAATAAGTATATTCGATTTCAGGTTTTAGATCCAATTCTGAAGAATGTTGAATATAAGCTGTATCTATTACTCCTAGATATTGTCTATCACCAACAATAAATGACACTTCATCACCAACTTTTCTATCAAATATAGGACTGAAATCTGTCTTGAAAAAAGTTACTTCATCAGGATATTTCCGAACAAAACCTAGAAAAGACTCACCTAATGCAAATAAATCTTCACCTTTTACTTCATCTGTTACTTGTTCAAATTCGATAGTTTCTACTATATTACTATATTGTTTTCCTTTTACTTTTTCAGGTTTTACTTGTACAACATTTTTATTAGCTAATTGTTTTTCAGTATTAGCATTTTTGTTAAAAGTAGCATTTTTTGCTATTACATTAACTATTGGATAATTTACTACTCTTCTAACCATACCTTTTGTTTCATCATCTCTAGTTTTATACCGAATAAAAACAATAACGAAAAGTACTAAAATACTAATAAAAACAGCAGAAACGATTTTCATTTTTTTACTCATAATGTTTCCTAAAGAAATAGATAATTAACAAAAATTGATAAATTTTTCTAAATAAAATTTAGAAAAACAAATCTCCTTTTTTTGTACATTTAAATTTGAAAAAATATACTATGTTTTTATATTTATTTATTTATTTATTTTAGTCAATTATTTGAGCTTAAAAAAATAATTTTCTTTTAAAATTTTTACATTTAAAAATTCCGATTATAATCTGTTAAATTATACCTTATATTGAGCCTCTTTCCCCTGATAAGGGGAGAGAATTGATCCCCTTGTGGGTGAATCCTGGCGACAAGAGAGAGGTGAATACTTCTTAATATTAAATTATGTTTGTAGTTATAGACTGAATAGATGGTTCTGGTAAATGAACTCAAGTGAAACTATTGGAACAAAGACTTAAAGCTATGTGAAAAACTGTAAAAGTATTAGATTATCCTAGATATGGTGAAAAATCAGCTTTTTTTGTAGAAAAATATTTAAACTGAGGATATTGAAAAGATGTTACAGCAAAACAAGCAAGTATTTTTTATGCTATAGATAGATATGATGATAGTTTCAATCTGAGAGAGGATTATGCTAAATATGATTACATTATCAGTAATAGATATGTTTCTGCTAGTATGATACACCAAGCAGGTAAGATAGCTGATAATCAAGAAAGACAAGAATTTCTAGAATGGTTATCTGACCTGGAATACAATATATTTAAAATACCAAAACCTGATAAAACAATATTTTTAAATGTAAGTCCAGTAATGAGTCAGAAATTGGTACTCATGAAAGAAGATAGAGAATATTTGAAAGATGGTAAAAAAATGGATTTACACGAAGAAGATAAATATCATCTAATAAATGCTCATGCTTCTGCTATAGAAGTGGTAAATAGGTTCGAAGATTGGGTAGAAATAAATTGTGAAAGACATGGTGAAATGAGAAGTATAGAGGATATAAATAATGAGATAATGGGAGAGATAGAGGAAGTGATGTAGAAACAATAATAATAATACACTTATGACAACAAAACAAACATGAGATAATTGAGAAGTAATTGCTATTAAATATTTGCAGAAAAATGGGTATAGTATATTGGATAGCAATTTCAAATTTGGTAGATTTTGAGAGATTGATTTGATTGCTAGATTAGATGATATGACAGTGTTTATAGAGGTAAAATATAGAAATAATGATAAATACTGAATACCAGAAGAATCTATTACTGCAAATAAATTGAGAAAATGCAAAAAAACAGTAGAATACTATGTGGTGAAAAATAGACTTGATTTCGAAAAAATCAGGTTTGATGTGATAACTATTCTGAAATGAGAAAAGAGCTATAATGTAAAACATTATAAAAATGTAGCGATATAATTTTATATATTAATATTACACAAATGAATAATACAATAGATGCTTTGAATTGGAGATATGCTGCTAAATCATTTGATACAACTAAAAAAGTAAGTCAATCAGATTTAACAGATATAATAGAGAGTTTTAGATTGTCACCATCTAGTTTTGGTCTAGAACCATGGAAACTTATAGTGATAGAAAATGATGAGCTAAAAAATGAGCTAGTAAATTATTCTTATAATCAAAAACAAGTAGGAGAGAGTTCTCATTTATTAGTTTTTACTATTAGAACAGATTTGGATGATGATTTCATAGATGAGCATTTGGATAATAATACTAAAATAACTTGAGCAACTAGAGAAAATCTATCTGCTTATGAAAATGTGATGAAATGATATTTTTCTGCTATGGACCAAGAAGCAAAAGAAAAATGGGCTAGAGAACAAGTATTTATATCATTAGGAGTTGTGTTGAATACTTTAGCACAAAAATGAATAGATTCATGTGCAATTTGATGATTTAATCCTGCTAAATATGATGAAGTATTATGATTATCAGATAAAAAATTAAAATCAGTAGTAGTATTACCGATAGGATATAGAAATATAGATGATAAATATTCTAAATCACCAAAAGTAAGATTTGAAAATGAAAAAATAGTAGAATTTATCAAATAATTTTAACATTACCTATATAATCAATAAAAACAATTGTTAACAATTTGTTAAAAACTTATTTATAAGTAATGAATTGGAAAAGTACAGCTAAATTTGAAAAAAAATTTTTTTTTTTCGAAATTAACATTATAATCCACCTGTTATTTTATATTTTAAATTAAATTTTATGAAAAAATTATTATTAGTTCTAGTTATGGTTTTCTTAGCTTCTTGTGGAGCAAGTAAAGATGCTACTCCTACAGATACTACTGCTACAGATACTACTACTACTGAAACTACAACTACTACTACTGAAGAAGCTGCTCCTATGACTGATGAAGCTACTACTGAAGAAGCTGCTCCTATGACTGATGAAGCTACTACTACTACTGAAGAAGCTACTACTACAGAAACTACTACTACTGAAACTACTACTGAAGAAGTTCAATAATATGTATACAAAAAATTGATTGTGAAAACAATCTTTTTTTTTTGTAAAAATTAAAGATTTGTTTAAGATTGAATTATATTATGTTAAAAGTTATTCTTTATAAAAAAAAATGAAAAATTTCATATTCAATCTAAAAACATCAGAAAAAATAAGTATAATGTTTACATTATACAATTTTTTATCGCTTATTATACTATTGATATGAATAAATATTATATATTTTTTTACATGGTATTCTGATCAAAAAACAGAAAGTATGTATGATATGAATGTGAATTATAATATGTATTTATCCGAAAAAACTGATAATAATTTAGATGCATTTGAAAAGTATATACTTAAAAAAGATACATTAATAATTCCAAAAGACTGATGAAAAGTAATATGTTCTAATTGAGTTGAAAAAAAGCTACATAATAATACTGATATTATAAAAGATAAATTATTTTTTAAAATTCAAGATAAAATATATTTTATATATAGCAATTATTATCCAGAAATAGGGGAAATAAAGGTTTTATTTGATACTACTCCTTATGTTAAATCACAAATGATAATAATAAAGATTAGTTTGATAATAATTATCTTTTCATTATTTATAAATTTTTTACTTGGAAAAAGTATATCTAAGTATGCACTTAGAAATTTAAAAAAGATAGTTAAACAAATTGATAATATAGATATAGAAAAAGACTTTAAAATAATAAAAATAATATGAAATAAAAATGATGAGATAAATATATTGGCTGAAACTTTAAATAAATCATTTTGTCATATTCATAAACAAACTAATAATTTGAAACAATTCATCACAGATGTAAGTCATGAATTCAAAACTCCATTAATGATTATAAATTCTCAAATTGATTTGTATAATAAAAAACTTGAAAAATCAAAATTATCAGAAAAAGATACTCAGATTTTATTGGATAAGATAAAAGAAAAAACATTTAAATTAAACAAAATACTAGAAACATTTTTCTTACTATCAAGAGTAGAGAATAATATAGAAAAATTGAATACAAAAAATCAAAATTTAAATAATTGTATAAAAATGGTAGTAGATAATTATTTGTTATGAGTAGATAAAAAAGTAGATATTATTTATAAATTTAAATCAGATATTAATATACAGATAGAAACATCTACTTTTAATATAATTATTGAAAACATATTATCTAATGCTATTAAATTTTCATGAGAAAATACTATTATAGAGATATGAACAAATAATAACTCGTTTTATATAAAAGATAATTGAGTATGAATGGATAATGATGATATAGAAAAAATATGGGATAAATTTTATAGAAATGATACAAATATAGAATGATTTTGAGTATGATTATTTATAGTAAAAAGATTGGTTGAATTGTATAAATGGGAAATAAGCATAGAAAGTGAAAAAGGAAAGTGAACTAAATTTATAGTTAATTTTAAATAAAAAATAAGGTGAACACATAGGTTCACCACTACAATTATTTGTAGGGACGAACCTTTGCGTTCGTCCTTTAGAAGAACATAATAATAACAATATGAAGACAAAAATATTACTAGTAGAAGATAATAGGGAAATAAGTGAAAATATAAAGGAATATTTAGAACTAGAATGATTTTCTATTGATACAGCTTTTGACTGAGAACAATGAATCGATAAAGCTTTGCTAATTAAATATGATTTAATCTTACTTGATTTGATGTTACCAAAGATAGATTGAATAAGTATTGCAAAAAAGTTAACAAGAAAAATAGATACTCCAATTATAATTATTACAGCCAAAGGTTCTATAAATGAAAAATTAGTCTGATTTGAAAATTGAGCAGTTGATTATATAGTGAAACCTTTTGATTTGAGAGAATTAGAAGCTCGTATAAAAGCTAATTTAAAAATTAAAAATAATCAAATAATAACTTACAAAGATTTAGAAATAGATTTACAAAAAAGAGAATTCAAAAAATCATGAGAAATATTAAATATTACTACAAAAGAATATATGATTTTTGATTATTTATATAATAATAAAAATCTGCTTTTAACTAGAACTGATATAATAGAATATGTGTGGTGAACAGAGAGTTATTTCGAAGAGGATGCGAAATTGGATGTGAATATTTCTACACTTAGGAAGAAATTATACAAGGAAATAATAAAAACTGTTAAGTGAGTAGGGTATCAAATAAATATAAAATAATATGATTTAAGATTCATTTAAGGTATAGTTATATATTAACTATACTTTTTATTTATTAATTATATAATCTATGTGAAATGAAGATAAATCTTGTTCAACTGGAACTTGCTCTACTAGCAAATGTGGTAAAATGATGATGCCTATGATGATTATAGTTTTAGTTCTTGTAATTGCTTGAGTATTTGTTTATGCTAATAAAGATAATACTAGTACAGAAAATATGTCTATGAAAAATGATGCAGAAAAAATAGTAAGTCATGATAATACAGATATGAATGTAGGTGATGAAAAAATGATGGATAATAAAAATGAATGGACAGAAGAAGAAATGAAAAAAATGAAAGAAGATGAAAAATCAAGTATGAAAATGGAAGACAAAATGGATATGGCAATGGAATCTGGATACAAAATTTATTCACCAGAATTATTAGTAGCAAATAAAGCAAATGTATTATTTTTTGCAGCTAGTTGGTGTCCAGCTTGTCAAGCAGCTGATAAAAATTTTAGTTCAGAAACAATACCTGAAAATATAAATTTATTGAAAGTTGATTATGATAAATATAATGATTTAAAGGTAAAATATTGAGTGACAATGCAACATACATATGTAGAAGTTGATACTGAGTGAAATCTAATTAAAAAATGGTCTGGATCTACAAATGTATCAGATTTATTAAAAGAAATATAAAAAATATGATACTACTAATTATTTCATTTTTTGCTTGAATATTGACTATTCTAGCACCGTGTGTATTACCATTATTGCCAATAATACTTTGAACTAGTTTGGATGATTCATCTGCTAAATCTAGACCATATATTATAATACTTTCACTAAGTATATCTATTATTTTGTTTTCATTATTATTAAAGGCATCTACTATATTTATATGAGTAGATCCAATAGTTTGGAAATTATTTAGTTGAATTATTTTGATATTGTTTTGAATAATAACTATTTTTCCAAATCTATGGAAAAATATCACTACAAAACTAGGACTTTCAGATAAATCAAATATTTGATTACAAAAATCATCAAATAAGAAATGAATACTCTGAAGTGTATTAGTCGGATTCTCACTTTGACCAGTGTTTTCTAGTTGTAGTCCTACTTATGCTGTTATTCTAGCAGTTATATTACCACTTAGTTTTATAAGCTGAATTATAAATTTATTTGCTTATGTATTATGATTGGCTTTTATGTTAATATTGATTTCACTTTTATGACAAAAATTGGTAAAAAAAGTGAGATGGGCCAGTGATTCAAATGGAATTTTTAAAAAGGTTTTAGGAATACTTTTTTTAATAATTTGAATATCTATAATCATGTGATATGACAAAATAATAGAAACAAAAATTATTCAAAGCGGTTATTTTCAAAATGTTACTAATTTTGAAAATGGATTATTAAAAAATATAGAATATAATAAAAATGAAAATATTTTAAATTCTAAAGATAAAAATATGGAAAATACAAATCTAAAACAAGCTTATTTCGCAGGTGGATGTTTTTGGTGTATGGAGTGAATATTTGAAGCACAAGAATGAGTAAAAGAAGCAATTTCATGATATGCTTGATGAAGCCAAGAAGATGCTAACTACGATATGGTTTCTACATGAAAAACAAAGCATAGAGAAGCTATAAAAGTAGTATATGACCCAAGTAAAATATCCTATGAAAAATTAGTAGAATTATACTGGAGTCAAATAGACCCAACAGATCCAGAATGACAATTCGCTGATAAATGATATCAATATACTACTGCTATAATATATTCTACTGAAGAAGAAAAATCTATAGATGAAATGTCTAAACAAGCACTACAAGACTCAAAAAGATTTAATAAAGATATTGCTACATTGATAATTCCATTTACTACTTTTTATCCAGCTGAAGAATATCATCAAGATTATTACAAGAAGTCTAGTTTCAGATACAATCTGTACAAAAAATGATCAGGAAGAGAGGATTTCATAGAAAAATATAACTCTGTTCCAGAAAATGAAAATTTCCCAAGTTATTACAAACCTTATACGGAAGAAAATCTAAAAAACGCAACATGAAGTATATTATTATTTTTTCATGCAGATTGGTGTAGTACATGTAACGAATTTGAAAGACAAATCAAACAATTATGAAAAGTAGATTATTTAACTATTTTTGTAGTAGATTATGATAGTGATACTGAGCTGAAACAAAAATATTCAGTATTGAGTCAATCTACATTTGTACAAGTAGATAATGAGTGAAATATGTACAAGAGATTTCTAGGTAAAACAGATATAAAAGATATATTAAATAATCTAGTACCATTTCAAGATATATTGAAAAAGAAATTAACACCACTTCAATACAAAGTGACACAAGAATCAGGGACAGAAAAACCATTTGACAATGAATATTGGGATAATCATGAAGAGGGGATTTATGTAGATGTAATAGATGGAACTCCACTTTTTTCTTCTACTGATAAATTTGATTCTGGTACTGGATGGCCTAGTTTTTCTAAACCTATAGATGAAAATATGCTTGGTGAACAAGAAGATAATACTCTATTTGCTACTAGGACAGAAATCAGAAGTAAAAATGCAGACTCACATTTATGACATGTATTTGAAGATGGACCAGCTGATAAATGATGATTGAGATATTGTATAAATAGTGCTGCACTTAAATTTGTACCATTAGCTGAAATGAAAGAAAAATGATATGAAAAATATATGAAATTGTTTGAATAATTTTATTATTTTACTTTTAATATAATTAATTATAATAACTATACATTTATAATTTAAATATTACTTATGAAATATTTAGCATTAGTTATTAGGTTAGCAATTTTAGCGATTTGAATTTACTTGATGTTAAAAAATCCAGGTATTCAAACTTCTGCATTTCTTAGTTGATTAGCATTTTTCCTTATTGGTATATTTTTGACTATGATTTCAGTAGCTTGAGGGAAATCTGTTAGATGTCCATTTATAAAATGTGAAGGTGAAGAATGTAAGTTAAAAAAATAAAAAAAGCTGAGAATTCTCTCAGCTTTTTTATTTGCTTTTTACGAATTAAACTTATTTTGGGCTTATATAACCAAGTTTAATCATAAGTTCAGCTGTTAGAACTGCTCCTCCAGCAGCTCCACGAACTAGGTTATGAATCAGGCCGGTAATCTGAAGAATACCAGTATTTTCATCGAATTTCATTGCACCACAAGTGAATTCCATACCACCTTGATTATTTGCATCTTTGAGCGGATTTGGATATTCATCATCGCCCAAATAGTTGATAACAGGATTTGGTGATGAGGGTAAATCATATTTTTCAAGCGGATTGTAGTAGTCGAAGTGCAGCTGCATATCTCTCACAATATTACTATTGCCAATAGTAGTTTTTATGAAAACATTTGCCAGATGCCCATCTTGAACTGGTACTCTGTAAGACGTCGCTGAAATGTTTAAGTTATCGTATGAGACTATTTTCCCATCTATAATTTCACCAAAAATCTTTTTGGGTTCAGTGATACTTTTTTCAGCTTCACCAGGTAATGGTAAGATATTTCCTTGTATTTCAGCTACTTCGTCCAAGTATTTACCAGAACCACTGATAGCTTGCATCAAGCTTACATTTACTTGTTCAATGTAAACATTGTCCATCAGTGAATGCAATATAGCCATATAGGCTTGAGCAGCACAGTTTGGTTTGACTACTATGCATCCATTTTGAGTACCAAGTCTTTGTTTTTGAACATCGAGAATTTTCAGATGCTCAACTCCATTTATTTCGGGTACTATCATTGGTACATCATCGAAGAAACGCATTGCCGAGTTGTTTGATACTACTACGACTTCTTTTTTTGCATAAGCTTCTTCCAGAGCTATGATTTCTGCTTTGTCCATATTTACGGCACAAAAGACAAAATCGACTTTAGAAGAAATATCCTCTATTTCAAACACATCCTGAACAGTCAAGTCCAATATGTCTCTGTCAATTCGAGCTTGTCTATCAATATCTATCAGATATTTCAATTTTTGTCCTGCTGACCTAGAACTAGCTGCAACAACAGTGACTTCAATCCAAGGGTGACTAGATAGTAATTTCAAAAATTCTCTACCAACCATACCTGTAGCCCCGAGTACTCCACATCTTAACTTTTTCATATAATTTCCTATTTTGTTTTGGTTTTGAAAATGTTTTTTTACATCCGACTGAATTATAAATAATATTTCCAAATGTCAATATTATATTCTTAGTCAAGAAAAAGGAGGAAAACCCTTAACAGGTTTTCCTCTTTAAGCTTTGCATTAGCTGAAACAAGGTAATTGTTTCAATTTACTTTCTACACATGTTTTTTTCATAAGTGCAAAACAGATAGTAGTAAACAAAACTAATTCAAAGGGTACTGGCACATACAACCACAGTAACCACAATACGAAACTCGATATGTAAAACAAGGTTTTAAGGCCATCAAACTTACTCACAATTCACTCCAATAGTTAACAAAATCTACTAAATAGTAGGTGGTGAATTTTATTTATATTTAATATTTAGTCAAATTTTGTTTGAATAATTTAGGAGTAATATTATACATCTTTTATTACACTTTTAAATGCTTCAGTTGTCAAACTAGCACCAGAAACAATACTAATAGTAGATGCTTCTTCTGTAGTTTTACCTTTTACAACTTCATTTATTCATTTAGCAAATCATGCAGTATATTTTTCTGAATCAGGATTTCAAGTTACTAATTTTGCTTCTACATTTTCTATTAGAATACCATTCATAATAACTGTAAATTCTACTTCATCGTTTCATCCTGGAGATACATATGTTTTATTTAATTTTTGAACTTTAGCTTCTGGGATTGAAGTATCAGTTCAAGTACTTGTAGTTTCAGTAGCATCTATATTTGCTACTTCATTATTCATATCATTTAATACTTGAGTATTATCTACTTCTTCTATTTTTTCTACTTCTTTATTCCCACAACTACTTAATAATATAGTTAACAATATAGTTGACAATAAAACTAATTTTTTATTTTTCATATAATATAATTAATGATAAAGATTTAAAGTATAATTATGATAATGATTATAATATACAAATCAAAAAATAAAATTATAATTATCTAAATCCAATTATAATTAGTTTTTATTTGAAATATATTTTTTTATTGTTACATTATAAAATATTATAGTTTTTAATTATATTCTTATGTGATTTTTATTTTTGTTTATTATTTCTATTCTATCTTTGTTTTCGGTAAGTAATAAAATATGAGAATTTATTATAAAATACAGAGTATATCTCTCTAATATTTTATTGATTTTATCTTTTGCTACATTGTTCTTGATATTTTCTCCTTTTTCTATTAAAGAATCTTGAGAAAATGCTTTATCATTGTTATGGATTATATTGTGGTTACCAATTCTTTCAAAAGTATTTTGACTTAGTATAGCTCAAAAACTAATGTGATTTCGTAAGGAATTATGAATCTGGATGTGATCTATGGCATTTGTACATGGTGCGAAATATTTCTTATGAGATTATTCTACTGCTATGTGGAGTATGGATTTTTGGTTTTATAATGGTACAATTACATATTTAGCATTTGGAATGATTGCTTTAATATTAACAATAGTATTAACTATCACTTCAAATATATTTAGTATGAAAATGTTATGAAAAAAATGGAAAACACTTCATAGAATAGTATATTTTTTATTAATTTTTATACTTTTACATGTAGCATTTTTAAAAAAATGAGCACATTGAAATATAGCAATAATTACAACATTTATACCATTTATAATATATTTTGTCTGAAAAATATTAGAATGGAAAAATATAAAACTTCCACTTCAAAAAAAGTAACTATAAATAAGTTACTTTTTTGTTTCAATTAAAATAATATTATTGACATATATAATAAAATATATATTATATAAAAAATATTTCACATTAAATACAATTTATGTCAATAAATAATCAAAAAACAGAAGTAACTAAATATGATACTGAACTATGAAGCATATTTGGAAAAAGATTTTCTGTTATTATGGAAACAATGAAATCAAAATCTACAGCAATTCTAAATATTAATTTATCAAATTGAATATGGAGTAGGAAATATTCACAAGTTAAATTATCAAAAACTATAAATTGAGATTTCTTATTAGATTGAGAATCTTTTTATAATGAAACTAAAAAGATAAAACAAGTAATATCTGCGAATTGGACAGATGAAGAAATGGATGAGGTTCTTTATAAATTAACAGAAAATATTCAATTACATTTACTTAGAAAAGAATTAGATTTTATAGTATGAATGTTGCAAGAAAAATGAATGAAAGTAGCTTACACACAGAAAAAAAATTGACCAAATCTAGAATTTGAATTATTTAATGTAGAAAATCCAGGTAGATTTGTAACAATATATTTACAAGAAGGTGATATAATGTTTGACTATTTTGATCCTAGTATGAGCAAAGAAACAAAGGATTTAAACCTGTTCTTTTTGGATAGTGATTGATATACTACTCTTCAAAAATGGCTATCAGGTGCATTGTTAGTGATTCAAAATAAACATAAATCTGAGAATGAAAATGAATAATAAAAAGACACTTGCTAGCAAGTGTCTTTTTTAAATCACCTAATTATCGTTAATCACTACTCATGATGGATGACAATCGAACAAATAGGTTAAATATATCCAAGTACAAATCTACTGCTCTATCCACAGCTGCGTCCATAGATGGAGTATCATCTAGAGCGTTAGCGAAATCATAAGCAATAAATCCGAGAAATATAATAGCAACAATCCAATCCATGATAGCCAAATTGTATCCGAATAACATAAGCACAACTTCAGCTATAATAGCCGCAAGTAATGCCCAAAATAGGATACCACCAATACTTCGAAAAAGATTGGAAAATGCAGCTCCAGCAAAGGCCATTATAGATGACAGAATAGCTGTAAATAATGCAGCTTTTTCTATCACTTCAGGATTTTTACTTCCAATAAATGGAATAGTAATAACACCGACCGGTACAACAACCATTAGAAATCCGATGAAGGATATCGTAGGATTCTCTGATGTCTTTGATAATGCTATTCCAGAGATTGCACAAACAAAGTAACCGATTACGAGTACCCATTTATTTATGGACATGACAGCTTCAACTGGTATTGATTTAACCATTGCGAAGTTGAGTCCAAAACCGATGGCTAATACAGTTCCTAGAGTTATCCAGTAAACCATAGCTTGTTCAGAACTAGCAGTTCTAAGTGTAGCATTAGAAATACTTTTAGTATACATAAAAATTGCCTTTATTTGGTTGATGGAGGTAAATATAATAATGTATTATTGTAAAAAGTCAATAAGATTATTGTAATATTAATGATATATATTTTAAAAACTCTCCCTTGAATTCCCTCTCTTATTTAAGAGAGGGAGGCTCAATTGTAGCCCCTTTCTCTTAATTAAGAGAAAGGATTCAGGATAGAGTTTAAAAGATTTGACATTATATGATTATATTGTATTATTATAGAAAATAAAATTATTTTGTGACAAAACTTCTTTTGTGAATATAATCTATTTCTTAATTAAATTATTTTTAACCAATCATTAATGTTATTCAAACAACTTGAAATCATCAGTCCAATACTTAAATCACTAGAAAAAAAATGATATACTAATCCTACTCCTATTCAAGAAAAAGCTATTCCTCATATATTGGCAGGTAGAGATGTACTAGGTTCAGCACAAACATGAACAGGGAAGACTGCAGCTTTTGCTATACCTATTTTGCAAACTCTATATACAAAAAAACAATTGTGAAATGTATCAAAAAGTATTAAATGCCTAATATTAACACCTACTCGTGAATTAGCAATTCAAATAGAAGAAAATATAAATTTGTATTGAAAAGAATTATGACTAAGTCATGCTGTAATATTTGGTTGAGTAAATCAACATTCTCAAGTAATTAAATTGAATAAATGAGTAGATATTTTGGTTGCTACTCCTGGTAGATTATTAGACTTGATGAATCAATGATTTATAGATTTGAAAAAAGTAGAAATATTTACACTAGATGAAGCAGATAGAATGCTAAATATGTGATTTATAAACGATGTAAAAAAAGTACTGACTAAATTACCTAGTAAAAGACAAACACTTTTCTTCTCAGCAACTATGCCAAAAGAAATAATGTCACTAGCTAATTCTATACTTCATAATCCTGTGCATGTAGAAGTAACTCCTATCTCTTCTACTGCTGATACAGTGAAACAATCATTGTATTTTGTAAGTAAAAGTGATAAAAAACATTTACTTAATCACTTGTTATCAAACAAAGATATGAAAGCTATTTTGGTATTCACTCGTACGAAGCATTGAGCTGACAGAGTAGTAAAAGATTTGGCTCATTCATGAGTAGTAGCAGAAGCTATACATGGTAATAAATCACAAAATGCTCGTCAAAGAGCATTGAATAATTTCAAGTGATGACAGACTAGGGTGTTAATTGCCACTGATATTGCCGCTAGATGAATAGATGTAGTCGAGCTATGATATGTTATCAATTATGATTTACCGAACGAACCAGAGACATATGTGCACCGTATAGGACGTACTGGTAGAGCTGGACTTGATGGAACTGCATTTTCTTTTTGTAATCATGAAGAAGTAGATTATTTACTAGATATACAAAAAATAATAGGTAGGGAAATAGATGTAGTTACTGACCATCCATATCCTATAACTATTGATTTGAGTAAAAAAGTCGCTAATAATTCAAAACCTAAAAAGGTATTTCTAGAAAAAAAACCTGTTTCAGCTAATAGCAAGAGAAATCAAAGAAGATCAAGAAACAAGAGAAATAAACCAGTGATATAAAAAAAATACATTTTTAAATGTATTTTTTTATTTATTTTCAGTTTTTGTTTCTATACTTTTTTTGTCTGCTACATCTGGTAAAAGTATTATAAGAGCAATATACAGAATAACAGTACTTCATCCAGCAAAAGTACCAATAATGAATAACAATCTAATCCATAGAGCATCTATTTCAAATTTCTCACCTATTCAATAACAAACTCATGATATTATTCATTTACTTGAATTTCTAGTAAGTGGTTTGCTTTTGTTCGAAAATATTTCTTTTATTGCAGCTTTTGCAGCTGTTCATGAATTTTTATTATCTTCTAATATATCGTTAAATATTTCTGATGGTTCTCATATCTCATTTACTATAGATATCACAGATTTATCACTGATTTCTTTCACTTCTTGTTTTTCTAGTAATTCATCAAATTTTTCTGATACTCTTTCTTCTATATCATTATATACTTCTATTTCCAATTTATTATTTGTTATGAAGTTTTTCATTCTAAGTAAATATTTCTTCAAAAATACATTTGCAGTTTCTGATAGTAAATATTTCTTTTCATTTATAATTATTTCGTTCATATTTAATTATTTATTATTAAGTTATTTTTCACTTGATATATTATTAACTGCACTCATCAATTCATTCCATACTCCACCCATTGTTTTTAGAGTTTCTTTTCATTGCTTTGTTAATTTCAAGTATTTTCTAGGTGGTCCAGATTTACTTTCTACCCAGTAATAAGCTATAAGAGAATCGTTTTTCAATCTAGATAGTAGGGGATATAGAGTTCATTCTACTACTATTAATTTGTTCTTTTTCAAAATATTTAATATATCACTAGAGTATACTTCTTCAGAATTTATAATCATTAAAATAACATATTCTAGTATTCATTTACGCATTTGGGATGTTATTTTTTCTATATTATCAGTCATACTAGCTATTATGTATTACATAGTAATCTACAAAAATTATTTAAATATTTATTTATTATAAATAAAAAATAACTACTTTGTATTACAAGGTAGTATAGTAAGAATTATTGATTTGTAAAGTTTTTTACAAAATAATTAAATAAAATATAATATTATTTTGATTATCAGAAAAAAATGAGTAACATTATAGCATTAATTTTTAATATATTATTATATTCAATATTAATCTATTTATTTTTTATACATTATTATAATGAGTACAGGTAAAGTTAAGTTTTTTAACGAAACTAAAGGTTTTGGGTTCATAGTAGAAGATGATACTAACAATGAATATTTTGTTCATATTTCTGGAGTTGAAGGAAATAGAGAATTAAATGAAGGTGAAAATGTTAAATTTGACCTAGAAGAAGGAAAAAGAGGAATGAATGCTGTAAATGTAAAAGTTATATAATTATTCATAAAAAACACACATACAAAATTTTGTATGTGTGTTTTTTGTAACCCACCCTTGAATTCCCTCCCTAATATTAGGGATGGAGGAGCAATATCATTAATTACTTCAGATTCAAATAATGTTTTCTTTTTTCTTCGTTGAATTTTTCTATTGCATATCTGAGCATTGTTCTAGGCATTTTCGTAGTATTTTTATCCAAATAATCTGTTAATACTTTTTCATCTTTTTTTCATACTTCTCTCAAACACCATCCAGTAGCTTTGTGAATCAAGTCGTGAGTATCATTTATTAGTATATCGCACAATTTCAAAGTATCATCGTATTTATTATATTTGATGAAGTATAGTGTTGCTATTATAGATATTCTTTTTTCCCATAGATTCTCAGATTTGGCTAAGCTATACAGTATAGATTTATCAGCATTTAATAAATAATTTCCTACTATATATGGAGCACTAGTATCTACCAGATCCCAATTATTTATATTTTTCGTATGAGCCATATAAAAATCATAAATACTCTTTTTTTCTTCATCATTTCCAGACTTGTATTTGGCTACCAATACTAATAATCCAGTCAATCTTTGTTCATGGTATTCATTTAGAATCAATTTTTCTACATCATCCAAACTCAGTAATTTATAATATTTTTTTACTACTATTCTAGTTTCTGGAACAGTGAGACCATAAAACTTATCTCATTCTCAGTATTGTCAGACTCAAGTTTTGAAAAATCTGGCAGAATTGATAGATCTTTGTGCATCTGAGAATTTTTCTAAGTCTTGAATTAATTGTTTAAGCATATTAAAAAGTTAAAAAATATTTATAAATAATATACTAATGAATAATAAATAAAATCAATACAAATTAAAAAGCCCTCATAATGAGGGCTTTTGTTTTCGCTAAATCTTATCGCTACATTTTCAGAAATGTTTTGATATTATTCAGATGTTGCTGGACTACTTGTTCAGCCTTTTGTGTAGCCATTGGAGTCTCAGTGTAATTTGCATAGATTGTTTTTCCACCGTCTCTGGCTTCCATGATATCAATAATCTCGCCAGTCTTTTCATCTACACTAAATACCGAAGAATACTTTGGATTCACTACACTTACTGGCATATAGGATACCAAAAACTCGTCGTTTTCCACATAACTGTCATAGTCCCAAATGGTATAAAATGTACCATTAACTATGAAAGTGACCTGCACTCGATACTTTCCAGAAACTGGAGCATCTTTATCGGCTTCTGGATCATTGAAATCAACTTGCTTCGAGATGAAACTTGTATCTGGTGTCTGGTTCAACTTATCAACGATAGATTTTACTTCTACCGCTGAAGCAGTTTGGCTAACAAAAAACAATACTACTGCAATAAATTTGATGACATTCATTTTGATTCCTTTTGTTTTTGTTTGAATAATTTTTTGGTATGAGATTTATATATAAAAAACATTAAAAGTCAAGAATATTTTTTATTTGAATTATATTATAAAAGTAATAAACTATATAGGTATAAAGTTTTTATTATTTAATTTAAGTAATATGAATGAAAAAACATGTTTAATAGATACGGATGACAAAGAATGTTGTCTAAAATTTCATCCTGAAAAATGGGATTGAAAAACATTTATATGGGAAAATAAATCATTTATAAAGGAGACTATTCCTACATTTTTTCATATACCTTTTCCACCAATGATAGGGAAAAAAATATGAAAAATGGACAAATTAGCAAGGGAAGCAAATATGATTTCATCAGATAAAGAAGAAGTCTTGGTTTTATTTCGTGATTCATCTGCTTTTAAAAGTGAAATATATTTATCAGTAATATGATTAGTATCAAATGCTAATAATGTCACTATTTCGTGAAATTTTATAGCAAAAGTATATGACTGATGATATAATAGTGTTCCCAAGTTTATAAAACAATTAGATGAATATTTATTATCTATTGATAAAAAAGCAAAAGACTATTATGTGCATTATGCATATTGTCCAAAGTGTAGTGTAAAATATTAACATAATTATATGATTATATTTGCTCAGATTTAAATGTTTACCATGAAAAAACGCATACAAAGTATGCGTTTTCTTGTCTTAGAAATGCTGCATTGATTAAATCAAGCAACGGATTTCAAATGTCTTCTTTGTTTTACCAGTTCACGCCGATCCATTTCAGCAATGACGGCTTTGCCACCAGCTTTTCCAGCTTCAAAAGCCAGATTTTTCATATAAGCATCAGGTCCACCTGCATCGCTCATATTTTGGAGCATTGCAGCGATACCATGGATTGGCTTATTGGTACGATGAGAAATTGCAGTCTGACTACATGTTTTTGGCATATTTCACCTCAAATAGGTTGTAAAAAAAAGAACTAACTTTTGCAAGCTAGTTTAGTAATTATAATTAAAAATACAGATAGTCAAATTGGAAAAATTAAATTTCTAATAACATAGGAAGTTCTTTTTTCCAATTTTTCCTAGTTTTTTCACAAAAGTGTCATCATCATCTTTTATTGTAAATAAAGAAATTTATTATCTTCATTATAAAATAGCTCTGAATATGGAGTACTAATGTGGAAAGGGGGGATATTAATTTCTTTCCTCTTTTAAAATTTTTTCAACAAGCAAGTAAACAGTTGTAGATGATTCTTCACTTCATGGATTAGTACATTTTCAATTTGTTTTCCTAAATAATTCATATATTTTTTTTGCTCTTTTAATTGCTATTTCTGATGAACCATACAATACATCAAAAAAATTTTGATTTATTATTTTATTTGTTTTTCAATCATATTTTATATTTAATGGTTTTAAATAAGAATTTAGTTTTTTGTTATAATCTTTTCTATTCATTCATCATCATTGGTGGTCTTCAAAATGTAGCAATAGCCAGTATTCAAATGCTTGATTTGAATACGCTATTCAAAATCATAATTTATTTCATTTAAAAATAGCATTATTAAAATTAGATATTTGAGTAGGATTACTAGGTTTAGGATCAGCATCAAATACACACCATATTTCATCATACTCATATTTTTTTGATTTTTCTAATGCTTCGTCTATTATTTTAATAGTGTTATATCAAGTTCATACTATTTCAATATCAATTGTTGAAATATTAAATTTATCAAAATATGAAGGTTCTGTGTTTTTTCATTCGCAGACTATTAAAAAGGTTTTCTTTTTATTTCTTAGTCATTTTTTTCTTTCTTTTAGTCATGTTCATTTTTTAAATCATCCCATATTTATTTATTTAATATGTATTCTAAATTTTTGATTTTTGGAGTTGCTCAATATTTTCATCTTATATAATTTTTTTCAAAATTTTCTTCACTTTTAATAGAAAAGTCTGATAATGAATACAAAGAAGACTCTCAATATATATTTTTTTCTATGAACCAAATTTGATCTCTTCTAAACAAAATATTAGAAAGAATATTTGTATTATGAGTAGTTGCAATTAACTGGGCATTATTTTTATTAAGTGTATTAGAATTAAAAATAGATATTATTTTTTCGACTAAATTCGTATGTAATTTAGCTTCTAATTCATCAACAATTAAAGTATATCAATTTTCAATTGTGTCTATTATTGGTCAAGTTAGAGCAAAAAATTTTCTTGTTCAAGATGATTCATCTTTTTCCATTGAAAATGATTCTTCTCATATAATATTATATTCTTTATTAAATTTTTTATAATAAAGTAAAGTATCTCATAGTATAGTTCATTGAGATTCAGTAATTTTTTGTCTTATTTCATCTTTGTCTTCATCAGATAATAATTTCATTTTTTTTAATATTTTTTCTACGTCTGTTTCTATTTCTATATTTGAAACATTAATATTTACTCAATTAAGTAAATTTAAAATTTCATTTTTTTTATCAGTTAATTCACATATTTGAGATTGAGTGTATTTTTCAATTTTATTAGATAGTCAATTTGATATTCTTAAATTATTATTAATCCGATTATATACATCACTTACTATTCATTTTTCATTTAATTGTCATGCTGCTAGAGAAAGTAATAATATATTTTCTCTTAACAAATTTTCATTTTTGATAACTAATCATTTTTTAAAATATTTTTCATTGATTTTTTCTATTCTATTATTTTCTCTATAAAATATAAGAATTTCTTTTCTATTTTCTTTATAGAATAACCATTCAGAAATAATATTATTTTTTGTAGTTTCAAATCAATATCTATATAAATTGTTATTATTCAAAAAAATTATTTCAAATTCTGTTGGAATTTTATCTGAATAATCATTTAATTTAAAATAATCAATATTTATAATATCTCATTTAGAACTTTTAAATCATATTTTTACAGTAAAAGATTTGAAAAAATTTATTGCATCAATAAATTTACTTTTTCAACTTGCATTAGCTCAATAAATAATTCAACTTTTTAGTAGTCTTAGTCAAAATTTTTCAACATTTATAATATTGCTTTTTTCTAGCTCTTTTTTATCGTATTTTGATGCAAGTAAACTGAAGATAGCTTTTTCTTTAAATGATTTATAATTTTTAACAGTAAATTGTATTAACATATTTATATTTATTATAGTATAATATATTTATATTATAATATTATCTTTAAAAAATCAAATAATAAATCAGTTTTTAGAGTAAAAATTTACAAAAATCAATTTATTTTGTCATAATTTACAAAAATAAAATTATTATAAACACTAAAAAATCCTCAAATATAGTAAAACTATATTTGAGGATTTTTTTTCTTTTCTCTTTTGGTACTCCCAAGGGGATTTGAACCCCTGTATCCACCGTGAGAGGGTGGTGTCCTAGGCCACTAGACGATGGGAGCATATAAGTATGCTCATTATATTAAAAACAAAAATAAATCAATATTATTTTGAATTAATCCCAAAATAAATAAAATCATATAAATTTATTGTATGATTTTATTTTATGCCAAAATTTTTGATAAATATTTCTAGGGGATACAAGATGTATGATTATTATATAGTTGCTTACACTGATCTGTATAAAAATCATAATATAAAGACAATTGTTTTTTTCGATAAAAATCTGACTAATAATACCGATAAACATATAGAAAACGAAGCTTTTGATGTGATGTATTATGAGTCTATGGATGATTTAAAGATGCAGATTTGAGCTATAAATAGGGCAGATGTGTATTATATAAATACTTTTGATGAGACGCTTGTTTTGCATTTATTTGAACTCAAAAAAGAGCTGTGATATACTGTGTCAGAACACTACGAAGCATTTAGAAACAAGAATTTGCAGAGAGAATTATTATTGGCGAATTATCCTGATACTTCGGTTGCATATTATCAAATAGATATAGAGACAGATAGTAGCTATGAGTATTTTGATAAACTAAGTTTTCCATATGTAATCAAACCTATAGCATGAGCCCAAAGCTCAGGAGTAGTGCTAATCAATTCGAGAATAGAATTGGATACTTATCTATCAAATATAAAAAACTTGGACCAAAATATGTCTGATAGATGAATAAAAAATACTAAATATTTGATAGAAGAATTCATAGACTGAGATATGTATACTGTGAATTATTTCGTTAATCCTATTGGTGAGGTATTTTATTCTCCTATAGTAAAAGTGAACTCATCTAGAAAAATATGAATAGATGATTTTTCTAACTATGTCAGGATAAATGGTAAAATAATAGAGAAAGAAATCAGTTTCGTAGATGTGAAAATATTTATAGAAAAAAATATAAAAACATTTGGTATTAGAGATACTTTTATCCATCATGAATTCAAATTGACTAGTAAATGAATAATAAAAAACATAGAACTAAATGCTAGAATATGAGGATACAGACTAGAAATGATGCAAAACATATATGGATTCAATTTGTTGACTATGCCACTAAAAAACAATCTATATCATAATACTTCATTATCAAATGCTGTTTTTGTATTTTATCCAAAAACTACTGGTATCCTCAAATGATTTAATGAAGAATTATTAAAACAATTCAAGAATCTAGACTCATATAGCTCTATCAGAATCTCTAGCCAAAAAATATGACTCAAAGTATGACCAACTAAAGATGGATTCGGTAGCCTAGTAGCACTCAGAATAAAAAATGATGATATAACCCAGTTCAAAAAAGATTATGATTTCATAGAAGGGAAGTACAATGAATTGATAGTTTTGGATTAAAAATCTTTCATAACTCACCCTTGAATTCCCTCTCTTACTTAAGAGAGGGAGGCACAAGTATTAATTGTAGCCCCTTTCTCTTAAGTAAGAGAAAGGATTCAGGATAGAGTTATGAAAGTTTAATTTACTAAATCTTTTTCGATGTGTTTCATAGGGATTTTCAAGGGGGATACTTCGCCGTCAAACGAGAGATAAAACGTAATAGACTGTAAGCGAAGATTATCCTCCTTGAAGACTTTTGTTTACTTTTGGTCACAAAAGTAAAAGAAGAAAAGTATAAGAGCCAAATGTAAAAAATATTAAAAAATTAAAACAATTAAAAAAATATATTTAATATATTTAATTAATTTAATTATTTAAATTA
This sequence comes from Candidatus Altimarinota bacterium, assembly GCA_943356435.1. Classification (GTDB taxonomy): domain Bacteria; phylum Patescibacteriota; class Gracilibacteria; order BD1-5; family UBA6164; genus UBA6164. The sequence continues at coordinate 34,092 of CALREY010000007.1, forward strand.
AAAAAATATATTTTTAAAATAAAATTTATTAAATATAATGTACTTATTATAAATAATGATTTATTATTATGAATATACAAAAAATAAACCTTAGAACAAGTGGATTTACCTTAGTTGAACTAATAGTAGTAATTACAATTCTAGCTATTCTTTGAGCAATAGCATTTATCAGTTTACAATGATATAGTACAGATGCTAGAGATAGTACTAGGATAAGTGATATAAGTATCATGAGAACTTCTTTAGAGTTGTATAATTTAGAAGCATGAAAATATCCAAATCCTACTAATTATGTAAATATAGATTATAGTTGAGCGATAGTTTGGAATCAATGAACGTTTTGAGAATCTGTTTTTGCTAATGTAACCAAATTGGACAAGATACCACTTGATCCAATAACTAATAAAGAATATACATATAGTACAACTAGTAACAAATATGAATTTCAAATATGAGGAATTATGGAAGGAGAAACTATATCAATGAATAATGAAAAATGAATAATGAATAATAATGTAAATGCTGCAGATATTATAGCAACAGCATATGTCTGAGGTACTTATAACTGAATTTTAACAAAGACATATAGTGGTACAAACTGTAATGTATTATCAGTTCCATCAATTATTACAAATGATATAGTAGAAACAGATTTACAAGATATAGTTACTAATAATAATTTCGTATTTAGTTGATTTCAAAATTTACCTGCATCATTTAAATCATCTAAGTTTAAATATAATTGATGATTTGCTTTTCAACCTAATAACTTGATTGCATATAGTGATACATGAAGTTGTGCTTCACTTATAGAAAGTTCTAGTTCAGGTACTAGTGCTAGAATACAATTATTGTCAGGATTACAAAACTCATATAGTGGTACATTGTTAAACAATGTATGAGAAATATCAAATATTACTTCAATGAATATTGATACAAACAATCCAAGTCCAGAAGTAGTAACATATTCTAATAATTTTGCTAATAACATATTATGAACTAGTTTAGTAAGCTCATCTAGTTCTTCTTCAAGTAGTTCAACTTGATGATGAAATAGTTGTAGTTCAACTCAACCAGCTAATGCAACACTAACTGCATGAAGTCCATTAACTAGCAATCAGGCATGGCAAAATACAGATTCAAATTCTGCTTGTTTCTTTAGTTGTAATAGTTGATTTTGATGGGATTGAACAGATTGTCTAGTAGCAACACAATGTACGAATTCACTACAAGAAATTACTTTAAATAATTGACAAATATGGTCTTGTAAAAATATATGAGCGACTGAAGTGTGATTGTGAGTTAATTCTTATTGAAGTTTTTATCAATGGTGAAATAATACTACTTGATGGCATTTTTGATGGACAGCATGAGTAAATGCATGGTGAGATATTACAAATACGGATTTAGCTAGACAATGACCTTGTCCTACTTGATGGCATATACCAAGTCATACTGAATGGCAATCTGCATGTAATGATATCACTTCAAACAATTGTTCTGTAAGTTCTACAACATTAAGCTTAATGAGAAATAAACTTCAATTACCATATTGAGGTACTTTACAATATAATAACTGATCAGCTGGTTCGGTATGATCTATTTGATTTTATTGGTCGAGTACACATTATGCTACCACAAATTCATATGCAATAATGCAAAGGTGAACATATAGTGATTTTTATATAGATAATTATTCTGAAGTAGCAAATGGATTCAAAATTCGTTGTATAAAAAATTAATAAAAAAACACTTCATTTAATGAAGTGTTTTTTGTAATTATGCTAATTTAGCAGCAATTTCTGCTTTAGTTAAACCATCTACATCAGTAGTAATACCTGCTGATCTAGCTGTACCTTGAGCTATTTTCATAGCACCTGCAATATCAACTGCATTTAAGTCTGGCATTTTTTCTAATGCTATTTCTTTAACTTGTTGTAAAGTTAAGTGTCCAACTTTTTCTTTATGAGGAAGTTTAGAACCACTTTTTAAGTTCAATTTAGCTTTTACTAAAACTGACATAGGTGGTTGTTTAACAACGAAATCAAAAGTTCTGTCTTCGTAAACAGTAATGATAACTGGTAATCTAACTCACATTCTATCTCTAGTTTGTTCGTTGAATTTAGATGTAAATTCTTGAATAGGTACTCAGTGTTGACCTAAAGCAGGACCTACAGGAGGAGCTGGAGTAGCTTGTCCTCAATTGATTTGTAACTTAATATATCCTTTTACTGGTTTTTTTGGTGCCATGATAATTATTATTATGTTTTAAAGTATTAACCTTATATTTTGAGCCTCTCCGGCTAAAGCAGGAGAATTCAAGGATGGGTTATTATTTTTTTCTTTTGAAGTTAAAATAATTAGTCTATGTGTATTGTTTTCGGGACAAACTAGATATAATTATATAACTACCTCACTTAAGAGGTTTTTAGAAGCTGTGATATTCTATAAAAAAAATAAAAAAAATCAAATTTATTTTTTAATAAAATTTATTTATGAAAATATAATATAAAAAGTCAAAAAAACACAAAAAATTTAAAACTACTTGACAAATGTAAAAAAATAAGTATTTATACTCATGCCAATTTCGAAAACACAAACAAAATGGAGATACAATGAACAATACAATGAGTCCTGTACAGATCCAAAACATGAAAAAAGCTGGAGTTTCAAACAAGGGGATTAATTACATTCTAGAAGTCGTCGATTTGTCCAAGCATGAAAACCCATGGTGGGTGTATTCAAAACTAGTTTTTGTCATTTTCATTGCTATCGTAATGTTGATTGCATGTTTAATCGGTAGCCAAGACTACAATTTAGTCGCTATTCTCACACCTCTGGTGCTTTTCAGGGAAAACTTCACAGAATTTTTCAGTAATAACTTATGGAAAAATAACTATATGAAAGTGTCTGAAAAAAACATTCGTCGTTTTCTATCTGTAGATTTGCAGATACTTAAACCAGGTTCATTTAGAAGATTTGGTATTGTCTTGAGTTTTGCAGTTATTTTTGCAGGACTACTGCTACTCGGAAGTGTCGGTGAAATTTCAACATTTGTTATTTTAACTTTTTTGATGGCGATAAACTCGTTTATCAATTATGACAAGTACAGGAAATCGCTTGTTGAATCAATCAATGAGTATGCAGAATCTGTCAAATCCACTCAAGTAGTGAGTCTTGATTAGTTTATGCAAAACAAAAAAATCGGGATTTTAATCCCGATTTTTTATTTCTTATTTTGATTTGCTGTTATTACTTGTTCTTCGAAATAACTAGCTATTACTTGTATACCTACGTGTTCTGTACCAGCGAAGAATAATCATTGTCATACTGCAGCATTTAGAAGTATGTATTTTTCTTGTTCTGTTAGTTTGTATATGTTTTGTAATGCATCGATAGAGGCACTAGATTGTTTTAATAATAATTGTATAGAAGAGTTGGTCATGATAGGTTTACCATATTTACTACCTATGAAATCTTCTACATCTTGAGTAATTGTTGTTATTCATAGACCATATTTTCTCGCTCTTTTTACTAGTCAGAATAAAAATCTAGCCGAGTCTTCATGTTGCATTATGTTCCATGCTTCATCTATTACCATTATTCTTTTTTTGCTTGTTGATCTTACTTTGTTCCATATATGATTTAGTACTACATACATGGCTATAGGTCTCATCATATCATCCAAATCTCTCACTGAAAATACTTGTAATCATTCATTTAAATCTACATTTGTTCTGTTTGAGAATATTCATGAAAATATACCAATAGTATATTTTTCTATTCTTTTTACCAGACTTCATGCTCAGTCCATAGTTTCTAGTACATCTTGTAAATCCTTCATTACAGGAATTTCTTTTCATACTATATTATCATCTTCTAGAGTTATTCATTTCAGACTATAAGTAGTTACAATAGCTTTTTCCATCACTGATTCTTCTTCTGCTGTCATTTTACCTAGCATCAGATTCATAAGTCATAACAAGCTTATAATTGCACTTCTAAGCAAGTCTCATGGATTTTCGTCATGGTCTTTCAATCAATATGGTAAGTCAAAAGGATTTATTCTTTGGTTTGAATTCAGAGATACATCTAAATAACTTCATCATACTTGGTTTACTAGTGGTTTGTATTCGTTTTCAGGGTCGATTATTATTACATCAGTTCCAAACATTAGACATCTCAGTATTTCCAATTTAACAGCAAATGATTTACCTCAACCTGATTTCGCAAATACCGTCATATTAGCATTTTCAGTTTTGAATCTATCAAATATTATAAGTGAATTATTATGCGTATTTACTCAATACAATATTCAGTCATCATGTGTCAATGTACTACTAGAAAATGGGAATGTAGTAGATAATCATCATGTAGATATATTTCTATAAACATTTAGTTCATCTTTACAAAATGGTCCAGTAGAGATAAATGCTTGTTCTGCTCTCAAATATGATTGTTTTTGTAATACATTTCTACCTGCTAGAACTGTTTCTATATCTTTTCATATTCTATTTAGTTTTTCTTCATCTTCAGCATAAACTGTAATATATAATCATAGATGGAAATATTTTTCTTCTCATCTAGTAAGCTTGTATCTCAATTCTTCTACATCTTGTATTTGTGCTTCTATTGCTGGATCATTTATCAATCATTTTTCTGCCATCATACTTCTTTCTGAATGCAGTTGAGTAAGTCTTTTTCTCAAGTATTTTTGAATAAATGCTGATTCTATAGGATATACAAATAAACTCATATCAAATTTCACATCCCAGTTTATAATAGGTGATAGCCAATTTCATTCCAAAAAATTAGGATAAGCATACACAAAATAAGTCTTAACGTATGTTTCGTTAATTTTTAGTTTGTTTGGATAGCTTTTCCAATAAGCAGGAGCAATAGCATCTTTTATATATGCTAGTGCTTCTTTATACTCTTTTTCAGACTCTAGTTCTAGTTTCTCTTCGGCTGTTTTTTCCTTTTTATTTTCTTTTATTTTACTTGTGAATGTGTAAGTATCTCAATTAATTCTTGTTCAGACTAGAGCTATTAGTTTATTTTGGTTTTCCATGTATAAGACTTAGTTATTATTTCTCGATTATTTTAATTATTAAACATCAATTGTAAAGTATGCAATACAATTTTAGCTTTACAAAAAACTTATTATATTTTTAATATTTTTTATGAAATAATTATATAAAAAGTAAAGTGAAAATAATACTAAATTATTGATATAAACATAAAATAAATATAATTAATGCATCATAATTCTTAGTTGATTATTATGAATTTCGAAATAAACCACCAGTCAACAGATGGCTTTAGCCGTTTGAATACTTCAATAACAAAAAAACTATGGAATTCTTACAAAAAATAAAATGATGAATTTATAATGGTATATGATTTGTACTCGTATTATGAATTACAGGAATTGCATATTGAGCATATACTTCAATGACAGATGTAACTACATGACAAGCATTAACTGCATCTTTATTTAATCAAATACAGGAAAATATAAGAGTACTTAGAACAGATGTAGATAAATCAAGTCCAGCTTGAGCTGTAATGGCATTCAATTTATCATCTTGTCCAACATGATGGATAGTAGCAAATTGAGCAAATGGAACTCCTGATTTGAGAGGGGAGTTTATTAGATGATTGGATGGAGGAAAGTGAGTAGATAGTGGGAGAACATTAGCTAGTTGGCAAAAAGCATCATATATAGTATATGATCAACAAAATTTATGAAGACTTACTTCTCTATATTCAAATCTTTCTGAAAATTCACAAGCTTGGGCAGATCAATTATGAGTAGATTTATTAGTATGACATACAGAATCTATAAACACAAATGTTTCTCGTGTATTAGGAGCATGAACTAATGCATTTTCAGATAATCCAAATGCGGTTTGATGATCTCGTCCTAGAAATATAGCTTTATTATATTGTGTAAAACAATAATTTACTTGTCAACATATGGCTTTAGCCATTTGAATTATAAATCAATAAAAAATGAACCTATGAAAAAATATTTAGAATCTTATTATAGATGAATAATTAATTGATTGTGGTTGTTAGTAATAATTTGAATTACTTGAATAGCTTATTGATCATTGAGTTCATTGACTGCTGTTAATTCTGAAACATTAACTGCATCTAAATGGAATGCATTGGTTGAACATGCTGTTCCGTCTTGAGCAGTATTTTCATTCAATTTATCTAGTTGTCCTAGTTGATGGATAGCTGCTGATTGAACTAATGGTACACCAGATTTAAGGGGAGAATTTATTAGATGATTGGATGGAGGTAGATGAGTGGATAGTGCTAGAAGTTTGGCTACTTCACAAACAGATACTTTACAAGGACACAATCATGATATTACTTTGAATTGAGTAAATGGAGTTGGTCCTTCAACTGGATGAGGTGTAGATGATAATAGATTTTCTTTTACGGATGATTTTTATGCTAGTCAATGATGATTTTACGCATGAAGTATATCTACAAATTGAGTGAATTGAACTCCTAGAGTTAGTTCAGAAACGCGTCCTCGTAATGTAGCACTATTGTATTGTGTAAAACAATAAAAAACTATTCAAAAGATGGCTTCAGCCATTTGCATATTTTAATATAAAAAAGCATATGAAAAAATATTTAGTAACATATTATAAATGATTGATTAATTGATTGTGATTTTTAACAATTATTTTAATTACTTGAATAGCATATTGATCATTGAGTTCATTAACTGCTGTTACATCTGAAACATTAACTGCATCTAAATGGAATGCATTGGTTGAACATGCTGTTCCATCATGATCTGTAATTGCATTCAATCTCTCATCTTGTCCAACATGATGGATAGCAGCAGATTGAGCTAATAGTACACCAGATTTGAGATGAGAATTCATTAGATGATTGGACGGAGGTAGATGAGTAGATAGTGGTAGAAGTTTAGCTACTTCACAAACAGATACTTTCCAAGGTCATAATCATGATATCACTATGAATTGAGTAAATGGAGTTGGTCCTTCAACTGGATGAGGTGCAGATGATAGTAGATTTACATTTTCTGATATATCTTATTCTAGCCAATGATGATTTTATGCATGAAGTATATCTACGAATTGAGTAAATTGAACTCCTAGAGTTAGTTCAGAAACTCGTCCTCGTAATGTAGCTTTATTATATTGTGTAAAACAATAAAAACTATTTAACAGATGGTTTTTCCATTTGAATATTTTATTATAAAAATAAGCCTATGAAAAAATATTTAGAATGATATATGAAATGACTAAGTATTTGAATGTGAATACTTACTATACTTTGAATTACTTGAGTAGCTTACTGAGCATATGTAGCTATGACTGATGTAAATAATGGAGAAACATTAACTGCATCTACATTTAATATAGTACAAGAAAATATAAGAACACTTAAAACTACTGTAGATTGACATACTTCTACTCTATCATGATTATCAAACATTCCTGCATGAGCAGTAATGGCATTCAATTTATCATCATGTCCAAGTGGTTGGATAGCAGCAAATGGATCTAGTGGTACACCAGATTTGAGAGGTGAATTTATTAGATGATTGGATGGAGGTAGATGAGTAGATGCAGCTAGAACATTAGCAAGTGCACAAGCACAAGATTGGAAATGATTTTATCAAACAAATACATGAATGAATTGGTCTGCATGATATGCACATAATGATGTTTATATGTGAAAATCTACTTCAGCATACAACTGAGCATTATTTACTTGATATTGGTCAAATCCTTCAGCAGCAATTTGAACTAAATGGGATACTTCAGAAGTAAGACCTCGTAACGTAGCACTACTATATTGTGTAAAACAATAATTTACTTGTAAATAGATGACTTTAGCCATTTGCTTATTTTATTATAACAAGCCTATGAAAAAATATTTAGAAAGATATATGAAATGACTAAGTATTTGATTATGAATACTTACTATACTTTGAATTACATGAGTAGCATATTGAGCATATGTTACATTATCAAGTGTATCTACATGAGATCCTCTTACTGCAAGTAATTATAATCAATTAATAGAAAATGTATCAGTTTTGAAGTCAACAGTTGATTGAATATGAAGTTGAGTAATACCAGTTTGAGCAGTAATGGCCTTTAATGGTTCTAGTTGTCCAACTTGATGGACAGCCGCTGATTGAAGCGGAGATGAAAAAAATACAAGCTGAACTAATACAACTCTTGATTTAAGAGGTACATTTATAAGATGATTGAATTGAAGTGTAAATGGTAGAGATGTAAGTAGAACATTATGAGATTACCAAGCAGATGAATTAAAAAGTCATAGTCATCAAGTTACTTGATGAGGAGGAGCAGGATGATGAGGTACTTATTTATGATATTTTCAATCTTTTACTGCTAACAGAGATACTACATCAGTATGATGAACAGAAACTCGTCCTCGTAACGTAGCACTACTATATTGTGTAAAACAATAAAAAAATAAAAAATAACCCATCCTTGAATTCCTTCCCTTCATACGAATGGGAAGGAGGCTACAAATTAAATTGATGTAGCATCTTTCCCCTGATAAGGGGAGAGAATTCAAGAGAGAGGTTATTTTTTTGTGCTTCATCTCCCCTTACTAGAGGGAGAATTGAGAGGGGGCTTATTGGTTCCAATACCATTCTGTGATAAATTCTTCTGGTAACACTTCAGGATAATCAACAGATTTATCGTAGTCTTTTCATTTATAATGTATAACTGCTAGAGTTACATCATCTAGTTGAGTATGTTTATATCACATAAATTTAGATAAATCTATTGTAATGTTATTAAATACACTTCTAGCTGATTTGTAGTCTTTTAAATTTACATTTGGAGCATTATTAATACTTTCTTCTAGTCTGTCTTCCATAAACATTTGTTCTGTTCAGTCTTTTGCTGATTTGTTTATTGCTTCTGTTACTCAGTCACTATATAATACTATTATGTCATTTTCTTCAAATTTTATTTCTTGTTCTTTTACTATTTTTGATATATCTTTTACCATACCTAGAGCTACTCAACCAGACTTGATTCTAAATGTTTTATTTTGTTTATGTTTATATATCATCAAGTATTCATGTCATGCTCAAGTCATGTACATCTTTTTTTCTTTACTATCCCATCTCACCATTAGTAAACTCATAAGTAAGTTTGCTTTTACTCTTGGTTTCAATATTTCATTTGTTCTAGCCAATATTATTGCTCAGCTTTTGAATACTTTTGCAAATCAGCTTATCATCGCATTTACCATTATCATTATGAATCATGCTCATACTCAATGTCCTGTAGCATCTCATACATAGATATAGTAATTATCTGCTTGATTTATTATATCGTAACTATCTCAACCTATTTCTCATGCTGGTTTTGATTTAACTATTACTTCCAATTCTGGTACTTCTATCATTTTTTTAGTAAGCATTTTTCATTGTATTTCTTTACCTAGGTCTACTTCTGATCTGATTTCTTTACCATGGATAAATTCATCTTTTATATTTTTAAGTGTATTTAAAGTCTTAGCAAAAAATGTAAGAGCATAGTTCAAGTTTGGATTTAGAGTTTTTTTGAATTCTATATCTGTATCTTTCAAGTTTCATACCAAGAAATTTTTGATTGTGAATTCTAGCTTGATAATTGGGTCATGATATAGTTTTTTTACTATAAAAAGTATTATAAAAAATTCTGTTAATATTAATATACCTATCAATGTAATTCTTTGAATTTCATCAATTTTCATAAAATAATCTCAAAATAAAAAATACATCAAAGGGTTTGATATAAGAATTACTAGAATAATTGTCTGGAATATTGTATAAAATCATTTCATTTTAGCTATATTTACATTATATATATAAATATCTTACTATATTTACGAATTTAATGCAAAATAATCATATATTATTACATTATTTTTACTTTTATCAAGTATATTTACACCTACAAGGGATAGAATACAATGTTTTTAACATTAATTTATTACTTTTTTTGAAAAAGAATAATAGCTAGGTATAATCTATGTATCAATTGAAGGAGGAAAAAGGAGAGAATGGCTTAAATATAAGGCAGAAACTAGTATAAAAAAATTGAACAAAAATTATACAATTTAAGTTAAAATACAAATATGTGAACAGCTAACACAATTACAACGATAGATATATGAAGTTCTAAGATTAGAACTGTTATATGATATTTTGATTCTGAAAACAAAGACAATTTCCATATTTTATGAGTAGGACTTTCAAATTCTAATGCAATTAGAAAGTGAAATATTTTGGATATGGAAGAATTTAAAAACAATTTAGATGCGTCTTTAGCAGAAGCAGAAAAAATGGCTTGAGAACAGGTAAATGGTGCATATATTTCATTTAATTCTTCATCATTTGAAGTATATAGAAGTAAATGAGTTATTGCAGTTACAGGTGGAGAGATTTCTGAAGAAGATATAGATAGAGCCTTGGAAATGGCAAAAAATGGAGTAGATTTACCAAATAAAGAGATATTAAAAGTAATACCAGAACATTTCAGTGTTGATTTAGAAGAATGAATAAAAAATCCTATTTGAATGTCAGCTAGAAAACTAGAAGTAGTATCAAATATTTTTTCTATGAATTTAAATGTATTAAATAATATTAGAAAAGCTATATCAGATATATGAATAGAGATTTATGATATATATCCAAACTTACTTAGTTCACCAGAAGGAGTATTATCAAAAAGACAAAAAGAATTATGAGTTGTTTGTATTGATATTTGAGCATCTACTACATGATTAACAGTTTATGAAAATGGAGTATTAAATTATTCTAGTATTATACCGATTGGTTGAGATAATGTGACAAATGATATAGCATTATGACTAAGAACTTCTACAGTATTAGCAGAAAAAATCAAAATAGATTATGCAGAATTGAATTTAGAGAGAGATGAAAATTATGTTGATCATGAATTTGATTTGAGAGAATTAAATATGTGAGAAGAGTGATCTGTTTCTAGAGTTTATTTATCTAGAATAGTTACAGCTAGATATGAAGAAATATTGTATTACGTAAGAGAAGAGTTAAAAAGAGTTTGAAGAGATGGAATGTTACCAGAATGAGCAGTATGTGTATGATGATGAGTAAAAATGAGAGGTTTCATAGAATTATCAAAAAATTATTTAAAACTTCCAGTTTTCATCTGAACTCCAGTTTCAAAAGATGAATTGGTAGATTCTTCGATAAGTGATCCAGTATTTGCTGCGGTTATTTGAACGATGATATTATCAAATCTATATGGAACGAATTCTAACTTATTTACATTTAATATTTCTTGATTTGTAGAATCACTTAAAAAAATGTTTAAAAAGTTATTACCAAAATAAACACTAAATACTTTATAAATTAAATTATACTATGATTAATAAAAGAAGAGAAGATAAATTAAAAAATTTACTTTGAGGTAACAGAGATAGTTCTTGATTCGCTGGAGCTGAAGAGATAAATATCTGAGCAGGTATTTCTCCAGTTGCTAGAATAAAAGTAGTTTGAGTAGGATGAGCTGGGCAAAATGCAGTAAACAGAATGATTGAATGAGGACTAGAATGAGTAGAGTTTGTATCAATAAATACAGATACACAAGCATTATACAATTCACTTGCACCTACTAAATTAAATATCTGAAAAATAATTACTCAATGATTATGAGCAGGAGCTGATCCAGAAATAGGTAAAAAATCTGCAGAAGAATCTAGAGAAGATATAAAAAATGCTTTAGTATGAGCTGATATGGTATTTATTACTTGTGGTCTAGGATGAGGTACAGGTACAGGTGCTGCTCCAGTAGTAGCTGAAATAGCTAAAGAACTTTGAGCATTAACTGTTTGAATCGTAACTAAACCATTTTCTTTTGAAGGACAAAATAGAATGTGAAAATCTATAGATGGTTTCAATAATTTAAAAGAAAAAGTAGATACATTAATCACAATTCCAAATGATAGAATATTATCTATCATCGATAAAAAAACTCCACTTTTAGATGCATTTTCTATCGTAGATGAAATATTAAATCAATGAGTACAAGGTGTTTCTGATTTGATTACTCAACCAGGGTTAATCAATGTTGACTTCGCTGATGTGACTTCAGTAATGAAAAATGCAGGTTCTGCACTTATGGGTATAGGTTATGGTTCTGGTGAAAACAGAGCTATAGAAGCTGCTAGATCAGCTATAGATTCTCCACTTTTGGAATTATCTATTGCTTGAGCTAAATGATTATTATTCAATATTACTTGAGGTACAGATTTATCAATGTTTGAAGTAGATGAAGCAGCTAAAATAATTACAGAATCAGTAGATCCTGATGCTAATATTATCTTTGGTGCTACTATCAACGAAGAATATAATGGAGAATTAAAAATCACTGTAGTTGCTACATGATTTGATGAAGATTCAAATAAAAACTATACAGAATGATCTAGATCAAGAATACAAGTACCTACTCAAAATCCATTTGGTAGAAAACCAGTTACAGATTCTAGAATAACTCCAACTATAAATACTCCACCAGTTACTCCTCCACCTGCAAATACAGGTCACTCTCATGGTCATAATGATGACCTAGATATTCCAACATTTTTGAGAAGAAAAATGTAAAAACAAAAAATCCTTTTAAAGGATTTTTTGTTTTTTAAAATTTATTTTTAATTATTACTTATTTTTGTATAATAATTTATATATTACTTCTTATATAAATATCATGAAACATATAACTAGAAAAATGTTGGATTGAGTTTTAGTTGGTCTATGATTTTTACTAGTTCTATGATTTATGTGAATCACATATGCAGCATGGACTACAATGACAAATGTAAATACATGAGATGGATTGACAGCTACTCTATGGAATAATTTGTTATGAAATGTAGAAACGCTTAAAACAAATACAGATTGAATTACAAGTGTAGCCTGAAAAGTATGAATATGAGTACCAACAGCGACAGAAAAACTAGATGTAGCATGAACAGTGAAAGCTACAAAATTAGAATCAACAAAAACATCTTGGGTAAGAGTAATGGTAAATTGATGCTCTTGACCTTGTGCTTGAAGTCATACTTTAAATACATGGACAAATATAGCACCAGTAGTATCTCATTCTATAAATAATAATGATACTTCGACTTATTCTACTACTTGATCAAATGGTACAGTAACAATTAATAAATCATGAACTTATATGATACGTGTGAATATGATAACAATGCCTGTATCAGAAGCTTGAAATAATTATGTTGTACCATTTATAAATTGAGCAGTAAATTGATTATGAACTTTAGCTTGAGATCAAGCAATACATCAATATATGAAAGCAGGATTTTGGGCTACTTCAAATCATACTTTTGTAGCAGATTTAACAGCATGAACTACTGTATGATATTGATATTATCCAACTCGGGCATTGACTTATTGGGCACATGATAGTCATACTGGTATGGAGATAATTAAGTTGAATTAGAATTATATTTCAAAAAATTTGCAATTAGATAAAAAACTATTAGAATATTTATGTATTTAGAACTGAAGCGGGGATTTGTGAAAGCAAATTCTCGTTTTGTTTTAAAAAATTCCTTTTAATGAAAAATCCATTTAATTATTTTCCCCCTTATTAAGTGGGGATGGCTGAAAGCCAGGGGGATTTGCATTAGGAGGGGGTTAATTATTATTTAACTTTAAAACTATGTTAGATTTAAAACAAATAGAACAAGCTGTTAATATTATTTCAATAGAGAAAAAAATACCAAAAGAAAAATTGATAGAGATTATTGAAGCTGCTATAAAAACTGCTTATAAAAAAGATTATTCTACAAAAGATGAAGAAATAAATGTAAGACTAGATTTACAAAATTATAATTTAGAAATCACAGTAGAAAAAACAGTAGTAAAAGAAGTGACAAATTCAGCAACTGAAATATCTTTTGAAGAATTAGGAGATGATGCAGGGGATTATGAAGAATGAGATATTATAGAACTAGATGTTACTGATGAGATAAATGGGGAAGACGGTTGAGAGAGTTTTTGAAGAATAGCTTCTCAAGCAGCTAGACAAGTAATAATTCAAAAAATTGGTGATAGTGAAAAAGAAAAAATCTATGATTTATTTGAATGAAAAGAAGGTCAAGTAATAAATATGAAAGTAGAAATGGTAGAATGATGAAAAGTAATATTTGACTATAATGGAAATCAAGTAGTATTACCTAAATCAGAACAAGTGGCTAGAGATGCTTATACTCCAGGAGCTAGATTTTTCTTGTATGTAGCTGAAGTATCAAAAAATGAAACATGAACTCCAAAAGTAGTATTATCTAGAAAAAGACCTGAAATAGTAACTGCTATATTTGCTGAAAATGTACCAGAAATAGGTGATGGAATAATAAATATAGACAATGTAGTAAGACAACCATGAGTAAAAACTAAATTACTTGTATCTACTACTTTTGAAGAAATTGATGCTGTTGGAACACTTATCTGACAAAAAGGTATCAGAGTAAAATGAGTAATGGATGAATTATCTGGTGAAAAAATAGATATTATAGCAAATAGAGGAGATATCAGAGAAATACTTAAAAAATCACTTTCTCCAGCAGAAGTAATCAAAGTAGATGTAGATGAAAAAAATGAATCAGCTATATGTTATATACTTCCAACTGAAAGAGCTAAAGCAGTTTGAAAAAATGGTTTAAATGTAAATTTAGCTTCAAAATTAACAGGTTATAGAATATCTATAGAAGATATAGAACAAAAAGAAAAACCTAAAAAAGAAGAGAAATAACCCACCTTTGAATTTCCTCCCTAACTTTAGGGAGGAAGGCTCTTTTACTTAATGATTGAGCCTCTTTCCCCTGATAAGGGGAGAGAATTTATCCGAAGGTGTATCCCGTGGACAAGAGAGAGGTTTTTTCTTTTTTTATTTGATAATTTTTAATTATCTTTATAATAATATATAGTTAATTTGTAATATATTTACCATGAAAGTATTATTTTTGAAGCATGTAGTAAATGTCTGAAAAGAGTGAGATATAAAAGATGTAAAAACTGGTTATGCAACTAATATGTTGTTTCCTCAATGATTGGCTATAGAACTGACTCCTGAAGTAGAAAAGAAGTATAAAGACAAGCAAAAAAAAGAAGAAGCACATAAAAGAGAATTGATAGAAAATAGACATAATATTTCAGAAAAATTGAATGGACAAAGACTTGATTTCAAATTAAAATCATGAGCTAACCACAAAGTTTTCTGAGCAATAGGAGAGAAAGATATTATTAGTGAAATAAAGAAGAAATTTAAAATAGAACTTTCTAAAAAACACATAGAATTACCAGAGTGACATATCAAGAAATTATGAGAAAGTCAGATTTTTGTTAAACTTGGTAAAGATGCTATGGCTAAATTGTTTATAACAATAAGTGAAGAATAATATGTATCTTTGAATCGATTTATGAGACAAGAGGTGTGGAATATCTGTTTATGTACAATGAGTTGTTTTACCAAAATGAATTGTCCCTAGACCCTTACTTCTCACTCAGTTGAAAAAATTGATTAAAGAATATGGTATTACTACAATTGTTGTAGGTTTGCCTTATGATTTGTATGGAAAAAATTTGAGACAATTAGATAAAACTAATTTATTTATAGAAAAACTCAAAAATATTTTTCCCAATCTAAAAATAGAGTGAATGGATGAAAGATTTACTAGTTTTGAGGCAGATTTTGTTTTGAGCAGTATGTGAATAAAGGATAAAATTTGAAATAAAGACGATATCTCAGCAGTATTAATATTGGAGAGTTATTTGAATAAAAATAATTCTTAGTTAATTGTTAATTTGTGCTAAATTATTTATAATTTGTAACTTATATAATATGAGATCACTAAAAATAATTTTTATATTGGCTATTTCTAGTTTTTTGTTTGGTAATGCATTTGCATCATCTATTGATAATATCACTGCAATAGATAATAATACAGTTGAGCTAACTACTAGTAGTGATGTAGTTTTATCTGATACTAAAGTAGACTGAGATGTTAAATTGTTAAAAGATGTTCCAGTTTCATTTAGTGCTAAAGATACTGAAAATAATAAAAAAGTATTAGTAAATTTATCATGAGATTTAATAGCTAATAATTCATATAGTTTGATAACTATCTTGGGTTGAGAATGAAACATAGATTTCAAAATCGGAAATTTCTTGGAATGAGAATTTGTTAATTCAAATCTATTAGAATGAGAAAAATGAATAGCAAAAGTAAAAGTAATAGATTCTAGAACTATAGAAATTTATTTTACAGATGCATTAACTGAATCTACATTTGAATTCAAAATATTAAGTGAAATAGAATTATCATGATTAAAAGCTGTTTCTACTAATAAATTTGCATTAGAAGTAGCAAAAAATATTGAAAAATCTACTAATTATATAGTTATGGTTTTATCTTTAATAGATGCTGATGGTAAAAAAGTATCATTTAATGAAGATTTATATGACTTATCTACTCCAGCTAGTTTAGCATTAGCTGTTCCAGAACAACCAGTAACTGTTGCACAACCAGTACCAGATCCAGTACCAGAAACTGCAACTGGTAATCTAGAAGAAGTAGCTAAAACTCTTGATAGAACTCCAGAAACAGGAACAACTTCAACTATTATAATAATGCTTGCATTATTATGAAGTCTAGGATTTTTCTTTAGAAAAAACTTTGTTAAATAATTAAAAAACTCTCTTTATAAAAGAGAGTTTTTTATTATCTATTTTTTGCTTATTAAAACAAAGTATAGTAAAATAGTATAAATAACAAATAACTATACATAAATGGAAAATGTAATTATAGAAGACCATATAATAAAAGATCAATTATTACAAGTAATGATTGATAATGAGTGAAGTGATATGTATATAACAGTATGAACTTATCCTGCAATAAAAATAGGATGAGAAATAGTAAAAATAGATGATGGAGTAGAAATATTTACACCAAAAGATACTTTGGAGTTTGCTCATTCACTAATAAGTGAAAGACAACTTGATAGATTATTAGCTGAAAAAAATCTAGATTTTTCATTTTTTCATTGAGATAGAAGATTCAGATGTAACATATCATTTCAAATGGCTCATTATATGGTTGTTCTTAGATTACTTACTGCTGATATTCCTGATATAGAGGATTTGTGATTACCTGATATTTATAAAGAAGTAACTAAGTTATGACAAGGTTTGATACTAGTAACATGACCTACTTGATCAGGTAAAACTACTACTTTAGCAGCTATGATTGATTATATAAATAGTAATTATACTAAACATATTATCACGATAGAAGATCCAATAGAATACGTACATCCACATAAAAAATCTATTATGGAACATAAGGAAATAGGTAAAGATATACCAGATTATGAAACATGATTGATTTGAGCGATGAGACAAAATCCACAAGTAATATTATTTGGGGAGATGAGAAATCAAAATGAAATGGAAATGGCTCTGAGATTAGCAGAAACAGGGCATATCGTGTTTTCTACTCTACATACCAGAAGTGCATACCAAACTATTACCAGAATACTAGATAGTTTCAGTGGTGAAGATAAAAACCAAATCAGAATGCAATTAGCTGATTCACTAGTAGCGGTTTTTTCTCAAAGATTATTAAAAACTACAGATGGTACCTGAGTAAAATTAGCAAAAGAAATCTTAGTTAAAAATTCAGCAGTAGCCAATCTGATAAGAGAAAATGATTTACACCAAATTCCATCAGTAATACAAATGTGATCTAGAGAATGAATGCAATTATTAGAAACAGATATTATAAAACTAATACACTTATGATTGATATCAGAAGAAGAATGATTGAAATATTCTAATAATCCTAAATTGATTAAAGAAAGTTTGAACGCATAAAAAAATAAGTCATATAGCTTTAGCTATATGACTTATTTTTTTACTTCAATCATCTATATATATTTCATCTTGTATCAACAGCAACTATCTTATTTACATTTTCTTCTTTTATAAAAACTATTCTAATATTTCATTTTCTGATTCTATAATAATTTTCATATCATGATAATTTTTTAATGTAATATTCATCTAGATTATTGTTAGATATATCAATTATTATTTTATTTAGTATATTTTTTAATGGATTTTTTGATATAAATTTTTCCCATTTTTGTACCATGATAAATATTATTTAGTTATTAAAAGATTAGCTTCAATAGGATTATCAAAAACAAATTCATATAGATTGAAATCTTCTTCAATTTCACTATTTATTTCTTCATAAGTTTCTATATCCATTTCAACAGTTATTTTTTTGTCATTTTTTGATATTATTTTAAACATATTCAATTAATTAATTAATAATATAATCATATTATAATCATTTATAAAATAATACAAAACTAATCACAAAAAAAAGAACGATTGCTCGTTCTTTTTTTTCCTATTTCATAATAAGTTCGTGACCTTATTGTGATTTGTTTATGAAATTTACTATATATTAGTAAGGTAATACTGTAGTAGATAAGTTAGTAATTACTCATGTAGCAGCAGTATTAGCAGTTTCACTGTCTAAAATTAGACCAGCTTCTTCAGCAGCAAATAGAGCAAGAGTAGTACCAGTATAAGTAGCACTTAGAGTAAGAGTTACACCATCTCTAGATACTTTACTAACTGTTAAACCTCCAGTAACTTTATCACCAACTTTAAATCTGTTAGCATTAGCATCATTTAAAGAGAAAGAAGTTCCATCAGCTGTACCAGAGTAAGCAGTAGCAGTTCTAGCTGAATATGTACCATTAACTTGAGCAGTATCAGTACCATCTTTTTCTAATGTAGCAGCAACTTGGAATACTCCACCTGCTTTAGTAGTAGCACCAATTCTATATTCTTTATCTGATTTAGGATCTTTGAAATCTTTAGCTATAACATTTAATACTGTATAACTAGGAGTACCAGCAGTATATTCAGTAGAAGTTAAACCAGTAGTATAACCAGCTAGATCAATATCAGTAACAGTATTAGCTGAATCAGCAGTAATAAAACTTAATAAAGGTACTCATTCTACTTGTTTAAGAGACATTGCTCCTTGGATGTTACCTAGGTCAGATGTTCTTTTTGAGTTTCTAGCATCAGCTGAGTAACCTTGTAAAGAAATAAACGCGATAGTACCTAAAATAGCCAAAATAGTAATAACAACGATTAACTCAACCAATGTAAACGCTTTTTTTGTATTTCTCATTTATATTATGATTAGGAAATAAAATACAAAATAAATTTCATAAATACGTCTTTTTTAAGACTCATATATTCTATCCGAAATCATACATAATTGCAAAAAAAAAGTATATTTTTAACTAGACTAATCAAGCTTATTCTATTTTAATAAATATCATAATACACAATATATAAAAGTCAAAAGCCTTAATTATCTTTTAGATTAGACTATACTTAGTTATCTTTTCTAAATGATAACTATTACCAGTATTAAGTACAAAAAAACTGCAAAATAGTAATTTTGCAGTTTTTTTGTATAGTAATTGTTATTGACTTGTATATTATTATAAGTTTATAATATATTATTGTTCAAATTTTTTACCTTTCTTATAAATTTTTTGCGATTTTTCACATTTCAAAGAAAGGAAGCATTACTCAGATTATGATTGTACCTACTAATGCTCAAACTATTACTATGATGATTGGTTCCATCATACTAGACATGTTTCATATATATCTTTTCAAATCATTGTTGTAGTTGTATCATACTTTTTTCAGTGAGTCAGACAAACTTCAAGTCTCTTCTCATGTACTAACTACATATGCAAATTCTTCAGGAAATAGAGGATTTAGATATACACTTGATTCATAATCTAGATTTAATCATAATGATTTAGATATAGTAAGTCATACTTCTACTTCGTTTTTGATTCTGATTAATTCTTTTTTATATGCTAGATTTGGTACTACTTTACTAGATGTTTTAAGTGATTCTAATAACAATACTCATGAATCTAATAGGATAGTAAATGATTTGATAAAAAATACTATATTTGATTGTTTTACTACATATCAGAATATTGGCATTTTAGTAAACATTTTTGCAAATCACATCTTTCATACATATGTAGAATTTATCAATCTAATTAATAATACAAATCATATAACTCATATTATTAGTTTCAAATAATCGTTCATAAAGAAATTTGATACTCATACTATGAATTGAGTAAGAGCTGGTAATTCTGTACCTGCTTTTTCAAAGGCAGCTGTAATTCTAGGTACTATGAATATCATCATAAATATTACCATGGTAATGGTTAATCATAATAATATCATAGGATATATCATCGCTCATTTTACTTTTCATTTTATTTCTATATTTTCTAGTAGGTTTTGATCTAGTTCCGCTAAGATTTTACCTAATTGTCATGTCTTTTCTCATACTCATACTAGGGCAGTAGTAAGTGAATCAAATACTTTTGGATATTCGTTCATAGTTTCACTTAAACTTATTCAATGATTTATGTTTTCTTTCATTTCACCTACTATCCTTTTCATATAAGGATTTTTTATTTGTTTTACTAGGATAGACAATGCTCATTTAACATCGATTCATGAGTTTACAAATATAGAAAACTTATTGATAAATGCCCACACATCTTTTTTTGAAACACTTTCAAATAAGGTAATTTCAAAATTCATATTACCTGATTTGTGCATCTGTTTATTTCTTTTTGCTTTTCTAGCTTTTTCCAAAATCGCAACAAACTTTTGGTTGTTGAAATTTCAGTATTTATCATAGAAGCTGTTTCAAAACATAATGTGTGTTTAAATTATTAAATTTTTTGTGTTTTCCCCCCACCTTACTAAGGAGGGGGTAGGGGGTGGTCTATTTTCTATATATTTCCATCTTTACTTATTATTTCTTCTGCTTCAGCAATAACAGTATCAAAATCTCATTTTTTTAGTAATTCTGCTAATATGCTGTATTTATTTACTACTTTTTGATTTTTTTGTTCTACTTTATAAGATTTTTCGTTATCTATGGCTTTTTTTAGATAGAAATTTATTTTTTTATCTATGTATCATTCTTTGATATATCTGATTGCTTCTTGTTTTAGCTTCAATATTTCTCAAGTATAATACAATCATTCTAGATTTTTTATTATTCTTTCTGTTTCTTTTTTCTTTTTTAATACTTCTAATTCTTTATCTATATCTTCTATTGTTTTTCATTTCAATTTTTTAATATCACTAGATTTCAATCATTCTTTTTCCTTTAATTCTTGGATATATTTAGATGATTCATCAACTAAATCTTTTCTAATATCTCTTTTTACTAATAACAAACTTACATCATCATCGAAATTTGCACCTCATCTAAATGATTTTAGATCATCGATTACATATTCATAAATAGAATTTACATCATTTTGAGTTTTACAAGCATGTGCAAATAATTGTTCTAGCTTTTCTATAGAGAAAAATTTTCATTCGAAGTCTTTACTTTCTACTATTCAGTCACTATATGTTAAAAGTATATCTCAATCATTTAGATTTATACTTTTTACTTTTATGTCTGTTGGTTTGTTTATTAGTCTGATTCAAGCTGCTAATCAACCTGGAATTAGTCTCTCTACAATTCAATCTTTTTTTCTAAATATTAGCATTGGCTCATGCCCCATTCATACGAAATTTAGAGCAGAAATATCTTCTTTATATATTTCAAAAAATATTCAAGTGATGAAATTTCTAGATTTCAAATCTTGTTTCAATCAATTGTTTATTTCATATGTTAATTGAGCTAGACTAGAATCTTTAACATATTTATTAAATAATCTACTTAATAGAGTAATAATAAATCAAGCTCTAATACCATGTCATGTAGCATCTCATAAGAAGAAATTGTACTTACTATTATTTTCTACGAAACCAAATGTATCACCAGATATTTTATCTGCTCAAAGTATTTTTCAGTAAAGTTCATATCATAACATTTTATTACTTGATAATTCTTTTACTAATCACTTATGAATATTTGCTAATTTTCTAGCTGCTAAGTCATTTTTGATTTTTGAATCTTCTTCAATAAGCAGATTTATTTCATCTAATAATTTTTTCTTTCTTACTCTTTCTTTAATTCTTTTATAGAAATTTATTTTATCTTTTAGTTTTTCAAAAAATGATTTGTTTGCTTCAGCTTCAGAATCTATAATTTTTTCTTCTTCTTCTAGATTTACTGTTTTTCAGATAAGCGCCATAGCTTCAAGCTTGGCATCATTTTTCATTTTTTCATCTCTTTTTCTTTTTTCTCTTTCTAAACTTTTAAGAATAGTTTTCTTTTCTTTATTATAAAATCTAACTACACTAGGTTTTTCAGCATTTTCTTCCAAGAATTTTTGCAATAATGCTAAGGCATTATCACTTTTTCTATTTCACATCAGTACTTCTATTTCATCCTTTATTTTTTTGAATCTGATTTTAAATCTCTCTGCATCTACATTTTGATTATATTTTTCTTCCTTTTTTTCTAGAATTGCATATAAATCATTTAATTTTTTTTGTTTCTTTTTTAACTCATTTGTTAATCTTATTTTTTCTTTTTCATTTACTCAATCTTTGTCATCTTTTTGGTCGATTTTATCCAAAATAATTGCTAATGAGTCTTTTTCTTTGTATTCAATCTCTTTTAGGGCTTTTTTTCATTTTTCCCATTCTGAAAGCATGATGAAAATCTCGATAGCTTTTAATGCGCTATCGAATTGTTTTATATTTCCAGTATCTACTTTTTTATTTTTAAAAAGACCAAACATTTTATTTAAATTAGGATTAAGTATTTTATATTAATTTCAATGCTTCTTCAACTGTAGTTTCTCATAATACAGCTTTTAATAATGCATCTTGTGTAATAGTAATCATTCAGTGCTTTATAGCTGCATCTCTCATCACATTAGCACTTTCTTTTTCAATAATCAGTGGTTCCATAAATTCTCATACTACTAGTACTTCATGAAATCACATTCTTCATCTATATCATGTAAATCAACATTTTTCACATCATTTACCATGATAGAATACTACATTTTCTAGTTCTGATTTTTCTATAATTGGACCTAGTATTTCTCATACTTTTCTTTTTTCTATATCTTTTAATACATCTACTTCTTTACATTCAGGACATATCTTTTTTCATAGTCTTTGAGATATTACCATTTTCATCGCTGAGGCTAATAAGAATGGTTCAACTCACATGTTTATAAGTCTTTGTACTGTAGCAGCTGCACTATTCGTATGGATTGTTGATAATACCAAATGTCATGTCAAGGCTGCTTCTACAGCTAATATTGCTGTTTCCTTGTCTCTGATTTCTCATACCATTATGATATCAGGATCTTGTCTAACTAGACTTCTAAGTCATGTAGAGAAAGTATATCATATTTCTGGTTTTACTTGAGATTGGTTTACATATTCTATATTGTACTCAACTGGATCTTCAAGTGTTTCTATATTATATTCTAATGGATTGAAGTTTTTTAGGATACCAAACAATGTAGTAGTTTTTCATGAACCTGTAGGTCATGCAACTAGTATAATTCAATATGTACTATTCAGTGACTCTCTTACTTTTTCCAAGTTTACATCTATCAGTCATAGAGCTTCTATGTTAATAAGTGATTCATCTTGTTTCAAGATTCTCATTACTATTTTTTCTCAGTAATTCGTAGGTAGAGTCGAAAGTCTTATATCTACATTCAAACTTTCTTTTTCATACATATAAACTATTTTACCATCTTGAGGTTTTTTGTTTTCATCAATTTTTATTTTTGATAATACTTTCAATCTGGTAATCATTCAGCTGATATTTTCTACATGCAATTTATCATAAAGCAAAAAATCCCCATCTTTACGAAATCTGATAAGTAAGAAAAACTCAGTAGGTTCTATATGTATGTCTGAAGCTCATAAATCGATAGCATTTGTAAACATTTTGTTGATATAATCAACAATATCTCAAATATCTCTCTTTACTTTTAGAGCATCAATATTTAAATTGTTATTCATTTTTTAATAAATTAACTTATATTTAGAATATAATAACATACTTTTAAATAATAGTAAAATATTTGAATTGACTTTTTTATAATTTATGTGTTTTATATAATAATTTCATAACTCACCCTTGTCCACAGGATACATCTTCGAATAAATTCCCTCTCTTACTTAAGAGAGGGAGGCTCATAAAAATTGTAGCCCCTTTCTCTTAAGTAAGAGAAAGGATTCAGGATAGAGTTATGAAAATTTTTCTTCAAAAAAAACTCCAATTTTGGAGTTTATTGTTGATACAATTTTATTAATTCATTGTATTTTAATTGTAATATTAATTTTATTTTTTCTCTAGTAATTTTGTTTTTTGTAGCTGCAGCTTGATTGATTCTTTCTGCTTCGA
This sequence comes from Candidatus Altimarinota bacterium, assembly GCA_943356435.1. GTDB lineage: Bacteria > Patescibacteriota > Gracilibacteria > BD1-5 > UBA6164 > UBA6164. The sequence goes on from CALREY010000007.1 coordinate 58,611, forward strand.
TTCTATCTTGTTCAGCTTTTCTTTCTGCTTCTGCTTGTTTTATTAGCATTACTTCAGAGTTAATTACTTCATCCATTTTTGCTTTAGTATCATATACTATTTCATTGTATTTATATTTACTTCATTTTATTACTTGTTTTTGAGTATATGTATTGAAACTATATCCATCAATAGTAATTACTTCTAATACCCATGGTTTCACTATATAATTAGTTTTTACTGTATTTACATTTTTTACTATAGCGTTTTTGTATATTTCTATTGAGTGATTTTTTGGATCAATTTTGAACATTGTACCTATAATTCCAATTGTTAATACAATAAGTCATACTACTAATAATACTCTAGTTTTTGGAAGTCTGATTCTATCAGAAAATTTCTTTTTTTCTGTTTCTACTTTTTCTATTATAGTTTCTTCTTTTTCTATGAATTCTGACTTATAATTTCAAAACAACTCTTTTTTATCATCTAGTACTTCAGGAGCTTCACCATTTTCAGTACTTGAGCCTTTTTTTAACTTTTTATTTACTTCTTCTTCTACTTTTTCATTTATTTTTTTCTCTATTTCTTGTAATTCTAGCATTTTTTCTTCATCAGATTTTTGTGAAGTTTCCTCTTCATTTGTTTCTGTTTCTTCTTTGATATTATCTTCTTGTTTTATTTCATTAGTACTTGTAGTATTTTCAGTATTTATATTTTCTCATTCCAATACTTCTAATAATTCTTCTTTTTTTCTAGCATGTTCATCTACTTTTTCTTTTACTGTTTCTTCTTTTATTTCTACTATTGATTTAGTAGTTTTTATTGATGATAGTGATATTTTTGGCATCAATGAAGGTTTTTCATCTATTTGTTCTACTTCTTTATTTGCTTCAATATTTTCAACTACTTCAGTATTCGATTCTAGTTCAGATCAAACACTTTGAGCAGAATCTATATCTGAGTCAGCTTTTATAGTTTTTTCTTTTTTTATTTTTGTTTTTTTGATTTCTTCAGATTTTTCTTCTGCAGATTTAAATACTGATTCACTTACATGTGTTTCAGTTGTTGATTCATTTAAATCATTGTCATTTATAACTGGTACATCAACAACAACAGAACTTGTATTATCATTTTCTGGTGTTTTATCTGTATTTTTTTTCTTTACCATAGCCGAGAGATTTATTTTTTGGATTGGGCTCATAACTAGTTTTTATATTTTAAATATTTATATATATTATAATAATACTTTATTTTATACAATAAATCAAATATATTAGAGATAAATTATTTATTTTATTTTATTGTAATATATTAATTTGATTTTTTAGCTAATTTTCATAATCTATTGAAAATAAAATTATTTAATTATTCTAAAAAAATGATAAAACCAAAAGCAATATCTTGATTTTATGAGAATCTACCTGATGCTCAAATAATAGAAGATAAATTTAAGGAAATAATTAGTAAAAACTACTCTTTATCAGGATTTACTCCACTTGATACACCAAATATAGAGAGGGTAGAAACATTGACTTCTAAATGAGCAGATGATAATGAAATATATGGTATAAAGAGACTTAAAGCAGAAGGAGAAGAAAAAAACGACTTTGAATTATGACTTCGTTTCGATTTGACTGTACCTTTAGCTAGATATGTAGCACAATATGAATGAGAATTGGATTTTCCATTTAAAAGACAACATATAGCAAAAGTATATAGATGAGAAAGACCACAAAAATGAAGATATAGAGAATTTTACCAAGCTGATGTAGATATTATTTGAAATGCTAAATTATCACTTTTTGCTGATGTAGAAATATTGTCTACAATATATAATTCATTAAAAGAATTGAATTTCTGAGACTTTGTTATAAATATAAATAACAAAAAATTACTTGTTTGATTTTTAGAAAGTCTAGAAGTAGATGAAATAGTAAAAACTATATCAATAATAGATAAAAAAGATAAAGTAAAATCTATTGTTCCTATGCTAGAAGAATTATGATTAAAAGAAGAACAAATCTCTGAAATTCTTACTTATATAAATCTATCTGAAGTCAGAACAAGTAGGGAAATACTAGAATATTTTTCAGATATTAATAATGAAACATTGATAGAATGAGTAAAAGAGCTGAAATATGTATATGAAAATCTAGTTAATTTATGAGTAGATGATAGATTTCTCAAAATAAATCCATCTATATCAAGAGGATTGAATTATTATACATGAACAGTATTTGAGACATTTATATTGTGAGCTGAAGAATTAGGGAGTATATCTTCATGAGGTAGATATGAAAATCTAACTTCAAACTTTTCAAAAAATTCTTATCCATGAGTATGAGGAAGTATAGGATTATCTAGATTGTTATCTGTACTAAATAATATTTGAAAAATAGAATTATGAGCAAAAACAGTTTCTAAAGTATTAGTTTTGAATATGTGAGAAGAGAATTTAACAAGTAATTTACAAATTGTTAAAACATTGAGAAATCTTTGAATTAACACTGAGATATATCTAGATTCTGATGCTAAAATACAAAAACAAATAAAATATGCAGATAATAAAAAAATACCATTTGTAATAATACAGTGACAGGATGAAATAAAAGAATGAGTATTTCAATTGAAGAACTTATTAAAATGAGAACAAAAAGAATTAAAAATTAAGGATATAGAAAAAAAAATATTAGGAATACTTTTATAAATATTTAATTTTTTATTTATGAAAAATGGTATAATTATTAAATCTAATATTCCATTTAATAAAAGATGATTTACTTTTACTGAATTGATTATTGTTATTATGGTAATAACCATACTTTGATTTATTTCATTAGCTAGTTACACATCATATCTTTCTATTGTTAGGGATTCTGCTAGATTGGAAGAAATGGATAATATTGAAACATGATTATATTCATATAATTTGATAAGCTGATTTTTTCCACTACCATCTAATTCGTTGGATATTACTTATTCTTGATCTACAGTATGGAAACAATGAACTTTTTGATCTTCAGTTTCTAGTATAATATGATATACAAATAATACATATGATAATTACACTCAAAAAGAATATACATATTCTATAAAAAATACATGAACTGAATTTTCATTAGCATGAGTATTAGAAGAACATTCAAGTATATTATGATGATATAGTAATAATATAAAATTATATGCAAGTGAAGCAAAGAAAAAAACTTGATATGCATTAGTTAAATGAAATTATAATTGATTAATACTGTCTGTTTTTATTAATGAAACTACAAATATATTAGCATTACCTTCTATAGTCACTAGTGATTTATCAAATTTAGATTTAGAAGATATATTAAATAACAATAAATTGGTTTATACTAATAATACTAATTTACCTGCCAGTTATTCGGGAACATTTTATAATATGAATTCAGATTTAGATTTTTCAGCAAATAATTTAATTGTATTTAGTGGAAGTGTAAGTGATTTAAAAAACACTACTAATCAGATACAATTGTTAAGAGATATTTATTTAGCATATAGTTGAAGTATATTGTGAGATTCTATACCAATAAGTACATTAAATAATACTGATTTATTTTCAGAAAATCCTTCAAATTATATAAAAGAAAAAGCATATAATATGATTAATTTTACTTTAAAATATAATTTAGATTAAACATATCTTTAAGTTTTAATTATTAAATAATTTTAATATATACATAAATAAAAAATGAAAAAAACTAAAAATGCCATTACACTTGTAGAAATAATCATTGTTTGAACAATAATATCAATAATTTCTGTTGTTTGATTGTTGTATTATAATTCATATTTAGTTACTGTTAGGGATTCTTCTAGATTGGTAGAACTATGAAATATAGAAACAGCATTATGAACATATGTACTAAAAAATTGATTTTATCCTGATCCTTCAAATTGAGTACAAGTTACTTATAGTTGAGCTGAAGTATGGACTCAATGAACTATCTGAGAATCAGTAACTAATATAATTTCATACTCAAAAGATGTACATGATCCATTAACAAATAATGAATATACTTATTCAGTAAAAAATTCTAGAAAAGAATATTCTCTAGCATGAGTATTGGAGGAAAGACCATGATTAGCTATAAATAATAGATTTATACAGACTGCTAATGCAGAAGCACCATGATCCAAAAAATGAATTGCTTTAGTAAAATGAAATTATAATTGAGAAGTAGTCTCAATTAAATTAAATTGAATTACTAATATATTGGCTTTACCTTCAATTGTATCAAGTAATTTATCATCTCCAGACATATTAGATATATTAAGTAATCATGATTTAGTTTATAATGATTATTGAAATATTCCTGCTAGTTATTCGGGTAGTGTGTTTAATTTTGATGCTAATATTGATTTTGCACCAAATGAATTAGTTATTTTTACATGAAGTGTAAGTAATCTAAAAGAAACATATAATCAAGTTTGATTATTACAAGATTTATATTCAGCTTATAGTTGAAGTCTTTTATGAAAAAGTATATCAGTTAATAGAATTGATTATGTTGATTTATTTTCACCTGAACCGTCAAGTAAGACAAAAGTATTAGCTTGTGATTTGATAAATTTTAAACTTAAATATTTTGTAGAATGTTGATGAGTAGATTTTATTACATTTTTTGTTGTTAATGTACTTCATATAGATATTACAAACTTACCATGATCAAAAATAACAGTAGTTTATCAGGATAATGATTGAAATTTCGTATTTTGAACTAATGCATGATTAGCATTTTATGATTGAGAAAATTGGCTCGTTTATAATAAACAAAATAGTAGTTTAGTTCATAATTATATTACATCTGTAACTCAAGATAATACATGAAATTATTGGATATGAACTCAAAATTGAATAAGCAAATTAGTTATATGAGATTTTTTAAATACTAATGATGATATTTGGGTAACCATATGATGAAATGTATTAGTATGAACTCATATACAATATATTTATACTGATTCTGATTGAATAGTATGGATATGAACAAATCAAGGTGTTTCATCATATAATTGAGATATTTGGACAAGTTATACTAAACAGTCATCTTGATTAACACATAACAATATTACTGCTATCTTTACTGATTCACAATGACATGTTTGGTTTTGAACAAATTCAAAATGAATAGATAAATTTAGTTTGTCATATAATAGATGTTTAGAATATTGGTGAGATTGACATGAAGATGATGGTGAGTATGAAGATGATGATGACTTTGATAATGATTGATTTGAGGATGATTTTGATGATGATGATAATGACAATGATTGACAAAATGATGAAGAAGATGACGATGATGACAATGATTGACAAAATGATGAGGAAGATGACGATGATGATAATGATTGAATACATGATGAAAATGATGGTGAACATTGTGATTGAAATGATCATGATGATGAAGAAGATTTAATTGATAATTTTAATACTTGAAAATTACCTGATCATAGGGTAACTTATATATTTGAAGATAAAACATGAAAAATTTGGGTATGAACACAATGATGAATATGAGTAAGTACAAATTATTGAAGTACATGGACTACATATACAAATGCTAATACTTCATGATGATTAATTTGAAATTATATTACTTATATGTTTGAAGATAATGTATGAAATAAACGGATTTGAACTACAAGTTGATTATCAAAATTTAATTGAACTACTTGGACGAATTATAGCACTTCTAATTGAATGTTATGAAACTATATATTTTTAATATACAAAGATTCAAATTGAAATATAATAATTTTTTCAAATTGATGAGTTGATACTATAGATTCAAATTGAAATATAATTACATAAAAAAATCACTTTCGTAAGAAAGTGATTTTTTTATGGTAGAGTACATCATGTATTTGTTAAATATCATGAATTATCAAGTATTTGATATTGTTCATTTCATGTTTCATGTATCATTTTATCTGCATCAGATAATTCAGTACAAGTTCTATAATCACTATTTTGCCAAAATGTAATGTTTCAAGAACTTAGTACACTATCTAAATTTTCTCCTGCATAATAGACATCATAAGGTTTTATTATTGAATATGGTAAATTTTTTCATCAATTTAATATAAATAAATTTCTATTAGTTGATCAATCAAGTACTCATGTATGTATTTCCACACTAGAAGTAGCTCATGTAGCTAATATTATACCAGGTAACACACTTTTTGAAACAGTTTTATAATCTCAATCTAGTAATGCAATAGGAAATTCTCAATTTTCTAGTGATAATGCAACTTCAGCTTCTTGTTTATTTTCTGTAACACTATAAAAATAATTTTTATTCGTATATGGATCTAGTGGTAATATATCCATAGTATTTAGAGTTACTTGATCATTTAATAATCATTGTATAGCAACTATAGTTCAACTATTTGTTATATTAAAAGTATCTCAAGGTAAAGGATAAGCTCATCTTTTTTGTTTATACAATTTTAAAGCTGTTTTTATTTCTCACATGTTAGCTTTTCTTTCCGAATCTCTTGCTTCAGACAAATATCATACATAAGAATTGTATCATATTGTAGATAATATTGCGATTATAGTAATAGTTACTATTAATTCCACCATTGTAAATGCTTTACTTGAATTATTTTTTATGTATTTTTGTATATTCATATTTAATTATTAAATTTTAAAGTTATTTTAAATTTTTCAATTTTAATTTGTAGTATATTTATTTATATTTGTAACTATTACATGATTTTCAATTCATAATGAACTATCTTTTTTTTCTATATAAATAGTTCTAGTAAATATTTCTCAATTATACAAATTTATATCATCAATATTGTTTCAATATTCATCTATATATTTATATCATATATTTGATGATCATGTAAAAATCAAAAATTTATTATTAACTTTATCTTTAAATAAATAAAAATTTTCATTTTCATTTATATTAGAAAGGTCCAATTTATTTATTATGAAATTTGTATTATTATTCAATATATTTATTATTTTTTTATCATCATATGTATCAACAATATTATTGCTATTTATAAGCAAATTTGCTATTCATAATATGATAAAAGATAGAATAAAAATTCAAATTATTATTCATATTAGAGATTCTCATAAATTATTTTTTATCATTTTGAAAAAAGAAAAAAATTATTACAATTAGTTTATAAAAATTATATTTTTTGTAAAGCTAAAATAATGTTAAATAACGAAAAATTAAAATTTAAAAATTGTAATTTCAATTTTTTTAAAAAAAATAAAGAATCAATATCTACTGTTCGTTGATTTACTTTATCTGAAGTACTTATTGCTACATTGATATCTGGAATAGTATTATCTATGATATTTGTATTTTTATGAAATATATCAAATTGAATAGTAGACTCAAAACATGAATCATCTATAATGTCTAACTTATATGATTTTTCAAATAAATTAAAAATATATCGTAATAATTATAATACTTGATGAATATTAGTAGATAGTACTTCTACATGAAGTGATGTATTTTTGATGAAAGACTCATTATGACAAAATGGTGTATTATTATGAATAATTAAATTAGAAGATAAAAAACTAGATAATAATATAACGGTCTATGAAAATAGGTGAATATGATTTAGAAAAGTATCTAGTTCTGAATTAGTAGATATAAATACTGATATAAATACAATTTATTGATATACATTTCAAGATGATCAAATATTTTCAGATTTAAAAGTACAAGACTTATCTTTTTATTCTTATAATTCATGAAGTATTTATGATATGGTTTTGACTGTAGATAATGATTTTCAGAATAGTTTAGTATGACTATATTGGTCTGAATTACCTAGAGATAATTTAAAAAAATTTAATCTTGATTTTTAATTTATGATAAGAGAAAAAAAAGCTATAGTATTTATTTATGTTCTTTTTCTAGTGACTATTTCTGTAATATTTGCTACTATATTGTTAAATAATAATTCATTTTTATTTAATATTACAGAATTGTTTGAAGTAGATTCAAAATTAACTTCTAATATAGATAAAGATTCAGAAACATCAATTAAATTAAGCAAAGAATTCAACTCAAATTGAAGTGGTTTTATAGATAATATTTCTTGTCCTTGAACTGCGTCTATATCTATGAGTTGAACAGTAAATAAATCATATATATCATCGAGTTTAGTATATAGCTGATCATTATACTGTGAATGAACTTATTTATGAGATTCTGTAAAAATTTATTTCAATACATGATATACAGATTTTGATGAAGCAGAGTATTTATGAAATACTGTTACTTTGTCTGGAGGTCTGTGATTGTCCAATTTTTCTGATAGTGATAATACACTTATAGATTTTACACAACAAGCATTAGATTCTACCGTAAAATATGCATGAACTGCAAGTTGATTTTCTGATAGTAGCTATTCTTGGTCAAATCCTACAAATGCTCAATGAAATACTACTTCTACATATGCACAAACCAGTCTGACAGCAAATCCAAGTCTTTCAAACACTTTATGATTAACAAATTTCAGTTTTACAGGTGCTTGATTACCATCTGATGCTATTATAAATGGTATTAAAGTACAAGTTGAACGGCAATGAAGTGCTTCTACAGTTACAGATTATTCTGTACAATTAACAAAAGATTGAGTAAATGCTGTTTGAAATAATCTATGATTAAATACAAGTCAAACATCAAAATCATTGAGAACATATTGAAGTAGTACTAATAAATGGTGAACTACATGGACTAAATCTGAGGTAGAAGCATCAACATTTTGAGTATTGTTAAGATACAATAAAACTGGTTCAACAAATAGAACTGCAAATGTTTATAGAGTAAATATAACTATAAATTATTCTACTTGATATAGTTACTTTGTAACTGATTGATATGATGACAATTTCAATAGTGATAACTATAGAGTAACCTCTTCTTGAACAACTTCTACAGGTACTTATTATCCTAATTCTTGACAAGATGATGATAATTTTGCTAGAAAAATATTTTATGGTTTTGTTTCACCAAGTGATGGATACAAAAAAATATTTTGGAATACTACTAAGTTGGCAAGTTTAATAAATAATAATACAAATAATAGTGATAGTTTGAATGTAAAAATATGAAATGTAACATCATGATATTTAAAACTAGATGTAGATAATAATTTTGAATTAAAATTATTAAAATTTGATAAATTATCATACAATAATACTAAAGAACTAATAGTTCAAAATTCTTATAAATGAAGTATATCTGCATGAAGCTGATATATTCAAAATAATTCTTGAGTATTAAGTCTATCATGAGTAATTACTTGAAATGAATATACATTTGATTTTTTGAACAATGATTATGCATTATTGGTAAAATCTTCTAGTACTTGATCTTTAATTTATAAATTAACTTGAGTATCTTCTACAGGAACTTGAATATATATTAACCCAATAGATGATAGTAATAATAGTTATTTCAAATATTTATGAAATGATATTATATTAGATGAGAATTGAAAATATATTGCAAAAGAAACTGAATTATTTTTTGATAAATAAATTTTAATAAAAGAAGATATAATTATCAAATTATATCTTCTTTTATTTTTTTCCTTATATCTCAGTTATGAAATTTGAGTAAATTATCATTTATTATTACTCAATATGGTTTTCATATTTTATTGAAGTGATTTAGTGTTTTTGGGAGAAATATTTTTTTAAATAGATTATTTAAACCTCAAATCCCTTTCTCAATCTCCCCCCAAGGGAGAGAAGAAGCTACAATTTGTCCTACTCCTTTCTCCCTTGGGGGGAAAGGTTGGGATAGGGGGATTTGATACTTTATATATTTTTTATTATCTTCTATCATATATATATAATCACTGAAATCAGCCCAAGAATTATTTTTTTCTATAAATAATTCATAAGTATTATTGTAACTTAATATTGGCTTGAAATAAACAATCCAAAAATACAAATACACATCATTTTCTATTTTCCAATTATTAAAATCTAATCAAGTAGTAGTAGCAAAAAAACTGAGACAAAATCTACCAGCATGATATTTATCATTTTTTCTTACACCAAGTATTTGGAATATAAAAGTAATAATTATTCTATTTAACCACAAAGAATTAGGAGTAGTAACTATTAATAAATCTATATCAGATTCAGCATTTGCCGAGTTCATAGATATACTATTTCATATTCAAATCATTTTTAGTCCTGGTATCCATTTGATATATTTTAGATATTTTTCAGTTTTGTTATAAAATAATTTTTCTATATCAGAAGGAGAATCTTTTATCTCAAAATATGATTTGAATTTTTCATGAATATTTTTATCAAAATTTTGTTTCATTTTATTTTTTATTTATTATAATGTTTTCATTATATAATTTAAACTAAAATTATGAAATATTTATGTACAAATTGTAATTATATTTATGATAGTGCATTTTGAGATAGGGAAGAAGAAATAGAAGTGTGAGAAGTTTTGGACCAATGTCCAGTATGTGAAGAATTCGACACTTTTCATGGTATAGATGAGGAAGTTAATTATATAGAGGATGATATAATGGATTCTGTTGAATTGGAACATTTTCCAGAAGTAAGTATAGAGTGAGATAAATTGATAGTCGTTGTATGATGAGAAGTGCATCCTATGTGAGAAGATCATAGAATAGCATCTGTTTCTTTGTATGACGAATATGGAGATTTGATTGAAGAAAAGTATCTAGAAATGGAAAATGAAGCAAAAGTAGAGTTTGATTTCGATGATTTGGATGAATATGAAATCAGGGTAAAATGTAGTCTACACTGAGTGTGGGGAAAGAAATTTGTGAATGAATAGTTATCCAAAAAATATTATACATATATGTCAAAGCAAAATAAAAAAATATATTTTTATTTTGCTTTTTTTAAATAAAATAAATTAGATATAAAATATAATAAAAAACTATGCATAAACAAAAAATAATCCATCCTAAATTCCTTCCTTTTAAAAAGGAAGGAGGCTACAAAAGAATAACAAATAAGGGATTCACATTAGTAGAACTAATAGTAGTAATCACAATATTGGCGATACTATGAACAATAGCGTTTGTAAGCCTACAATGATATAGTGCAAATGCAAGAGATAGTGTAAGAACAAGTGACCTATCAACAATGAAAAGCTGATTAGAACTATTTAATCTAGAAGCATGAAGCTATCCACAACCAAGTGAAACAAT
>CALREY010000008.1 GCA_943356435.1 Candidatus Altimarinota bacterium
TATAAATATATTTTTTGTATATTTGTTTAGAATATACCAATTATATGGGTGTAATGTTTTTTCAGGATTATGACATTCATATTGAGGGTTTTGAATTGTTATTTTCATAATTATTTTATTTTAAATAAACTGGATATTATCACTACAAATATAATCTGGATTTAATGATTTTATTTCATTAATTCTATTAATTAATATTTCTTCATTTAAGCTATCTTCATGAATTTCTCATCATAATAGTCATGGTGATTTACCATGTAATTCAGGTGTAACTAATGATATTTTGAGTCACAACTTTTTTAATTTATTAAAAAGTTCATTACTGTAAAATTTTTTATTTCCAAATGAATTTTTTCTATCCCATTCATCTAGCCATACTCAATCAAATAAATCTTTATTAGCTATAACTTCTAATAATGATAATAAAGTTCATCATGTATATTTATTATATCTTTCTATATCATAGTTATGTGCAACTGAAGGATATAATTTAATATTTTTGTCAATAGATTTAATATATTTTGCAGTATCAATTTTTACATCAAAAATAAAAATTTTTTCATATAAATCATATTTATTAAATATTCATACTATATAATCAATTGTAGATTTATCCTGGAAAGTTGATTTCAAATGTAAAGCTGAATATACATTATTTTTATGAAATTTTATTATAAATCAAACTAAATCTTCAAATAATATAAAATTTATTCAATAATCTTTGCCTATTTTTTTTATTTCAAAATAATCCAATTCATTAAAGAATTGATTATTTTTTCACTTACTAATTCTACTAAATCATTTGTCATGAAAAATAAAATATTTATTATCTTTTGATTTATTTATATCAAATTCTATTCAATATCATCTATACAAATGATTTTCAAATGCTTCAGAACTACTTTCAGTAAATTTAAACTCTAGATTAAGTGGTTCCAATCATCTATGAGTAATAATATTCATAATTTATATTTAATCTATATTTAATCTATATATTTATCTCACATTATACATGGAATTTTTACTACTGTACAACTTCAATCTTCTATACATTCAAAATCTGTTGAATTTCATGGAAGAATTTCTACAATTTCTCATTCTCAAAATATTTTATTATTCATTTTGAATTTTCAAGTGTTAAAAATTGTGTATTCAGTAGCTATTTTATGATGATGAGAATTTTCTTTATCTCATTTTTTATATTTTTTTACAGCAATTTCAAATAAATCAGTTTTAAATAAACTTGGTTCAAAATTACCTATAAACCATCAGTTAATAAAGTCCTTTAAATTATAGACATTCATAATATATATCACATTAATAATTAATATTAAATTTCTTTAACTAAATCTAATTCTAGAAATCTATTTAAATCTTCAGGTGTTCATATTCAATGCATTCTATTTTGAATATCAAATACTTTTATAATTTTATCTTTTAATATTAATTCATTGTATACAGGGCACACATAAAATTCTCAATTAGTAGTTATATTTTTTTGAATCATTGTTTTTGCTCATTCAACAAAATATTTTCATTTTTTAAAATAATACAATCATACTGTCGCTATATCACTTATAGGTTTTTTTTCTGCCACTTCTTCAACATTTCAATTTTCATCTAATTTAGCAAATGACCATTTTGGATGAGTTGCTTTAAATGTCATTATAGTTCAGTCCAAATCATTATTAGAAGAAAAATGTATATAATCTTCGATACCTCACTCAATGAATTGATCAGAATTAGCCATAAGTAATTCATCATCATTATCAATATATTCTGATGCTAATAATACTGTACATGCAGCTCATTTAGTTAGTGTATCTATTATTACAATATTACAATTAGGTGTGATAAGATTTAATAAATATTTTAATGCATATTTATCATAGTGTTCTTTTTGAACAATAAAAGTGAATTTATAATCAGTTCTATTTTTTGGCTTTAGATTATCAACTACAATTTGAATCATTGGTTTTCATTTCACTTCAATCAAGGGTTTAGGAAAAGTATATCAAGCTGAAGCAAATCTACTTCATGCTCAAGCCATAGGTATTACAATATTTAGCATATATTTTTTAAATTTATTAAATTATATTTATTAAAGATTCATGAATGAACATCAATTGCATTATCTACAATTATTACTCTTGCTCAAGATTTATTTGCGGCTTCAATTCAATGTGCTGAATCTTCTACAATTAATGTTTCTTCAGGTTTTACTCATAATTTTTCTATTGCCAAGTTATAAATCTGTGGAGAAGGCTTTGATTCACTAACATCTTCATTTGATAAAATTAAGTCAAAATAATCAATAATCATTGCTTTATTTAGCATCATTTCTATACTATTTTTAATAGAATTTGAACAACATGCTATTTTTATTCATTTATCTCTTAATTTTTTTAACATTACTTGTTTTGAAAAATCTACATTACTATTATTATAAATTGCATCAACAGTATATTGTTGTTTCATCTGATTTATAAATTTATGTAAAGATTTAGGAAGTCATTTTTCTTCTGATAATTTATTTAGTTTTATATGAGTTGGTAATCAATCATAGAATTTTTCATGTTCATGTCTAGTAATAGTATATCAAAATATTTCTAATGCTTTATTTAAAGCTTCATAATGCCATTCTCTTGCGTCTATTAAAACCCCATCCATATCAAAAAGTACTGCTTTTATCATATAACAAACTCTTTAAATTTTAAAATTACATAATCCAATTTTTCTTCATTTAATCATTGAAATAATCAAATCCAGAAACTATTATTCATTATATAGTCAGTATTTTTTAAATCTCATATAATTCTATAATCTTCAACATAATCAATAAATGCTGGATGTTTTAAGAAATTTCAAGCAAATAAAAGTCTTGTTCAAATTTTGTTTTCATTTAAAAACATCATTAATTCTTCTCTTGAAAATTTTGAATTTTCTTTTAAACTTAATACATAACCAAACCAACTAGCTTCTACATTTTCAGTTGCTTTAGGTAATATAAAATATTTATCTAATCAATTTTCAATAAATTTTTTTGTTAAATAATCAAAATTATTTTTTCTTATTTGTATAAAATTTTCTAATTTTTCAAGTTGAGCTAATCATATAGCTGCTTGCATATCAGTAATTTTCAAATTGTATCAAATTCTAGAATATGTATATTTATGATCAAATCATTTTGGCAAGTTTCATAATTGCCAATTGAATCTATTATTACAATTATTGTCTTCTCAAGTTCCACACCAACAATCTCTTCACCAATCTCTATATGATTTAATTATTTTATTTAATAATGCATTATTTGTAGCCAATGCTCATCATTCTCACATAGTAATATGATGTGCAGGATAAAATGAAAAAGTAGCTATATCTCAAAATGTTCAAGTATATTTTCAGTCATATTTAGTTCAGAGAGCATCACAACTATCTTCTATTAACCATAGATTATTTTCTTTACATATTTTTTGAACTTCTCATACATTGAAAGCATTTCATAATGTATGAGCTATCATTATAGCTTTAGTTTTTGGAGAAATTGCTTTTTTTAATTCGTCTATGCTTATTTCATATGTTTCTAAATCTACATCAACAAAAACTGGTATACATCAATTTTGTATTATTGGATTAATTGTAGTAGGGAATCATGCTGCTACTGTTATTACTTCATCTCATTTTTTTATTCTTCTTTCTTTTAATTCTTTAGCTGTAAGTGCTGTAAATGCTAATAAATTTGCACTACTTCAAGAATTAGTAGTCGCAATAAATTTAACTCCCAAAAAAGAAGCTAATTTTTCTTCAAACTGTTTGTTAAATCTTCATTCAGTCCAGTGACAATCTAGTATTGATTCTATTGCATATTCTAATTCTTTTTCATCAAATACTTTTCATGAAACAGGAACATTATTTCATATTAATTTAGCTTTTTGTAATTCAATTATTTTACTAATATATTCTTTAAAATCAGGAGTTAACATTATTTATTTTTTATAATATAAATTATGGCAATATTATAAAGAAAATATATCTAAAACAAAAAAAATAAATTATTTTATGTTAATAATTTATTTTTTATATTAGACTTTTTATATTTTTATTATATAAACATATTTATTTCATTTAAACAAATTTCTTCCATGTTTTTTCAATCATAATAATCTTTATACCAATTTAATGTTCTATTTAATACTTCATCTACTTTGTATTTTGGTTTCCATCAAAGTAATGTTTTTGCTTTTGTATTATCTAGTAATAGTAGTCATGCTTCATGAGGATTATTAATATCTTTTTGAACCTCAAAGCTTCACTTTCATAATATATTTATACTTTCATTTACTATGTCTACTACTTTTAAATTATCAGTTAAATCTGGTCAAAAATTATATGATCAAAGATATTTATCATCTTCAAATATTTTTGATCAAATTATTAAATATCAGTATAGTGCTTCTAGAACATATTGCCATGGTCTAACACTATCAGGATTTCTAATAACTAATTTTTCATCTTTTAATATAGTTTTTATTATGTCTGGTATTAGTCTATCTTTTGACCAATCTCATCATCATATTACATTTCAAGCTCTTACAGAAACTATTTTTTTATTACTTTTTTGTAAAAATGATTTATAGTAACTATCTATTGCTAGCTCACACATAGCTTTACTACTACTATACGGATCATATCATCATAATCTATCATTTTCTCTGTATGGATATATCCATTCATTATTATGATATACTTTATCAGTTGTAATAAGTATTGATCATTTTACACATTCATTGTTTCTAATAGTTTCCAGAACATTAACTGTTCATATAACATTTGTTTGAAATGTATATACTGGATTATCATAACTATCTCTTACTAATGGTTGAGCAGCTAAATGGAAAATAATTTCAGGTTTATATTTTTCTACTACTTCATTCATTTTATCTAAATCATTAATATCTCAATATATTTGAGTTATTTTATCTTCTAATTTTAATATTTCGAAGTTATTTGGACTAGTATTTGCTTTTAAACTATATCAAATTACATTTGCTCATAAATTATACAACCAAAAAGCTAACCAGCTTCATTTAAATCAGCTAGTTCAAGTAATTAGGATAGTTTTATTTTTGTAGAAGTTTTTCATTTTTATTTAATATAGTTTTAATTTTTTCTTTTAATTTATTACTTAATTCTGGAGATTGATTATCAATATTATTTCAGTACATAACTTTAGTAATTGATGATTTAGGACTCTGTAATATTTCTAATATTGTAGGTTTATTTATATTACTACATTTTATTAATGTATTTAAATAATTTCATTTTCAAATTTTATAATAATCAAGTCAATATGCTTTTGATAATTTCATTAAATTTGGACATGAATATCAAATAACAGTTCAAATATTTCTTCATTCAAAATAACTATCTTGAAATTCTCTTACCATTCAAAGAGAATTATTATTTAATATAATTATTAATATTGGAATATTATGATGTATTATAGTTTCTAACTCTTGAATATTCATTTGAAATCATCAGTCTCAATTAATACATATTATATAACTATCTTTGTTTCAAAATGCTGCTCAAATAGAAGCTGGTATTGAAAATCACATACTTCATAGTCATCAACTATTTAATATTTGATCATCTCAATAAAGTTTAAAGGATGTTGATGATATCATCTGATTTTGTCAAACATCATTTATTATAATTTTACTTTTACTAATTATTTTAGATAGTTCTGAAAAAATTATACTAGGATTATTATATCAATTATCCTTAATTTTTATTTCTTTATATAGTACATTTTTTATCATTAATAATTTATTTTTCCATTCACTAAAATTTAAATAAATATTATTTTCAGTTAATTCAGAATATAAATTATTTAAAAATATTTCAATATCTTCATTTATTTTAATTTGAGTATCTTTTATATTATATCAAAGTTCATTTTTATCAATATCAATATGTATTATGATTTTATTTTCTATGAATTTATCTTTTAATGCTCAAGTTTGTCTAATATCCAATCTAGATCATAATACAATTATTAAATCAGAATTCATAATAGCAATATTTGCTTCTCTATTTCAATAAGATCATATCATTCAAATATAATTATTATTGTCATAATTAATAACATCTAATCACATCAAAGATGACACAATTGGTATGTTATAATTATTTGATATTGAATTAATAATTTTTTTATTATTTATATATTTGCTTCATCATCATACTAATATTATTGGTTTTTTAGATTCTTTTAATTTTTCAATAATTAGATTGTAATCTATTTTTTCACAAATATTGCTGTTAATTAATTTTTTATATTCTTCTGAATCGAAGTATGATATAAGATTATTTGCATCAATTTGTATTTTCTGAATATTCATAGGAATATCTATTAAAATTGGTCATTTTCTTCAATTATTAGCTAGAAAAAAACTTTTTTCTAATATATATCTTATTTCATTTACATCTTTTATTTGATGTGAAAATTTAGTAATACTTTGAGTTATTGAAACTATGTCTGTTTCTTGAAAACCAGTTTGACGTACTTTGGAATTAATAGTAATTTCATGAGTATTAACTTGTCCTGTAATATATATTACTGGAGTAGAATCAAAAAAGGCACTAGCTATTCATGTAACTAAATTAGTAGCTCATGGTCAGCTAGTTCACATTGCAATTCAAGTTTTTCAAGTAGATTTAGCATATCACTCTGCTGCAAATGCTCATGCTTGTTCATGCTTTACAGAAATTAATTTTATTTTTTTGTTCAAGAAAATTGAGTCCTCTAAATTTGTTATCATTCATCCTGATACACTAAAAATAAATTCTGTTCATTTATTTTCAATAAAATTAATTATATAATCTGAAACTTTCATGTATTTAATGTTTATAAAATTCTAAATTTTCTTTATACCATTTATATGATTTTTTTAATCATTCTTCAATACTTATATTATTTAATCAAAATTTATTATTTGTTTTTTGATTATTTGACATCCATATTTTAGGTTCATTTTGCTTTGCTTGTTCTATTCAATAATTAGGACTTATATCTGAATTTGAAATCTTTTTAATTATTTCTACTATTTCTCATATAGAGTATTGAATTCAATTTCATAAATTGTATATTCATCAGAAATCTCATGATAATTTATCTATATTTAGATAATAATTAACTACATCATCAATAAATATATAATCTCTTACTGAATTTGGATTTGTAAGATTAGGAGATTGTCAATTAATGTAGTTTAGTATCAATGTAGGAATTAATCTTTTTTTATCTTCGAAATATCAATAAACAGCAAATAATCTAAAAGTATATATCGGTAAATTATATTTTTTTCATATGAAGTTTGCATACATCGATGCGGAAGCTTTAGAAACTCAATATTCATTATTAGGTTCTAATATATCATTTTCATTCATTGGAGTATTTTTTTCTCCATATTCAGAACTACTTCAAGTATTAATAAAATATTCAAATCAAACTTCTTTACATGCATTAATCAAATTAATTGTTCAAATTGTATTTTGTTCAAATATTTCTATTATTCATCTTCAATCTCTTCATATATTAGCTCAAGCTGCCGCTAAATGATAAATTATATTTGGCTTTAAATTATTTATGTATTTATTTAATTTTTGATTATCTAATAGTGAAATATTGCTTATATTAATTTTATTTAATATATCTTTTATTCTCCAAAAATTTGAACTTTCTCTAGCTAAAATATTTATATTATTATATCAATTATTAACTAAAGTCCTTACCAAGTTACTTCATACAAATCATGAAGCTCATGTTATTAGTATTACTTTATTTTTGTTTATCATAAATTTGAATATATTTTATTACCATTTTTTCCATGGAGTATTTCAATTTTTCCACATATCTTCCAAGTCATGTCTATTTTTTAATGTATCCATAGCTTGCCAAAATCATTTATGTTTATATGCCATTAATTCTCAATCACTTGCAATTTTTTCTAAAGGGTCTTTTTCAAACGGCATATTGTCTCCAGAAATATATTGTACAACTTTTTTATTTAGTACCATAAATCATCAATTAATATAAGAATCTTCGTTATCTTTTTTCTCAGCAAATTCATATATTTTATCTCAGTCTAATCATAGTTTTCAAAATTTTCATTCTGGTTGTACTGCAGTTAATGTCGCTAACTTTCAATTATTTTTATGAAATTCAACCAATTCTTTAATATTTACATCACTTACACCATCTCAGTAAGTCAGCATAAATTCATCTCAATTAATAAATCATCAATCTATTACTTTTTTTATTCTTCATCAAGTCATTGTATCATCTCAAGTATCTACCAATGTAACTTTCCAGTCTTCACTATTATTATTATGAACTGTCATTTGATTATTTTTTAAATCAAATGTTACATCACTATTATGTAAAAAGTAGTTTGCAAACCATTCTTTTATATAATATCATTTGTATCATAGGCATATTACAAAATCCTTGTATCAATGATGAGAATATATTTTCATTATGTGCCATAATATTGGTTTTCATCATATCTCAACCATTGGTTTTGGTTTTAAAGTTGTTTCTTCAGATAATCTAGTTCACAATCATCAAGCTAAAATCACTACTTGCATAAATTTAATAATTAATTATATATTATATAATAAATTTATACTAAAAAAGCATCAAAAAACAAACTTATTAAAAAAAACTTGTTAAAAAGTTTTATTAAAAAATAGATGTACAAATTTGTACATCTATTTTTTATAATTATTTAAAAACCACTCATAACTCATTTTTATTCACTCTTCTAGTTCTGTCTGATATTTCCATCACAAATTAGTTAATTTTGTTACATCTTGAAGTTTTCTAGGAGTTCAGTTAGGTTTATTTGTATCCCATGCTATGCTTCAATTAAATCAAACAATATTTTTAACAGTTTGGGCTAATGAATTTATTGTTATATCTTTTCCAGTTCATATATTTAAAAAAATATCACCTGATTCATTTTGTTCTTTAGTAGGATTGAAATTATTCATTAGATTTATGCATGCATCGGCCATATCATCTACATATAAAAATTCTCTCATTGGACTTCCATCTCACCAAAGAATTACTTCACTAGCTCAATTTATTTTTGCTTCATGAAATTTTCTAATCATTGCAGGTAATACATGACTAGATGTTAAATCGAAATTATCTCTAGGTCAGTACAAATTAGTAGGCATACATGCTATAAAATTTGTACCGTATTGTCTATTATAACTTTGGCACATTTTTATTCATGCTATCTTTGCAATTGCATAAGGTTCATTTGTAGGTTCTAATACTCATGTTAATAAATATTCTTCTTTCATCGGTTGTTCACAATATTTTGGGTATATACAACTCGATCATAAGAATAATAATTTTTTTACTCAATTAATATAACTATTATGTATTACATTATTTTGTATTTGTAAATTTTGGTAAATAAAATCTGCTGGATAATTATTATTAGCAATTATTCATCATACTTTCGCTGCTGCCAAAAAAACATATTCAGGAACTTCATTATTAAAGAAGTACTTAACTTGATTATTATCAGTTAAATCTAGTTCATTTGAAGTTTTATATATTATGTTTGTATATCAATTTTTTTCTAAATTTCTTAGAATAGCTGATCAAACTAATCAATTATGTCAGGCAATGTATATTTTTGAATTTTTATTCATGTTGATTATATAATATTTAATTTTTTAATATCATTAATTCTTTCAATTATATAGTGATGTAAATTTTTATCATCAACATTAAAGAATTTCATATCAGAGTGCTGCGAGTCTATTTTAATCATTTTTTCCTCTATTTCATCTATTTTGTATGCGAATATAATAGGGCAATAATGAGAGCTAATTCAATCATACATTGAGTTCTCATAAATATCATCATAAACTCAAATAAAAATAAGTTTATTTTCATCAATATTAAGTCCCAACTCTTCAAATGCCTTTCTTTTAGCAGAGATTAATATTTTTTCTCACTTATATCTTCTTCATCCAGGGAGATAGTATTCTCATATTAATGGATTATTATTTCTTTGTCAAAGTAATATTTCGTTATTTGTATTTATAATTATTAAATCTACTGTTCAAATAATTGTTTTATCTACTATTACTTTATAAATTTCATCATTTATAAACATATTTTTATTAATAATAATTTATTCATATTGATTAAGTATTTCGTATCAGTGCTTTTTTAATATTTCTTGTTTTTTAAATTTTTCTATATCAGAAGCAACCATTTCTTTACACATCATTTGTACTGTATACTTTGGTTTCCATAATAGAACATTCCTAGCTTTTGAACTATCTCATAGTAAGAAATCTACTTCAGCAGGACGAAAATATTTTTTATCTATTTCTACAATACATTTTCAAGTTGATTTATCATATCATTTTTCATCTATTCATTCTCATCTCCATTCTATTTCGATTCATGCTTCTTCAAATGACCAATTTACAAATTCTCTTACAGAATATGATTCTCATGTAGATATTACGAAATCTTCAGGTTTATCTTGTTGTAACATCATCCACATTGCTTCCACATAATCTTTAGCATGTCACCAATCTCTTTTAGCATCTAGATTACCTAAAAATAATTTATCTTGAAGTCACAGAGATATTTTTGCAACAGCCATTGTTATTTTTCTTGTTACAAATGTTTCTCATCTGATTGGAGATTCATGATTGAATAATATACCATTACATGCAAACATATCATAACTCTCTTTATAATTTCTAGTTATCCACATTGCATACAATTTAGCACATCAATATGGGCTTCTAGGATGCATTGGTGATTCTTCAGTATATCATGCTAAAGGTCTATTATAATCTAATCCTCAAAATAATTCAGAAGTGCTTGCTTGATAAAATTTAGTAGTTTTTTCTAATCAAGCTATTCTAATTGCTTCTAATAATCTAAGAGTTCAAATTCAATCTGCATTAGCAGTATATTCAGGCATATCAAAACTTACAGCTACATGTGATTGAGCTGCTAAGTTATATATTTCATCTGGTTTAATATCTGAAATTAATTTTATTAGATTTGCACTATCAGTTAAATCTCCATAATGTAAATGAAATTTCAAATTTGGATTATGAATATCTTGATACAAGTGATCAATTCTATCTGTATTAAATAAACTAGTTCTTCTTTTTATTCAATGAACTTCATATCATTTAGATAATAATAATTCAGCAAGATAAGCTCAGTCTTGTCATGTAATACCAGTAATTAATGCTTTTTTCATTTTTTAAAATTATATATTATTATGATCTACCATATTCATCATCAAATCTTATAATATCATCTTCTTCTAAATAATCTCAAATTTGACTTTCAATAATATGTAAATCTATTTTTCATACATTTTCTAGTCTATGAGTTGTTCAAATAGGTATATATGTAGATTCTCACTTTGATAATAAAATTTCTTTATCATTTAGAGTTATTTTTGCTGTACCACTTACTACAACCCAATGTTCTGATCTATGATGATGCATTTGTGATGAAAGTTTTTTTCAAGCTAAAACTGTTAATCTTTTAGTTTTATATGTATTTCATTCATCTATAATTGTATAACTTCACCATGGTCTATATACTGTTGTTCAATAATCTGTTTGATATTTATTATGTTCTTTTAATTGTTCTAAAATATTTTTAACTTTAGAAGTTTCTCATTTTTTTGAAATTAATAATGCATCTTTTGTATCTACTACAATTAAATCTCATACTCATATAAATGCTACTTCTTTATTATTATTTGTTTGAATTAAAAAATTATTATTAGATTCTATATTAGAATAATCACTCTTTATATTATTTTCCTCAAAGTATTCTAAGAAAGCTTCAAATCATCATAAATCATTCCAATATATATTCAAAGGAGTTATTTTTATATTATCTGATTTTTCTAATAATCAGTAATCAATCGATAAATCTGGCAATTGTTCAAATTTTTTGCTTGCTCAATTCTTTATTAATTCATAATAATTTTTATTATTTTTTTCCAATTCTTCTAAAAATATTTTTTTACTGAACATAAATATTCATGCATTCCAATAATATCAATTTTCTATATATTTAATTGCAGAAAATTCGTCAGGTTTTTCCTTAAAATTTATAACTTTATATGGAATATTTCAAGTAGAATTAAAATTAATATATCAATATCAAGTATGAGCTTTATTCGGTTTTATTCAAAATGTAATTATACTTCTTTTTGCATCTTCTAGACTTTTATTTATCATTTCTACAAAAATATCCTCATCTTTAATTATATGATCTGAAGATAGTATCAAGAAAATATCATCATCATTTCATCATTCTATTCATAATGAAATAGCTCAAAGAGTATTTTTTGCTTTAGATTCAATAATTATATTACTTTCATCAATGTTTGATTGATTCATACAATGAAATTTGTAATCTTTATTTGTTACTATGTATATATTACTTGAATCAGTTATTTTATTTGCTCTAGTTACGCATTTTTCAAAAAATGATATATTATCAAATTCTTTAAGCTTAATAAATTGTTTTGGATAATTTTTTCTAGATAATGGCCAAAGTCTAGTTCAACTTCATCATGCAAGAATAAGTACTTTTAATGACATATTTTATTATTCTTAAGAAATTAACATTTTTATATATTTTTTTGTATCTTCTATATCAAATACTCTTTTTGAAGTAACTCATATTTCAAGAGGTGGATAATCATTTCATCCAGGGAATACAGCATCTCATACAAATATCATCTCATCTAAATCAATTCAAGATATTTCTGATAATTTTCTCACTCAATAAGCTTTATCCACTCATTCTCTAGTTATATCTATAGTACTAGCTCATCATAAAAGTACATTAAATCATTTCAAATCATCCAATATATATTCTCTGATTTTATTTCTCTTACTGAAGTCTGGATCATAGACACTTTTGAATTCCAATGGTGCTTCTTGTCATAAAGCTGAGAAACTTATTTGTGTTCTTCTATCTTCTACTTGTTCTCACCATGTTTTTTCTGGTTTTAAATCCAATTTAATAATTGCTTCATTTAATGTATTTATTATATGTGTTCTTTCTTCTAATGTTAAATCAAGAGAATATTGCATAATCCAATCTCAATTTTGATATAAATACATTGCTGTACTACAAGTAGGACAAGCATATAAATTTGATAATAATTTTTCATCAGTTCATAAATGAGGCAATACTTGAGTTTGGAATAATTCATACTTTCATCATGAAATTATTCATACTTTGTATTTTCATAATAATTTTTTGAATAATTCTACCATTTCACTATCCATTTTTCATTTCGAAGGTGTTAAAGTTCAATCCATATCAAACACAATCATTTTAAACATAAAAATTCTTTAATTATAAAATATATGTGTAAAAATATATATAAAAAAGCATTAAAATCAAAAATGATTAAATTTTAGTGTTAAAAAGTTATATTTTTATACTTTTTTGTCACTTTCTTTTCTCTTTTTCGTTAAATTAAGTACAATATACATTATTTATTAACTTTTTATTTATGAAAAATATATTATCAGTTCTAATATTGTTTTTTCTATTATTTTCTCAGAGTTTTGCTTTATCACCAATGATAAAAGAATTTCCTAATAGTGATGAATTCTTAAAGTCAGAAGGGAATATATGTGAATCAGCAACTGATTGATGTAATACTATATCTATAGTAGATGGTAAATTATGAGCTTCTACAATGATGTATTGTGAAGATATATATGGAGATAAATGACAAGAAAAATGGTCATGTACAAAATACAAAGATAATATAGTAGGAGGTGATACTGATGAACATTGATGTAAAGCATCAGCATGATATTCTTGGAATGCTGATAAACAACAATGTACTAGACCATGGGAAGATAATGATAATACTATGTGTACAATGCAATATGATCCAGTATGTGCTGAAGTACAAGTACAATGTATAAAAGCTCCATGTTATCCTATAACTCAGACTTTTTGAAATGCTTGTTCAGCATGAAAAAACAAAGTGTTATATAAATGAGAATGTGATTCATATGTAAATATGACATTGTATAATAGATATGCAAAATGACAAGATGAAATTCAAAATAAATTAAAAAATATTTCTACAGAAAAATTATCAAAAGTAGTAGAATTAATAGATGAATTAATACCAAAAACAAAAATGCTTAGAATAGTAGATTCAATTATAAAACAAAGAATAACTAAATATGTATTTCTAAAAAATGTAATACAAAAAGAGCTTTCAGAAAGAAACTAAAAAAATAATATACAATTTATTAAATTGTATATTATTTTTTTTAGAATTTTATCTTTCATTTTATTATATTTTTTATATAATATTTTAGAATTAATATATTACAATAATAATAAATTGAGCCTCCTTCCTTTTTAAAAGGAAGGAATTCAAGGATGGATTATTTAAAGATTAAGAATTTATTTATTATATTAAAATATTTTGAAAAAAACAGCAATTATTACCGCAATGAGTGAAGAAGCAGAACATATTATTAAATTATACTGATTAATAAATACAAAAAAATTAGAAAATATTATTATATATGAAAATGAAAGTATAGTTTTAGCATTAGCATGAATTTGAAAAATACAAGCCTCAATTGCAACAACTTATTTATTTGTTAATTATGATATTTCTAGATTAATAAATATATGAATAGCATGAAGTTTAGTATGAGATGATGCAAATATATGAGATGTATTTATAGTAAATAAAATATCACAACATGACATGTATTTACCATTTGAATGAGAGCATTTAGATTATGCAAAAAAAGAGATATTTTTAGATAATAAATTAGATATTGATAATTTAGAATTCGATTTTAATGTATTTAATAATTCTTATTGTCTAACATGAGATCAATTTATTGATGATAATGAAAAAGTTCTTGAGTTAAAATTATTGTACAATGCACAAGTAATTGAAATGGAATCATTTGCAATAGCTTCTGTTGCTCGTGAATTCAATCAATTAAATAAATGTATATTTATTAAATCAATATCTGATTGAGCAGATAACGAGGCAAAAGATGCACATATGTGAAATTTGGATTTTGCAATGCAAAATTCTATTAAAGTATTAAATAAAATAATTAATTTATAATAAAAATAAAATATGGAAAAAATAGCAAGTTTTATGATTGATCATACTAGAATGTTTCCTGGAGTTTTTGTTTCTAGAAAAGATAATGTTTGAGATTCAGTAATTACTACTTTTGATTTAAGAATGACTCAACCAAATAAAGAGCCAGTAATGAATAACGCAGAGATGCATGCAATAGAACATTTGTGAGCAACTTTTTTGAGGAATCATAAAGAATATGGTTCTAAAATAATTTATTTTGGTCCTATGTGATGTAGAACATGATTTTATTTATTACTAAATTGAGATTTAGAATCAAAAGATATTATTCCTCTTTTAACTGAATTGTATACTTTTATGAGAGACTTTGTATGAGAAATACCTGGACAAAGTGCTCGTGATTGTGGAAATTATTTAGATATGAATTTACCAATGGCAAAATATTTATCAAATAAATATTTAAATGAAGTTTTATTAAATATAAAAGAACATAATTTATTTTATCCACAATAATTATTATATGCAATTAACTGATTATATTAGAGATATTAAGGATTTTCCTATTGAATGAATAGTTTTTAAGGATATTACACCTTTATTACAGAATCCATTAGCTTTCAATGAAACTATTAATAGATTTTCAAGTTTAATAAATGATGCTGATGTAATCATATGATTAGATGCTAGATGATTTTTGTTTGCTTGAGCATTATCTTATAAATTATCTAAACCGTTATCAATAGTTAGAAAAAAATGAAAACTTCCATATAATACAATTTCAGTAGATTATGAATTGGAATATGGTAGAAATACATTTGATATACATATAGATGCTATAAAGCCATGAGATAAAGTAGCTATTATTGATGATTTATTAGCTACGTGATGAACTGCATTAGCAGCATGTCAACTGGTAGAAAAGCTATGATGAATAGTAGAAAGTGTAAATGTAGTAGTTGATTTAACTTTTCTAAACTGAAAAGAAAAATTAAAAAATTACAAAGTTAATTCATTAATACAATATTAAAAAAATTAGAATTGAAATTTCAATTCTAATTTTTTTTCTTCATTAAACTTATTAATTCCAAAAATAATAATAAAAATATAAAAAATACTGCTAAAAATATAGCATCATGTGATTTAATATAAGTACTTAATATATCTCAAATAGTTATAAATATCATAATTGTAATTAAAAATCACATAAATATTGAAATATAATTTTTTGCTAAAAATCATTTTATATTTTCTTCATTTGGTGCAATTATTTTCCTTTGATGTAATGTAATAAATACAAGTGATATTATTAGAATAATAAATGGTAATAGATTTCATATAGAGATTGTTTCTTCTATTTGTGTTACTCAATTAATCATCATTTCAATAGCAACAAATAATATAACTAGTAATCATACCCATTGTATTTGAGGATATTTTCATAAGTTTTTAGCAATATAGTTTGATGCAAATGCCATAAGAATAATTGAAAAAATTAATCATATTCATAGAGTAACAATATTTCAATGTGCGGCTCATGCAACTGCTAAAACATTATCCAAACTCATAGATACATCAGCAATTATTATAGTATAAATAGCTGACTTTAATCATATTTCTTTATTTGATAATTCTTCATTTCCATGAGTTTCACCATTTCTTAATTCCTTATAAAATTTCCAAACTACATACAATAATAATACTCATCCTGCAAATCTTATTCATACTACAGATAATAAGTATACAGCAAAAAAAGCTAAAACTATTCTCAAAACAGTTGCTAAAACTATTCATATCATAATAGCTTTTTTTCTCAGCTTTTCTGGTAGATTTCTAGTTGCCATTCATATAATTATAGCATTATCTCAACTCATTATTATATCTATAATTATAATATTTAACAATGCTATTAATCATTTCAATGTAGTTAATTCTTGTAATCAATTTATTATATTATCCATATTGTTTATTTAATTTTTAAATGTATAATTTTTCTCCCTTTTCCAAAGGGAATACCCCGCAGGGGGGAGGTAATAGAATAATTATGTTGAATTATTATAATTTAAATATTTTCTATATCTTTTTTCCTCCTCAAAGCCTTTATCTCACCTATAAAAAATTTGAATTCTCTTAAATTTATTAATGCAAATAATCCAAAATATATAGCAGAATATAAACAAAAATATAATAATAATTCTAATCTATTTAATCAATTATATAATGGTATTATATAATAATAACTCAAAATTCAAATAGTTCATATAGATATAATATTTTTAAACAAATATATTAAATCAAATTTTATTTTGAATTGTTTTCAAAGTGCAATCTCGCTAAAAAACCATATTATAATCCATCATAATCAGCTCGATAGAGCAGCACCAGAAACTCATAATTGATTTATTAATAAATAGTTAAATATAAGACTAAAAAATATTGCAGCTATAACTATATATATTCTTTCTTTTACTTTTCAGATTGATGCCATAATACTAAAATTCATTTGAAGCAAAAAATTGAATGCTAAAAATAATATAGAGTATTTTAATATTATTCATGATGTTAAAAATTTTTCTCAAAAGAATATAATTGCTAATTTTTCTGCGAATATAAAAAAAAGCATATTAAATGCTATTGAAATAGCAAGAAAATTTTTCTGAAAAATAGATTTTACTTGATTTATTTTATCTATTTCATTTTTTGAATACATTTCAGAAAACATAGGAAATAATAGTCAAAATATAGGTCAAATAATCATAAAAGGTATACTAATAATACTTAAATAATTAGTATAGTAACCTGCATCTTTTGTTCATAATAAGTAAATAATCATTTGCATGTCTATTTGGCTTAATATTACTCAAGCTTGTACTCATATAAATACTGTTAATGAATAAATAAATACAGTTTTAAATAATTTTATTTCCCATAATATTTTTTCTTTTTTTAAATAAATTTTATAATATTTATTATAAAATAAAAATACTCAAAATATTACTCAAAAATACATTCATATTAACCATAAATATGATATATTTATAATATTAGTTAGATTAAAGTAATATAAAAAAAGTATAAAAAGTAACATAAATATAGTTCTACTGAAGTCTAGTATTTTGTTATAGAAAGTATTTTGTATTACCATAAAAAATGTAGAGATAACCTGAAATAAATTTATTCACAAGAAAAATAATGCAAATATTTTTAATATGTCTCAAGCTACTGGATCATTGAAATAAGAGTTAGCTAAATATTCTGATCAAAAGAAAAAAATCATTGCTAAACTTATTCAAGTAATTAATTGAGCTATTATAGTATATGCTAGAATTGATTTAACTTTATCATATCTATTTTCAGTAATAAATTTAGGAATATAATAATTTAATCAATCAGTTAATCATAAGTCATTATAAGCAGAAACAAGAGTAATTAGACTTATTATTCAGTACAGTATTCCTACTTCAGAAACACTTAATTCGCTACTTATTATTATTTTTATTATGTATCAAAGGGGTCATATAATAAATGAAAATAAGTATAACCAGAATCATTTTTTTAGAATTTTTTCAGATAAAGAATTATGTTGTTCTATCATACATTTTATAAATTGTTAATGATTCTATTTTAAATATTTTAAATAAATTACAATTATTAATTATATTTTATGTTAAAAAAAACTAAATTTGAATAATTTAGTTTTGCTGCTTTTATTTTATAACACATGCAATAACATTTGCAACATTTTTATCTAATGGACTTGGAATTATTTCATCAACAGAAGGATTTAATACATAGTCTGCTAATGCTTGTGCAGCTAATAGTTTATGTTGTTCTGTTATTTTTATTACTCTATTTTCTAGTGCTCATTTGAATAAACCTGGAAATACTAGTACATTATTTAATTGATTAGGGAAGTCAGACCTACCAGTAGCTACTATTAATGCTCAAGCTTTTTTAGCTAGATCAGGCATTATTTCAGGAGTTGGATTTGCCATAGCAAAAATCATTGAATCTTTATTCATTGATTTTACCATAACTTCAGTTAATACTCATGGAGCAGAAACTCATACGAATACATCTCTTCATACCACTGCATCTTTTAATTTTCAATCAATATTATTTATATTAGTAATTTTTAATATTTCTTTTTTTTCTTCATTTAAATCAGTTCTATTTTTTGAAACAATTCATTTACTATCACAAACTATAATATCTTCAAATCAGTATAATTTTAATAATTTTATAATTGCAGTTCATGCAGCTCATAATCAATTTACTACTATTTTAACATTTTCCTTATTTCTATTAGTTATTTTTAATGAGTTTATTAATCATGCTAATACAACAATAGCAGTTCAATGTTGATCATCATGAAAGACAGGAATATTTAACTCTTCCTTTAATCTTTCTTCTATTTCAAAACATCTTGGAGCAGAAATATCTTCTAAATTTATTCATCATACAGTAGGTGAAATATGTTTGATTGTATTAATTATCTCTTCTGTATCTTGAGTATCAAGTACAATTGGAAAGGCATTAACTCAAGCAAATTCTTTGAACAATATACATTTTCCTTCCATAACTGGTAATCAAGCTAGTCATCATATATTTCACAATCATAGAACAGCAGATCAATCTGATATAACTGCTACAGTATTTCATTTAATAGTATATTTATATGCATTATCAGGATTTTTAGCTATCTCTAAACATGGTTCTGCAACTCATGGTGTATAAGCTAATGATAAATCAGTTTTATTATTTAATTCAATTTTTGATTTGAAATCTATTTTTCACTTCCATATTTCATGTAATCTTAGGCTTTCTTTAAAATAATCCATATTTATTATTAATGTATAATTAATTTATTTTAATTAAAAAATTGAAAACAGAAAATATTTTTTAAAATTCGACTTGAAAAAATAATTTTTTATTTTATTATATATAAATAATTTTTATTTATTAAATGAAAGCATTTTATGCATTGACCTATTTCTTGAGCAAATACTCTACTAACATGAATGAATGTAATTGATAAAATAAAGTATTGAGTTGAAAATTTTCAGTGAATTAGGTTACAAAAAGCATCACATATAATACCATTAATAAAGACAGAAATAGATAATATTTTTGCATATACAGGAGTACCATGAGCTTGAAAATGATGAATATCTAAAAAAGTATGATCACATTTATGAATAAAATTGAAGAATAAATATGAGGATAATTCTAATATGTTAGAGCTATGAATTACACATGAAGAAACTGGATTACATTTTTTGTATGTTATATTAGATTGTTTTTTTAAAGAAATATGAACTAGAAGATATAATGAAATGTTAGAGAATTCGCAAAATTTCTTAGAAATGTTTTCTGATGATGAAAAAGCAGTTGAGTTTGTAAGAAATATTCTTCATAATCATGAAGCTTTTCAATATGAATGAGCTTATTTGAAAACTGATATAGAAAGGGAATTATCAAGGGCAATGTCATCATTATATGTTAGATGAAGGGAAGAATGATCAAATACTACTATATTGTTAGATTGAGTTAATTCATTTAATATAGCAGATATTGTATCAACAGAAATATGAGAAAATAGATTAAATGTAATTAAAATATTAATAACACCTAGATTATGATATTCTTTTCAAAGAATAGTAAAAAGAGATGTTATTTGAAATGGTAAGAAAAAAACAAAAGACTTAGATGTAGTTACTAAATTTAGATTAGAAGAGGCTATACATTTATTTGATAATTTTACTATTCCAGCACTTTTTGATAAAGATGCATATATGATTGATTATACTCAAAAAACTGATCATGAACTAACATTGCAACAAAAAAAAGATGTAAAAATAAGTCTAATTAAAAACTGATGAATATTATTTTCAGAAAATAAATGAGAAATTTTTGATGATTATTTAGAATCATATATTACACTTTTAATAGAACATTTAAATCATTCATAAAAAATAGCAACTAATCATAAGTTGCTATTTTTTAACATAAAAATAAAAAAAAAATTGAGCTTTTGTATTAAAATAATAAACTAATTTCGTAAATTATTTATTATTAAATTTATAATCATGATTGCTTACTTATTAAAAACTTTAGTATTTGTATTATTTGGTTCTTTTATAGCATATAGTTATTATAGTTGAAATTTAGCACATATAGAGAATTTCGATTGATATACTTCATACATAATAATTATATGAATTATATATTCAATTTATAAATTTGTACAACTAGAATTTTCCGATAATAAGGCAAGTTTTTCACTATTAAAAATTTTGTGATATTTTCTATTACATCTTTTTGTATTATGTCTATTGTTTTTTTCCTATAATGATGCATCAATTTGATATTGAGTAGTTTTGTTTGCAAAAATTATTTTTTATTCACTTTTACCTATTACAATAGTATTATCTTCTATTTCATTTTGAAAAAAAATACTATCTAGATTCAAATTTTTCGAAGAAGAAAATTCTATTTATAGATTCATAATATCACTTGGATTTTGATTTTTTTCATATGTATTTCTTATAGATGTTTTTTGAATTCTTTGATTTTATAATTGATATATAGTTCTATGAATATTAGCAGGATTTATTATTTATTCTTATAAAGAGTTATTAGAATTATTTTCTGGACTTTTTAATTATAAAATAGAGTTTGATATTGATGAATGAGCTTATTTAAAGCTAATTTCAACTGAATTCTTATTTATTGTATCTACTTTATTATTAAGTGTAAATTTGATTTCTATAGTAAGACCATTTCCTATATGATGGGATGATTTATGAGTATATATGAATTATCCACATTTAATGGCTGAAGCAGGTAGTATTATATCATTATCTGCTATGTATTCTTGGCAAACTTTTACAGGTATATGATATATATTTGGATCACCTGCACAAGCTTTTTTCTTAAATAATGTATGATGATTTTTGAGTTTTATAGTATTGATACTTATTAGTACTGATTTATTATCAAATTTCAATAATTCAAAAACAGAAAATACTAATAAAAAATCGTTTTTAAATATTCCAATGCTCGTTTGAACTATGTTTATTATCATGCCTATGATTGTTTTTCAACAAGCTAAGGATATGAAGCTAGATTCTTGATTGTTTTTTGTGTCTATTATTGCTATATATTTATTGTTTAGATATTATTTAAAAATTGATAATCACTCATATTTAGAAAAAGTTAAGAACTATATCTGAGATAAGTTATCACATAAATCATTTCATATTAATAATTTCATTGTGTTGTTTATTATTTGATTATTATGTTGATTTGCATTTTCTATTAAATTTACATCATTATTATTGATATCAGCACTTATATGAGTGATGTTTTATGTTAGAATGTGATTATTATGATTTTTATCATATATTTGATTATATTTTGCAATATTTACCAAAGCAAATTTATGGTCTTATATGAATGTAGTTGTGAATCCTAGTAAAATTGCTTGATTTGAAACTAACTTTTCAATTATATCTGGAATTATTTGATTAGCATTATTACTGTATTCATTTAATAAAAATAAATTATTAATAAAGAAATTTTTATTAGAGATAGCAGTATTAATTTTATGAATAATTTTATCACTATTACCTTGGATATGAAAAAATGTTTATGATTCTTATCCTGATGTTACTTTGTCTAGAATTTTATGATGATATGCTGATTCATTCGAAGTTGATTATAATAAAATTTACTCTAAAACAGAATTAGATAATATTAATAAAAAATTAGAAACTCAAAGTATATCTAGTGAATGAACAACTATAAATGAAGATTTCTGAAGATATTTTTGATATGAAAAATGAGCAAATAATTATATCAAACTACCATGGAATCTAACAATGCAAGTAAATCAGTGAGGTGAATTTACAGATATTGGATTTCTATTATTGGCATTTATACCTTCTATATTATTATTTTTACCTTACAGAAAAAAATATTATTCATTGTTTATAGTATTGTTTATATTTTTAGAATTACTTGTTTTTCTAAAGTCAGATAATAATTTGATAGATAATACAAAATTATCTACATATTCTCAAATGTCAGAACAAGCAAAGAGTGCAGTATTTCAAAGAAATGATACTATATTTAATGATAGTTCTTTTAATAAAGATATATATGATATAAAAGTATGAAACTATATAAGTAGAGCTGATATACAAAGTGTAGTTACTGAAGGTCATACATATGAAGAAATAGAAAAAAAGGCTGTTGAAGCATTTTATGGAGAATTGAAATCTAAAATAACAAAAAATGAATTAACAAATAAATTATCTCTAGTTAGAAATAATCTAACTGATAGTGATTTAGAGTTATTAAAAGAATTAAGTATATTAAATACTAGTTATACTATTTTTAATCAAAATATTAATTCTATTTCAGATTTAAAAGAAGCGATAGAAAAAAATAAACTTAATGAATATAGTGATTCTCTATTAACTTTATGGAAGGAAAATAGAACAATAAATCAATTTATGACTGATTTCTTATCATCATATAATTTGCCTACATGATATTTAATTGTTTTATTAGTATTCTTATTACCATGATTGTGATTATTATTAATTGTGGATGATAAAACAGTTGAAAAAAATAAAATTACCATTTTTAATTTAAATATTGTATTTGCAGTTTTTTATACATTTTTGTGGGACATATCAGCATTCTGAATAGTTTGGTATGGTATAGCTATGTACTTTTCATTTTTTCTAATAATAGCAATTTGATTATATTTTCTATCAAGCTATAAAGATGAAAATGATGAAAAAGATTTTTATTCTAAGTTATTATGAAGTTTATTATTTGCATTAATATTTATTATATATTTGGCAAATTCAGTATTTCCACATAGTTTTGATAATCTTAAATGAGCATGATATACAGAATATAAAACAGGTGAAATGTCTACTATAGAAGCTCCTTTTAAATATCATCAAGAATATTATAAAATATTGTTTTATTTAAATATTGATCAAAATAAAAAAGAAGAATTCTTGAAAAAATATATTACAGCAGATATTCAATCAGCAGTTTCATGAATAGAAAAGATGGATATTTATAATGTAAAAAATATTCTAACAGAGATACAAAAATCTCAACCAGTATTAGCTAATTCAGCTAAAATTTCTATAAATAATATTTATGAAAATATATCTAACCCTACTAAGGAATTTAAAAACAAAGTATGAATTTATAGAATAGGTACATTTTTGAAATACCATATCTCAGAAAATAATACAAGATTGTTAGAAGATTCGTTATTGTTTTCATTTAATGATTATATATATAGTGATGATGCAAATATAACAATTGAGAATTTCAAAAAAATGGGCATATCATACTTATTAGCAGATTTGAATGCAGCTACTATAGATAAGGATGAAAGACATAATCTAACTAAGAGATATGAAAGATTATTAAAAACTTTTACAAGTGATAAACTTGAATTGATTGAGACAGATAGTGCTTGTCTAAAAGTAGCATTAGAAGATTATTCTAAATCTCAAAAAACTGATAAAGATATTGAAAATTATATGAATACAGCAGGAGTAAATTATGAATGATATACTCAAGATTGAACAACAATAAATAGAAATACTAAATTATTGTGATGTTTCAAAAGAATAAGAAGTTTGATGGATGATTGAAAAATAAATTCAAATGATTATAGTTATTTATTAAATTTAGATAATTATATTAAGCAAAACAAAGATTCATTTAAAACTGATCAACAATTATATCCTTTTATGCAACAACAAATAACTCATTGATACAAGGTATTATTCAAGATTAAATAATAATAAAAAATAAACATTTTATAAAATGTTTATTTTTTTGTTTAATTATAATTTATATGCTAAAATATATATACAAATTATTATGTATATAATTATGAAAAATTATAAAAGAAATAATCAGTTAAATATTCTCTCAATTGATAATATAGACTCAGAATTTTATGATAATCAATATTTAGAAATTTTGTATAGAAATAAAATATATATTGAAGATATATTAAGTATGAATTTTTTTTCAATTAGTAATATAGATTGAATAACTTATTTAAATATAGATAAGTCATTTTTTGATGAAGTAAAATCTTGAGATTATAAAAAAATATTAGTTAAAATATTAGTTTCATTAAATGTTAATAACAGAAAAATTGATTATATAAAAATCCCAGATAATCTTTCAAAGGATTCAAAAAGAGAAATATTTTGAATTATTTATGAAAATTTTCCTATGTTATCTATTAATAGAATTGAACATTGAGATAACTTAGTCAATATAAATTTTTTTTGAATAAAAAAATTAAATGATGAAGTATGAAAGGAAATTGTAGATGAATTTATTAATTGTTTAAAAAAATATATTATAACGAATTTTGATTATCATAACGAAAATGGTAGATTATTGTTAAAATCATATAAAAATTTATTATTTTCTTATTCATGAAAAGATAATATAATTTCAGAAATATTAGGAGATATTCAAAATACAAAAAAATTGGTTGATTTTATATTTAAACATTCATTTAATAGAAAAATATTGAACTGAAAAAATATTAATAATGTTAAGGAAAAATTTTATGAAAATTTTAATCTATGATTTTGATATAACAAAGTAATAGATGATAATAATTTTTCAAAAATTGTTTCTTATTATATATCTACTATGTGAAGTAAAAAAAATTATAATAATAATGAATCATTAATTTTAAATCAATATGATATAAGAAAAATTAAGACTATATCAGATATAATAATTAAAACTAAGGAATTAATTATTGAAAATTTTAAAGATGAAAAAGTATTAATAGATTGAATGCAAATAGATATATTGATTGTTAATAATTGAAATTATAGTATTAATGATAAATTAATTTCTTATTATAGAAAATGATGAAAAAATTTACCATCGGACTTATTGAATATGCTTTCATTGTATATTAGTTTAATAAATGAAAATTTTGATTTTTTTTCTCCGTCAAATGTATCAAATTCTATTTATACTAAAGATGATGAAAATAATTTAAATGATTTAAAAATTAAAACTTTATTCTTTGAATATAATCATAAATGATTTTATAATAATGATTATTTTAATGAATATGTAAAAAATATTCCATGATTCAATTGTTTTATAGATGTAATAGATATGTGAGTTTCAAATATTAATGATTCATTAAAACTTTGTGAAAGAATAAATAATTGAGAATTAAAATGAAAATATATTGATAAATGAATATTAAATTGATGATCTACTTGAACAAAAAAAATGTTATATTTAGCTAATATTATTCAAGAAAAATATAGAAATGTCAAAATATGTATTTGATGAGATGAATTATTTTTATTTTTTCAACTTACTGAACCAAGTTACAAAGTACTAGAATATATTAATTTAATTAGTAGTGAAGTATGATTAAAAACTAGAATTTGTTATTGAAATGATTTAGAAGTATGATATGAATGACTAGATGAATTAACTAAAATAAACAAATATTTTGAAAAAAGATTTAATCAGTTAATATATTATTCTGGATATAATATTAATCATAATGATAATCAATTTGAGTTATTTGTTAATCCTAATATGAAAGATTTTATAATAAAAAATATTGAATTTTTTATAGAAGAAATCGATAATAATTTAAATATCAATTTACTATCATATATATTATCTAAAAATATTACAGATAAATATGTTATTTCTGAATTTAGTTTAAATGAAAACGAGTATAATAATATTGAATTATGATTCTTTGAAATATGTAAGAAATTTGATTTTACTATTTCAATTAGTAAAATAAGTGAAGTGAAAAAGATTTGAAAATATGAAAGAAAATTCAAAATAATTATATGATAAAAAAATAATAATTCTAACTAGAATTATTATTTTTTTAATAATGATGATTTATATATATCTTCTTTATAAGGATTTAATCTAATTATATAAATTTTTAAATTTTTATCATAAATATATTTATCTAAAAGTTCAGAAAATCATAATTGATCATATCATAAGCAAATGTAATTTGGATTATAAATATCTAACCATTTCATTGGATTTGATTCATCTCAACTTATTACTTCATCTGTAATATTTAATTCTATTACATCATTTATTCGTTTTTCTATATTATTTAAAGGTTTTTTTCATTTAAATTTTTCAATATTATTATCAGTTGCAACAATTGTTATTAATTTATCGCAATATTTTTTTGCTTGAAATAAATAATTTCTATGTCACTC
This sequence comes from Candidatus Altimarinota bacterium, assembly GCA_943356435.1. Classification (GTDB taxonomy): domain Bacteria; phylum Patescibacteriota; class Gracilibacteria; order BD1-5; family UBA6164; genus UBA6164. Next base: position 27,491 of record CALREY010000008.1, read on the forward strand.
ATGAACTATATCAAATGTTCAAAAAGTAAGTGCTACTTTTATATTATTTTTTATTATTTTAATATCATTTTCTATTAACTTTTTTAATTCATCTAAACTATTTATTTTTTTATTATCTCTTATTTTTTCTAATAAAATTATTTCTATTTCTTTTCAATATATATCATTATTGAAATCAAATATATGTGATTCAAAAATATTAAGATTAGATCTAAAACTTCAAGCTCATTTGTATAATTTATTATCAATAACAATGTTTATTTTATAGACTCAATCTGCTATATCATTATTAATATAAGATATATTTGCAGTATTATATCATACAGTTCTTCATAATTGTTTTCATTTTATAACAATTCAATTAATAATTTTATGCATATTATATTTTCTCAATTTCATTAAGTAAATTTAAACCAGATAATGCATATGTATTAGATATTCTAGCTTTTACTTGTTCTTCATTTTCACAAGTAAGAATTCAATTTATAATTGAAGTATCTTTAGATTTTATTGATATATCCATTAATCATCTTGCTGATTCTCATGCTACCATCTCGTAATGAGTAGTTTCTCATCTAATAATTACTCAAAAACATATTACTAAATCTGGCTGCGAACCCTTAATTACTTTTTTTAAGAATCATGGTATTTCAAATGCTCAAGGTACTAAAAATTTTTTAATATTTTTAAATCAATTTTCAATCAAAAATTTTTCGTTTACATCTTCTAATGCTTTAGTAAAATCTCTATTAAATTCAGAAGTAATAAATACTATGTGAACATTTTTATTTAACTCATCATAGTTATTTTTAACAATATTATATTTAGACATTTTTTTCTTTATTAATTAATAATTTATTCACATATTTAGCGAATATATCGAATTCTAAGTTAACTTTATTTCATACTTTTAAATCTCATATATTAGTAATTTCTTGAGTAAGGGGAATAACAGATACAGATAAGTAATCAATTCAATCTTCTACAATTGTTAAACTTACTCCATTAATAGTAATACTTCACTTTTCAATTATTAGATTTTTATATTTTTCATCAAATTTTATATAAATGTATTTTGATAAATCATTATTTTCTATAATTTTTTCAATAATTCATGTAGTGTCTATATGTCATGAAACAAAGTGTCAATCCATCGTATCAGATAATTTCAAACTTCATTCAACATTAAATGTATCTCAAATACTTTTGCTTCCAAAATTAGTTTTTTTTATACTTTCTTCCATTACAAAAAAACTATATTTATCTTTATCAGAATCTGTAATTGTCATACATGCTCAATCGTGAGCAATACTTATTCATTTTTTTAACTTGTTTCAAAAAATATTTTCTACTGTATAAATTCAATTATTTATACTTAATATTTTAGCTTTATTTTTAACTATTCAAGAAAACATATTTTGTATTTATTATTTTATAATGTATCTATTTTAAAAAAAAATAAGGCAAATGCAATTTTTTTGTCTTATTCTATAATTTTTTTTACTTTTTCAATTGTATTATTTTTTGCTATAATTGTTCTTATCCTAGATATTTCATTTACTATAAAATCATATGTTTCTATATTAAATTCTTTAGCAAGATCTAATAAATATTTTTCTGTTTCTAGTAATTTTTTTTCAATTTTACTAGGATTGTTAGACCAAGCTTCAGCAATATCATTTAAATTATGTATTCTATCAGATAATTTTATAACTATTGTATTATAAATAATTATTTTAAAATCTTCCCTAGAAAATTCTAAATTTTTATCTTTTAATAATTTTTTTGCATGTCTTATTAATGAATATATAGATTTATAATGATTAAAATAATTTTCATTTCTTTTATTTTTATAATTTTTTTTCAAGTTTTTTATATCTTTCTAATCAATCTATTTGATTTTCTTTTAATTTATGATCATCTCATACTGCATATCTTACTAATTCCTCTTCATTTTCTTCATTAATTTGTATTTTTTTCTTTATCAAATCAGATATTAATCATTTTTCGTTCAATATTCAAGTCTTTCTTATTTCTTCAAATTCAATTTTATCATCTTCATCTTCAATACAATATATAAATGGTTTTTTACTTAATAATAAGGTAGTAAATCACACTAATTTATTATTAGTAAATCTTTCATTTATTCATTCCATTGTAGAATCAGTGTCTTCAATTGAATCATGTTCTATAATAGTTGCAAGTATACTTATTTCATTTTTTACAAATTCTATAGCTTTTTTTCTATCTTCTTCATTTGAATTATCAAGAACTAGAAGTTTTTCATCTAATTTGAATAATTTTTGTATATAAATATCTAAAACTCAATTTATATGTGTCATGTACATTTCTCAACTATCTCTTTTTCTATATTTGAATTTCTTTTCAGTAATTGAATATGCATCATATATTTCTGCAAACCTATCATTTAATTTCTCAATTATTCATTCTTTGGTTTTTTCAGTAATTTTTTCACCTAAAAAAGCTAATAACTGTCATAATATATTAGTTTTAAATTCATTTATTGTTATTAAATTTGTATTTCATTCAATATTAACATTAATAACTGATGGATTATTTTCTTTTTTAAACCTATTCATTTTGAATAATTTATATTTAATTATAGATATTATTATAAATAAAAAACAAATAAAGTCAAAATTTATTTGTTTAATACATCTTTTGGATATTTAGACCAAAAATATTCTCTAAATTGTTCATATTTATTTTCTAGTATTGCATTTCTAGCTTTTTTTCATAAATTTATTAAAAAATATAGATTGTGATAGCTTAATAGTTGCATTCATAGCATTTCTCATTCTTGAGTTAAGTGTCTTAAGTATCATTTAGTATAATTTTTACATACTTTACAGTCACAATATTCATCTAATGGCTCCTTACTAAGTTCCCATTGTTTATTTTTTATTCTTATATTTCAAATACTTGAAAATGCTACTCAGTGTCTTCATAATCTAGTAGGTAATACACAATCAAACATATCTATTCATCTATAAATTCACTCAACTAAATCTTCAGGAGTTCCTACTCACATCAAGTATCTTGGTTTATTTACTGGTAAATTATCTTTTAATACATCAAGAATTCTATACATGTCTACTTTAGGTTCTCAAACAGATAATCATCATATAGCAATTCATGGAGTATCTAATTTTCAAATAAATTTAGCTGACTCTTTTCTCAAATCTTCAAATGTAACTCATTGAATAATAGGGAATAGTGCTTGAGGATATGATCACTCTTTTTCTCTTTTTATATTATTTTCTTTCCACCTTTTTACACATCTTTCTGCCCATCTGTGAGTTCTTTCCATTGCTGCTCTAGCATATTCTTTTGTTGATTTTCATGGTGCACATTCATCAAATGCCATAATTATATCAGCTCAAATATTTGATTGAATATCCATTACATTTTCTGCATCAAAATAATGTTTAGATCAATCAATAAAACTTCTAAAATGTACTCACTCTTCAGTAATTTTTACTAAACTTTCAGAATTTTTGAAACCTATTTCACTAGTTTGTCATAATGAAAAAACTTGAAATCATCCTGAATCTGTTAAAATAGGTTTATTATAATTCATAAATCTATGAGCTCATCAAAATTCTTTTACTATATTATCTCCTGGTCTCAAATATAAATGATAAGTATTATTTAAAATTATTTCTGCTCACATTTCGTCTAATTCTTCTGGATGTATTCATTTGACAGAAGATTTAGTTCATACAGGCATAAATATTGGAGTATTTATAATTCAATGAGTAGTTACAAATTCTCATGCTCTTGCATATCAATCTGTATTTTCAAGTTTAAATTCAAACATTTATTATTATTATTTTGTAAATTTTTAATGAAGTATACAAATATATACCGAATTGCAAGAAAGTTTTTTGACTTAAATGATTTTAAACATATAATGTGGACACAAAATTATATTTTAACTTAAATAATAAAATGAAAATTATTTATTTATTGATGTTAACTTTGTTATTAGCATCTTGTGGTTCTACACAAAATAAAGATACTGAAAATACCGTTACAGATCAAGCAGCAATTGAGGATACAACTAAACAAATTAATGAAGAAATTAATAATTTAAATGCTGATACAGAAACGTGAGTTGCAATTGAAGAATCTAGTTCTAGTACATGAGATGTAGTAAAATTAGATGCAACTTATAGTAATCAAAATTGACCTGTTGATATGTGAATAACTTATTCATTATCTGATGCTTGAATTATTGAATCAATTGAAGTTACAGCAACTGTATATGATATGACAGATTATAATAAAGCAGCACAAGTATTAGTTGGTAAAACTTTAGAAGATGCTAAAAAATTCGAAGTAGCATGAGCATCTTTAACTAATGAAGCATTTAAAAAAGCAATTAAATAATTATGAAATATTCTAGAAATTTATTCTGATCAAGACTTGATATAACAATAATATCTAATGAAATTAATGAAAATATTATAGAAAAATGTTTTTTTGAGACACAATCATTTGAAAATAAATATTCTAGATTTATAAAATGAAATTATTTATATAATTTAAATAAAGAAAAAAGTTCTCAAATTGATTGAGAGCTTTTTTCTATTATAGAACTATGCAATAAAGTTTCGAAAATAACTAAATGATATTTTGATATAACTATATTACCAATATTAGAAAATATTTGATATTGAATAGAAACTGAAAAAATGGAAAATAGTATTTGATATGAAAATATAGTAATAGAAAATTGAAAAATATTATTACATAATAATGTTTCTATAGATTTGTGATCAGTTTGAAAATGATATATAGTTGACAAGATATTTAATATATTAGACAAATATTACTCTGAATTTATTATAAATTTTGGTTGAGATATAAAAGTTAAGTGAAAACATAAAATATTATTAGAAGATCCATATGATGAAAAAAAATATATATGAGAAATATTATTAGAAAATAATTCAATTTCATCATCAAGTCCATTTAAAAGAAAAACTAACAAATGACATCATTTAATAAATCCAAAAAATAGTAATTCTCAAGATGATAAAATTGCAATATTTGTTTTACATAAATTATCAAGTTTTTCTGATATTTTTTCTACTGCATTATTTGTTACTCCTTTGGAAGAATCTATTAAAATATTATGAAATATAAATTGATTAGAATGATTAATAATATCTAAAAAATGAGAAATATTTAAAAGTAAAAATTTTAATTGTGAATTATTTATATAACTCTTTAATGAAAATTAAGGAGTTTTTCTTTTTAAATAGATAATTATCATAAAAAATCAAATTATATTTTGTATCGAAATTTTAAGGTTGTATTAAGGTTGCTTGAATATAATAATTTTAATTTTATATATTAATATATTTTTTTATGAAAAAAATATTTCTAATTTTGTTAGTTTTTATTTTAAATTTTACTTTAGTAAGTGCAGATAGTAATTATTCTAATGACTATACATTAATTGATTGTATTAATGGAAATAATTCTACTTGAGTTCCATTTGATAGTTCTAAACCATATTCTACTCTTAAAGAATGAATTGAAAAAACTATAAATTATATAAATTCAAATGTTAATTATAATTGAAATGAAATCAATTCCGCATGAAAAATATTTAACATAAAAGTAACTTGTAGTTTTCAAGATATTCTTAATCCAAATATTAATTTAAATTTTTTAGGAACTAATTATGATAATGAATTAATTATAGAATGAATATGAAATAATTCTTTAGTATTCAAAGATATGAGTATTGATTTATCATACAATGCATGAAATGTAACTTTTAAAAATGCAATATTTTTAAATGAAAAAAAACCATATTTTAATGATTATTTATTTATGGATATTTCTAGAAATTACAGTATTCCATTTTCAAATTGAATCAAAATAATTAATTCTAATATCAAATTGAATAACTCAAATAATATTTGATTATTATGAACATATAGAACTGTTAAATATATTAATAGAAATTGAAATATTGATTATTATTATTACTGAAATTATACAAATAAACAAATTATTGAAAACTCTACAATTGATATAGAAGTTTCAAACGATTATGTATTTAGATTACCAGTTTTAATAAAAAATTCTAAGATAAATTTTGTTAATTCTTGATCTACTAATCCATATATTATTACTTTTCAAGAAGAATGAAATGTTAATATTAATACTCATTTAAATTATTCAGTATTAGTTTCAAATATAATTGATTTATGATGAAATAATTTATCTATAGAGAATAGTGAAAATATAACTTTTATAAATAATAAAATAATTAATTTTAGTTTAATTGATCTATTATGAGATTCACTTTATATTAATAATTATTTTGATACAAATAATGTAATAGATGTAACTAGTATCCATAATTTATTTAATAATGTTTTTAAATCATGATTTATTGATGATTATGATAAAAAAAATGTCAGAAAAAACTATTCATCAAGTAATTTAGAAAATAAATGATTAGGTTGGATTTATAAAAGAATTAGAACTAATAAATATTTCAATATTGATATAAATAGTGCATGATTATATAAAGAAGTTACTTGATTAGAATTTGAAAAATGATTATGAGAAATATATGTAATTTTTAACTATTAATATATGAAATATATTTATAAAATTTTATTTAGTATTTTAATAATTGCTATTAATTATTTTTCAGTAAATGCTGATTTTTCAATATGTGATTCATGAAATATAAATGTAAATTCAAATTCTATAATAGAAATATGTAATTGATGATTATTGATTAATAGTTTTACATGAGAATTGGCAGGGAATTATATCAATAATAATCCTTGATTTTGGTGAAATATTGAATCATTTAACAGCGTATTAAATATTAATATTGATAACAATATTTGATTTTTTGATAACAATAAATCAACTATTATTACTAAAATAAATCCAGAAAGTAATTTTGCAATATGATTTATTAATGAATTCAATATGAATTTATTTAATAGTTGAACAAATGATATAATAAATAATATAGAAAATACTTGAAGTTTAAATTGAATTAATATAAAGGATTACTATAATAATTTGTTTAGAAAATATAGCGAAGATAAATATGAAAATCTATGAATATCTAAAACTGAATACGATGAATTTATTAATAATTTACTAGATTTATTAATTAGTAGTTCTTATGATAATAATAAGCAATTAATTAATAATAATGATATAAAAATTATTGAAAAAAATCTTGAAAAATATAATTTTCCAAAAAATATATTGAAATTATTATCTAATTCAAGAGAAATCAATAATAGTTTTTCTTTAATGCCTGAATTAAATAAAAAATATTTTATATTATCTTTTTACCTTAATTTATAAAATAAAAAAATAAGAAAATTATTTAATTTTCTTATTTTTTTTGCTTTCAATTTCATTTATCATTCTTTTTAAATTTTCTTGTTTTGTATCTTCTCTTTCTAGTTTTTGAGTGTAAGTTTGATATTGATGTTCTTTTAGTAAATCAACTGATCAATGATTCCAATCTGGATCTCTTATTTTAATATTTTTTATTAACTCTATTTCTTTTTTTAATGAATGTCATTTTTCAAAAAAATCTTTTCTACCTAAATTATCTAAATCAGCATCTTTAATGATTTTTTCGTATATATCTATAGGTGTTCTATAGCTAGGTTTTGTAGCTAATATAATTCTTTCTATAAGTTTTATCTTATCTTCTGAATAAAGTACACTTCTTAAATAATTCTGTGCTATTTTTGCTCAAATAGGTTCATTATTGTCATATTGAATTATGAATCATGTATCATGAAATAGTCATGCTAATCATAATATTTCTATTTCTTCTAAATTTAATCATTCTTTTTCTGCAATATAAATTGCTCTTTCCATTACTTCAATAGCATGTTTGTAACTATGATAATAATGTTTTTCAAGAGGAACAAGTAATTTATTTACATATTTCTTTGCTTTTTGTAATATTTTATTTTTTTCCATAATTTTTTACTGTGAAATAATTTTATTTATATCATTATATGCTATTATTATACTTAATGCAATTAAAATAATAAAAAATCATACATGAATTAACGATTCTACTTTTTCATTTATAGCTTTTCTTCAAAAAATCTTTTTTATTAAGCCATTTAAAGTAATAAATATAAATCTTCATCAATCAAGTGCTGGTATAGGTAGTAAATTAAAAACTCATAGATTGATAGATATAACTGCTCATAGTATGAATAAAAATGTTAATCATGCAGATAGTGAATTACTTACGAAATCAACTATTCATATTGGTCAGCTTACTTCAGATATAGCTTCTGTTCTTTCTTTAGGAGTTTCTGGATTTACAATCTTTTTTAATAAAATACTTAATCATTTAAGTGTTAGTAATGATTGATTATAAGTTTCTAAAGTTCAGTATTTTATAGAATCAATTAAATTGAATTTATATTCAAAATTTTTATTTAATTCTACATTTTCTCATATATATGACCCTATTTTTCATACATTTTTTCAATCTATAATATTAGAACTTGGAATAATTTTAATATTTAAAATTTCAGAATTTCTGATTATTACAAAAGTTAATTCTTTATTTGCACTATTTCATATTATTTTAATTAATTCTTTGCTATCTTTTATATTTATTTCTCATCAGTCACTATTAATTATTCATTTAAATACATCTCAGTCTTTTAATCCTGCTTTTTCTGCTATACTTCACTTAACTGGAGATACTACTAGTCCTTCTTTTTTAATTATTATTCATGATTCTATTGCTTGTTCATAAGTTGGAATAAGTTTCAATTCTAAATTTGTTTCTATTTTTGTATTTACTCATATAGGTTTTACTCATATGAAAAAGAGTATAGAAAATATTATTGACGCAAGCAAGAAATTCATAAATACTCAAGCAAGTATAATTATGGATTGTTGCCAAGCTGGTTTATTCATGAGATTGTATGATGCACTATTTTCTTTTAATTTTTCTAATATTATTTGCCTATCATTTGATGATATTTTTATATTTTCAGAATCATATACTTCTATTCAATCTGCTAATGCTTTTTCTAAATTTTCATTTGTATATAGTTCTTTATTTTTATTATATATCAAAAATGAATTAGGCATTTCTCATGTTAATTTTACAAATCATCAAATAGGTAACCAATTTAAAGAGTAAAGAGTTCATTTCTTATCAATAAAAATTTTTTTTGCTCTTGGTGGTATACCTAGTCCAAATTCTTCAACTTTTACTCAAAAAAATCTAGCAGTAGAAAAATGTCATAGTTCATGTACCATCACTATAACTGAGAACAAAATAATAGACACAATTATTCAAATAATTATCATTTTTTATATATTTATTTTTTATATTTAAAGATTATAATAACATTTTACTAATCAAGTCTAATTTGTCTAATTTTTTATTGAAAGAATTTTTGCAATTTAGTCGATTTTGTAGTATAATATAGTAAATATTATTTAATATAAAAATATATGGCAATTAACTGAAACAATAATGTTAATGAAAATAGTGAAAAAGCTAAAGTAAATAATTCAGATAGCATAGAAAAATTTATGGATAATTATTTGGATAATAAAAATATATCTAATACAGAATTAGATGTAATTTTTTCTGAAAATAATAATACATTCTTAAAAGATTTGAAAGATTATTTAAAATCAAAAAATGAAAAAAATGAATTTTTGTGATTAAAAATCGAATCAAACGATGTAATTTATATTAAAAATAAGTTGTTTCCAAGATTTGTTATATTAAATTGAAAAAGAACAAGCTTAGAAAAATCATTTTATTGAGATTATGAATTTTCTAGTTCAGAAAAAAGTAGATTACAAAATGAAATAAAATCACTTAGTGATAAAGAATTGGAAAAATTAATTGATACTGATAATATATCATTTGATAAATCAGTAACAAAATTAGATAATAGAAATAAATTTTTAAAAAAGATTTTTTCTGATTCATTACCAACAAAATTAGAAAAAACTACATTTAACAATCATTTTAATTATTTAAATACTGATAAAGCTGAATTAGTTAAAATTTTTAACAAAGATCCAGAATTAAAAAAAGTATTACAAACATTAGATGATAGAAAGATAGATGAACCTCTAACAAATAATGAATCTGATTGTTTTTTGTATTTAATAAAAACAAATCTTTTATCGAATGATCAAAAAAAGAGATTTATACTAGATTTTTTACCTGAAATTTCATTTGATACTGCAGTTAAATTAAATTTAATATCAGATATAAAAAAATTTAAGATTGATATTTTAAAAAAATATTATGGTGATAATATTTCTGAAATTAATCATGAAGATATTTTAAAAAATGACATTTATTTTGAAAATATTAGTATTTCTACATACGATTTATTAAAAAATGATTCAAGTTTATTATCTCAAGAAGAATTCTTAAAGTTATTTGCTGATAAGTATTGTGTTGCTTATAATTATGAATTGAAATCAAAATTATCTAAAATTGATAGTGATTTATTTTCATTTAAATTAAATTTGGATAGATTACAAAATGTAGAATGATGATTAAATTTTTGAAAATGAGCATATTTAGTAATAGAGAAAGAATTATTACCTAATGATTCATGAGATGATAATAAATGAAAGAAACCAAAAGAATCTAATTATAGTACTTCATACATAAAAATTGTTTCAGATTGATCACCAGATTGATCAACAGATTGAATTGTAAAATTTTATGATTTGTGAACATGAAAGATAGTTATGAATAGTAAAACTGAAAATGATACTAATTATGAAGATCTATTAAAATTTTTAAAATCATGAAATGAAAAAACTTGAGTTAAATCAGTAAAAAAATGTAGTGTATTGACAGAAGATGAATTAAGAAAAAAAATTGTTAGTTGAGACATAAAAGAATCTCTTGATAAATTGGATTTGATTGATGAAACGGAATTAGATAGAATTATTAGTTCTAAAGAATCTGAATTATCAAAATTGAAACAACAAAGAGAAGATTTAAAAAAACAATCAACATCATCAGATAATATAAAGGTAATAGATGATGAAATATCTTCATTACAAAATAGTATAAATAAGGATCAAGAATTGAATCTAAAATTATTAAAAGAAGAGTTAAGACAAATAGATAAATGATTTGATAATTATAATTTTAGAAAATGAACTACATTCTCTACTAAAAAAAGTAATTGAGAATCATTTTATAGAATTGAAAATATTGATTCTGCAAAACAATGATGACAAATAATTATATCTGATTTTGTTTGAAATAATTATCCTGCATATACATTTCTACAATTTTTACAAGCATTTAAAAGTGAAATATGATTTTTGACTTCAGATGTAACTGAATTTAAAGATGTTTTTACAAAAATGAATGAAGATGATGACAAGATAAAATGAATATGGGATAAATTTAAGTATAGTGAAAAAAATCAATCAATAGTTAAAAAGTCTACTAATAATGATGAGAAATCTAAATGAACAAATATAGAATATGATTTTTTAGTTGCAGATAGTAAGTCATGAAAATGAAATGAAGTTATCAAAATTCATTCAATAAATTGAGATAAAGTAATTGTAAGTGAATGAGAATGTATTGAATATAAATACACTGATGCTGAGATAAAAAAAGATAAAAACTTAGAATCTAAAACAAAAAATGAGTTTTCAATGAATTCAAAAACCTATACTATATCTGTATGAGAACTTCATTCTAGAATTAAAAAGTATAAGTTAGTTCCAAAGTCTACAAATGAACATAATGATATTGAAACGGATAATATTACAAACAAAGATATAAAATGAAGTTTTATTTCTAGATTTTTAAATAATTATAGTATCAAGGATGTTTTAGCAGGTTGAAAAATATGAATAGACTCTATAACTGCATATTTAAAACAAACTGAAGATGAACATTCTGCTAGATTTGCTAATTCTGTTTTTGGTTCATTTTTACCGCAAGAGTTGAAAAATGATTTACAAACTAGATTGGAATCAGCTCAAATGAAAAGACAAAATGATTATACTCAGAAATTAAAAGATGTTGATTCTAGTGATGCAACTAAAATGATATTATGACGGTTACAGAATAAAAATAGTCCTGAATATAAAAAAGAAGCATGAATGATATTTATGCTTGAAAAGTATTGAGTTTTATATGCTAAATGATTGAATGATAAGAAATGATCATTTTTATGGTATGAAGCAATGTGATGAAAAATAGGAGATAAATTATATATGCAAGAAAAAGCAAAAGCTGAAGAAGCAGATGTACCATTTACAGAAGAACAACTACTTTTTGTATTAATATTTTTACAATGTACATGAAAAGCAAATCCAAAAAGAAGATCAAGACTGCATAAAGATTATAATAAATTTAGAAATCAATGAAAAGAAGAAGAATTTAAAACTTGAGAAACTGATGCTTGAGCTAAAAGAACATTAAAATGAAGAGTGGAATATGTTTTTTGAGAATTAAATTGATGAACATATGCAAATGCTAGATGATGATATGAAAAAGTAATAGATAAATGATGATCAATGAAAGAAATGAATGAAGTTCCATTTGTAGTTCTATTTTCTTGATTATCATATACATATGAAGAAAGTGTATTAGATAAATGGAAAGATATGGTAACAAAATGAAAATTGATACCATTAACTCAATATTTATGAAATAAATCTAAAATGGATGTATTTAATAATACTGTTTTAGAAATATGTAGAATAGTGTCAGAAGAAAAATGAAATGATATGTATAAGGAAGCAAAAGCTATTTTTGATACACAAAAAAAAGTTGAGTGAGATGGTGAAAAGATAAAAAGAACAAGAGAATTTTATAAAAAATATGGAGATTTATTAACAAATGCGCTTAATATGTTGCATAACTCAGATAAATGAGATGATTCAAAGTATTCTGATATAATTATTACACATATAGAAGATAGAACTGATAAGAATTGAAAACAGGTAAAAGGAAATCAAGTATTTAAAGATTATTTAAATGTTTTTCATTGATGAAACGAGTTTGTTTTTGATAATGATGATTATATGACTGATGCATTCCATTCTGCTTGAACTTTCTGAATGGATCCAGAAAAAGCTACTATACAAGCATTAGCTTTAGCTAGTTGACCAACTCTCAAAAAGTGAAAAATAGCACCTATTTTATGGAATGAAATAATTACATGATTTCATGCTAAAGCAATTAGATCATATGATAATGAAAAAGATAGGATAAATGCAATGAAGCATGATTTAAGGTGAATGGTAGCTTGAATGTTACATAATGGTTGAGCTTGATGATTATTACCAAGTTATAATTCTGAAACATTCTTGTTTTCTAGAATGAATGATTGGTGAGTATATTTGGATGAAATATGAAATCAAAAATTAACAATTGAGAACATAAAATCTAAAAAGAATCATATAGCTGAAAAATTATTAGATAAATGGGTAGATCAAATAATTGAATATGAAAAAAATAATAAATCTCATAAGAGAAATAAAAATGATGATTTAAAAACAATAAAAGATGAAATACCTAGCATTACAGATGAAACGAAAAATGTTACAAATAAAGTATTAAATAATTCTAAATATTTACCAAATAATATAGATTAAAAAATAAACCAAAGCTTTGCTTTGGTTTATTTTTTACTTTTCCAATTTGTTAATGTTTGTTCTATTTCTAGTTTATGTGGCACGGTAGATGAACTATCAGCCCATTGAACTATAGAAGTTATTTTTATGTTTGAATCGTTTGAACTTCAAGTATTAGGATATTCTATTTTTATTTCTCTAGTATAAAGTGGTTTAGTATCTATTCATCATGTTTGAGTAAAAATTCAGTTTGTATTTAAACTTACTTTGAAAAAATTTCTATAATCAGTATCTGAATAATTAAATGTACTTACTCAAGTATCTTCCTTTAATACCCATCTATCTTCATTATTTAAATAGATTTTATAAGTATCTGTAGATTTTATATCATTTGTTGTAGTGTTATCTCATATACAATCTGAATCATAATTATATGTATTCCAACAATTTGCGTAATCGCTAGAAAAAAGTAACCAGTTTGTATCTCTGATATTGGTAAATCACTCTATTCATTGTCTAGCTATCTGAACTGCTTGAATTTTATTTTTCACTGATACAGTTAATTTGTTTGATTCACTTAATAATTGATACATTCAAGTAACTCATGTTACTATAATTAACATAACTATCATTGCTTCAACTATAGATGTAGCTTTATTTTTTAATTTATATCTCATATTTTTTTGGGTTATTTTTAGTATTTTAATATTTTATTTTTATTTTTCAAGATTTTTATCTTTACAAAACAATAAAATAGGTTAAATTATACATAATTATTAAATATATTATTAAAAAAAATCCTTAATGAACAAAATTTCTATTCATGATGAAAAAAAAGTTAAAGAATTGTTAGAACAAAATTGAGAAAAAGCTTTTAGATATTCTCAAATTGAAAATGCTATATATAAAAATTTCATACAAGATTTCGATGAGATGAATACTTTATCAAAAAAAATAAGAGATATATTAAAAGAAAATTGTTTTTTTACATCATTAACTGTTGATACTGTTAATACTAGTGAAAATGGACAAACTACTAAGTTATTATTCAAAACTATTACTTGAGAATATATTGAATCTGTTATAATGAGACATTTAACAGGAAGGGTAACCTTGTGTATTAGTTGTCAAGCGGGTTGTCCTATGGCTTGTTCTTTTTGTGCTACTTGAAAACTATGATTATTAAAAAATCTATCTTTCAATGAAATAATTGAACAAGTTTATTTTGCTGCAAAATTATTAAATGATGAATGAAATAAATTAAGAAATATTGTATATATGTGAATGGGTGAGCCAATGCTTAATTATGATATTGTCCGTGATACTATTAATTTTGTAACTGAACAAAAAAAGTTTGATTTAGCTAATAGAAGAATTACAGTTTCAACATGTTGAATAGTTCCAGGTATTAGAAAATTTACTAAAGATTTTCCTCAGACTAGTTTGGCTATTTCTCTTCATGCACCTAACGATGATATTAGAAAATCTATTATGCCTGTAGATCATACTTATCCACTTGTTGACTTAATGAAATCACTCGATGATTATGTAAAGGAAACTAATAAAAAAGTATTTTATGAATATATAATGATAAATTGAGTAAATGATCATATCAAATTAGCACATGAATTATGAAAATTATTAGAATCAAAATTAGCACATGTAAATTTTATTCCATATAATGCTTGAGAATGAACTAGTAGTGATTGATTTACAACTACTCCAAGATTCGTAATAGAAAAATTTCAAAAAATATTACAACATTATTGAGTAGTATCTACAATTAGAGCAACTATGTGAGATGATATAGATGCAGCATGTTGACAATTGGCAAATAAAAAAAAGTAAAGAAAAACTAGTTTTTTCTTTACTTTTTTTATAAAAACATATAATAGCTAGGATTTATTTTTGATATATATTATATGAGACACTTAGTATTTAGACTTTTTTTAATTGTTCTTTTTTGAATAGGATTATTATCTTATGTTTTTCCATGGACAAATTATGGTATAAATATACCATTTTCATGAAAAGATTATAAACTTTGACTTGATTTACAATGATGAATTGAATTAGACTATAAAGTAGATTTAGAAGATGCAAAAAAAGCAACTGATTATACTAAAGAAAAAGAAGCACAAATAGTAGAATGATTGAAATCAATTATAGATAAGAGAGTTGAAACACTAAATATCAATGATTCAGTTATTACTTCTGCAAACTATGGTTGAGAACAACATATTATTGTACAAATTCCATTGAAATGAAATAATACTTTGGAAAATAATGAAAATATAGAAAAAGCTAAAACAGCAATCTGAAAAGTAGTAAAAATCGAATTCAAAGAACAAAGAAGTGAAATAACTGAAGCGGATTTAGCTGAAAGAAAAACTTTAGCTGAACAAGCGGTAAAAGAATTATGAACAACTAAAAATTTCAAAGAAGTTTCTGATAAATATAAACTTAATCATGAAAATGTAGTTATTTGAGAAACTGAAGAAGTATCAAAAATATTTGAAGCAAAAGAAGTAAAATCAAATACATTAATAGAAACAAAAAACATTGAATCAAAAGATGAATGATTTTTAATAGTTTCAGATTTAGTAAATAAAAAATATAATTATATATTTATATCTAAAACACCTTCAGCATGGATGTCAGCTAAAGATTCTAAATGAAGAATATTGAATGATAAATATTTTGTAAAATCTTCTGTACAGTTTAATGAGGCTTTTACTCCAATGGTTGAATTAACTTTCAATGATGAATGAGCAAAAATATTTTGAGAATTATCTACTAGATTAGTTGGTAAACAAATGGCAATATTTGTATGAGGTGAATTATTAACTGCACCAAATATAAATGAACCTATATTATGATGAAAAGCTGTTATTACTGGTAATTATACTCCAGAATCAGCTAAAGCATTATCACTAGATATAAATACTTGAGTTGTTCCTGCTCCAATTTATCTAACTTCAGAAAAAACTATTGATTCTAGATTAGGTTCAGAATCATTACAAAAAATGGTTATTGCTTGAGCATCATGATTTTTCTTGATACTAATGTTTTTAGTATTTACATATAGATTATCAGGACTTGTTTCAGCTTTAGCATTATTGATATATATTATGTTAGTATTAGCTATTGTTAAATCATTGTGAATTGTTCTTACATTAGCTTCTGTTGCTTGATTAATTCTTTCTATTGGTATGGCTATTGATGCTAATATCTTGATATTTGAAAGATTAAAAGATGAACTAAGAAATTGAAAAAGTATCCATGATTCTATAATAATTTGATTTAAGTGATCTTGGTCAGCTATTTGGGATTCTCATGTAACATGATTGATTGTTTCATTAATATTATTCATATTTGGTATTAATATGATTAAATGATTTTGATTAATGTTAGCTATTTGATTACTTGTATCTTTATTTACAGTTATGTGGATAAGTAGGGTATTAATAGACTTGTTATCACAATTCTTAAAATCAGAAAAAAACTTTGTATGATTTAAAAAATAATATTACAAATCTGTCAACTTAAAAACACTTTTAGAAAGTGTTTTTTTTTGTATTTTATATTATTTCTTATATAATAAATCTTAATTTTAATAAGTAATTATCTTTAATATATGTTTGAGAAAATATCGATAAAAAAAGTTCTTATTATTATTTTATTATTTATTATTTGAGTATTTGTATTTTTTTATTTAAATTTTTCAAGTAATAACGATATATTAGAAAATACTTTAGAGCGTAATCATAATTGAGTTCCAATTGGTGATATACTTACTGATGAAAATTATAAAAAAGTATGAATAAATCCTGATAAATATAATACATTTGAAGCATTCTTACAAGATTTTAAATCATTTTCGTGAGTATTAGTTAATCCTATTACAGAAAAGTTTGTTATTTGAATTAATACAGAAAACTCAGATATCATATTTATACCATTTGATTTTAAAAATGATAAGTTAGTATTTGATGATAAAGTTAATAAAAACTTAGCAATTTTAGATATATATAATGCATATAAAAATCAAAAATTATATTGATGAGTAGATTCAAGTTTAAAAAGTAAAATCTTGTTTGAAAAAGATTTACAACATCCTAAAACAAATGAATTAAATAAGATATTTTCTGTAAATGTTAATGATAAATCTAATAATGTATTTACTAAAATTAAAACATTAGAAAAATCAGATGAAATATGAATAGGGAATATGGAATTATTAGCATATTTATATGATTTTACTTGAGATTATAGTAAATGAAAAGAAGAAAGGAAAAGTATATGTGAAAAATATAAACAAAAATGTGATTTAGAAATAAATGTTACTGCTTCTTGAACTGTAATATGACTAGATTGACTTCCAGTAAAATGAGCAAAAATTGAATTATTAAATGATACTACTATTAATACATTATCTGATAATAATTGAAATTTTTCATTAAATTTTAAACATTCTTCATTTTCTCACTTGAGATTTAAAACTTCTCTTACCTGATATTCTGATTGATTTTCTACTATTAGTTTAAATAATGTTAAAACAAAAGATTCAATATTTGATATAAACTTCATAATTAGTAAATCTGATAATATTACTTCTATTAATTCATTAAATAGTGAAAATTATATAAAATGAAGATATTATTTAATAGAGTCAGAAAATTCAAAATACTATATACCTATAAAATGATTATATTATCAAGATTGAAATAAATTTGTATGAAATAATTTAGATATTTATACATATTTATTTAAAAAATCTTCTAATATGGATTCAATGCTTGAAAATGATACTTTTGAACCTGTATATTGATATGTCTGAAATATAATGAAAACATTTTGAATGCCTTATATTCAATTTATAGATAAGGATACCTGAAAAGAATTATTCATTAAATCATCAGATCCAATGATTTTACAAAATCAAATATATCATATGAAGGAATTGTATGAAAATCACGATAAAATTTATCAAGAATTAACTAAAGATGATATGTTATTCTTAGTTCAAAAATCAGAAGAATTATGATGATATCCTATTGATTTTGATTTCTTGACCCAAAATAATATTCTTAGATGGCCAGCATGGTGGTCTCTGGATAGAGTTACATGAATATGGCACAATGTTTGATGCAGGGTAGTAAATGTTGATTGACTTGTTGAATTGCCTTTTTATCATATAGATGATAGCAAATAATTTATTATATTTTATAATTTTATAATTATGATTACTGAAAATTGTATAACAAATAGATCTAAATGTCTTTTACTAGTTTTATCTTTCTCTATTTTTCTTTCAGTTATATTTTATTATTGAAAAGTGGATATTTTGTGAGTAAGTGCTAATCCTGATTATATATGTGTTAAAAATGTTACAAATCAACCATGTCTAGCTACTAATTATCCTTCATCTTGTAGTGCTTGGACTTCTGATTGATTCAGAACTTGCCCTTGAAAAAAAGCTACTCAAGTAGCATATTATTTAGTTCGTACTGATTGTGAATCATGATATTCAAAAATTTCAAATTGATGAGAATCTTGAGCTGCTAGTTGAAGACAATGAGCAGATTATGTAAATCATTCTGTAGCTTGTACAATTACTGAAGAGGATCATGATTCTCCAGTTTGAGAAATTAAATAATCTTATTTATTACATAAAAAAAAATCATGATAAAAAAAATAGTAATAATTTTATTATTAATTTTTTCATTTTATAGTATAGTTGATGCTAAAAATGATTATTATTACAATTTTGTATGTGATAATTCATTATGTCATAATACATCTCATGAAGTTGTATCTGATAATTATTATATGTATCCTGTTGAAAAAACAAAAATAGATAATTTTTCTAATTTTATTATTAATAGATTAAATACATATTCTGATTATTATTGATATACGAAGTATGAAGTAGTTTGATATTGTGAATGATCGTGTGATGATTTACAAAATAAAAAATTAACATTATCTGAATTATTATCAATAAAAAATGAATTTAAAATTGGAAAAAAACAATTTTTCTGATTTTTTAATAACGAAATTATTGCAACTTATGATTCTTGAATAGATTATGTATTATCAAATTTTTCAGATATAATTTATAGCATGCATTCTGGATTTCCATTATGAGATTTAAAACCATATTTAAGTGATATTTTATACAATATATTATCTTATGATGATGTTAATAATAAATTTTTAGTTAAAAATGTATGTAAGTCATTATTATGTACTGAATCAATTAAAACAAACATTTTGTTAACTGATGAAAAAACTTATGATTTTGTAAAATGAAAAATTAAACAAAGTAGTTTTTTCAAAAATGATACATTTAAAGTATCTGATGATTATAATATTTCAAAACTTGTTATACAAGCTTGAGAATCTGTTAATTTTAATTTTTGATTTGAAGATTATCTAAATCAATTTTGAAGTAAAACTGATTATGAGTATAAAATATACTATAATTATGAAGGTGATCCTATACCAACTGAGGCATCTACTCCTTTTTTGACAGAAAATCTTACAATAGATTGAAGTAATTATAAAATAATTTCTCAAAATACTAATGCATGAGATTTATATGAATTAAATATTATTGATAATAATGATAAAAAAATTAGATTATGAATAAAAGAATGAATTAAATTAACAAAATCATGAAAAGTTAATTTTTATTTAGCAGTAAAAAATACTACATCATGAGATAAATTTGATATAAAACTTGTTAATGATATAGCAGTAACAGTTTTACCAAATGATGATATAAAAACTTCTATTTCGTCATTATATCCTTTTACAAAAGTTGCTAATAGCACTTGATTTAATCAAGATTCGCCATTTGATGTAGAAGTGAGTCTATTTGATGAATTTTGAAATAGTCATTTTGATGAAATACTTTGATATGATATATTATTATCTGATTGAACATCACCAGATATTCAGTTAGCAGTATGAGATTGATTATTTTCTGATAAAATATTGTGATTATCTACAACTAATAATAAAATAAAGTTCAAACTTAGAGTTAGAGAGCCTTGATATCATACATTTAACTGATTTAATATAACTGTTAAAACAAAATCAGATACAAATAATTATGTAAATCCTTATACATACCATACATTAAAAAATATTGTACCTACTAATATGTATGATTGATCATACAAAATGGATATTCATATTAAAGAACCAATAAAATCAGAATTGGTATGAATAAAATGTTGAAAAATTGTTTCAATTAATTTTAACTGTACAAAAGATATTTGAGCAAGTTGATGTAATATTATAAAAGATACAAAAAATACTTATACTAGTGAGAGTGAAAATAATACAAAGTGAACGTTAACGATTCAAGATCATGCATATAATACAAGAGAGTATAGTTATACAATGAATCATGTTGATACTACATCACCTACAATTAATTTATCAAAATCTACTAATGTACTAAATTGAACAGATTATTATTATTTAGCAAATTCAGATAAATTTAATATTAAATTGTATGAAGAATCTACTTCAAGTTGTACTGGTACAATTGATTATGTAATTAAATCATTAACACCATCACCAATTATATTAAAATCATGAAAATTAACATGACCTAGTAACTTTTTTAATAAAGTAGATGATACCATTACTTTAGAAGATAAATTTACTAAATCAGGAACTTACAATTTAGAAATTAGCGCTACAGATGAATATTGAAATTCTACTACTAAAAATATAAAGTATACTATTCATCCAGACAAAGTTAGTGAAACAGAATCATCATTTAGTTTATTTAATGAATCAGATAGAGAAAAGAAGTATTGAAATAATTTTGATATTTATGAATATAAACTTATATTAAGAGATCAATTTAAAAATGTAGTCAATAATAAGTCAATATTATCATTTAATACTAATTGTGATTGAATATCTTGATGTAACAATTTAAAGACTACTTCACTAGCAACTTGAGTAGATGCAATAAATGAAGATTATGATTCTACTACGGACAATAATTGATTAATTAAATTTAAATTAAAATCATTAGCTCCATGAAATTTTAAAGAAGTATTTAAAGTTGAACTACCAGATTGGGATAATAAATATATAAATACTTCAACTAAAACTACTTATACTATTTGAAATTTTTCTAATAGTAATTCATTCAAAAAACCAGTAAAAGGATCATTATCAATTATTGTATGATGATCTAAACCTGAAATTTGAAAAGAACAAAAATATAAAGTTTGATTAACTGAATTATCTTGAAACTTAGCATTTAGTAATTGAAATTTGGATATTAGAGAATCAACTGTAAAAGATTTAACTAGTTGACATTATTGGCAATTTTTTGATGAATTTAACTCAGATTTTTGAAATATTATAGGAACTTCAATGTGATTTTCTTGACAAATAGATGCAGATGATAATATATTGTCTTGAGCTAATGTTTCTACAAAAAATATGCTTATTTCATACATATTGGATAGTCATTTAGTTCAATATTTCTTAGATGATTTTTGAATTACTTGATGTAATACAATTACATTGTGATTAAAAATAAAATGAAATATTCAATGAGATTGAAAATCTTGAATTACATGACAGAAATCAAATTTTACAGATATATCTAAATTGGATTTAAGAACTAAAATTAGAGCTAATTGATTCAAATTAATTAAATCAATGAAAAATTGACAAATACTTAATTGAGTTAAGTATGTTGAATGAGATGTTGATTTATCATGAGATATTAGTTGATATGAAACATTAGTTGTTTACAATTGAAATGTAAAAATCAGTAATGATTTAAATACTTCTTGAAAAAAACTATGAATTATAGTATTGAAGGATAAGTATATTGTAAGTTTATCAAAAAATAAATGAAATATTTATGTTAATAAAGATGTAAGAAAAATTAATGCTATTATCTATGCAGATTGATGATTTCTAAGTGCTGATACTAATTGAGATAAGTATAGTGATTTAGAATTAATTAATAAGCTAGAATTAAATTGAACATTATTTACTAGAAATACTGTTTGATGAGCTGTTAGAGCTAATAGTACTTATTTACTACCATGATGAGAAAAAACTACTAATTATTTATTAGCAGAAAAATATGATCTAAATTATATTAGAAAATCTAATCTATGTGATTGAAATAGTTATTCATTTTTAATAAATTATGATTCTAAAATTCAATTAAATCCACCTAAATGATTTGAAAACTAAAATAAAAACAGTTTAGCTATTTGCTAAACTGTTTTTATTTTATATCTTAAGTTATCTATATCTCAGGCTCAAAGTAACAATATAATAGAATTTGTATTATTTTTATCAAAATCTTCTATCAATTTTAATGTATTTTCTAATCAATTTCAGTTTATCTTATCTTTATGATTAATTAATTCTATTAACTTTTCAGTATTGATTTTTTCTTTATCTTCTTTTGTATCTCTTGATTCATATATATTAGGTATTATTAATTTATCAGTATTTCAAAAACAATTTTTAAAATCTTCTAATAATTCATAAGTTCTAGAGTATTGATGTGGTTGAAATATTGTCAATAATTTTTTGTCTACATTAGAATCTTTTATTGATTTTAGTGTCAAACTTATCTCAGTTGGATGATGTCAATAATCACTCATTAATATATTATTATGGACAGTTTTTCATAAAAATTCCATCCTTCTCCAAACTCAATTATACGATTCTAGACTGTCTATAATAATATTGTCTAATATTCAAATCATATGTCAAACAATATATGCAATTCTTGAATCGTACTTAATATGTTCTCAAGGAATCTTGATGTCTATAATTGGATATAATATATTTTGTCCATCATAACTAAAATAATCATTATAGACTTCTATGTATTTTATATCTTTTCTTAGTCATAATATTTTTTTACAGTTGACATCATTTCAATTTAAAATTGCATATCATCCAGGTAAAATATTGTCTATATACTCTTTGAATGCATTTAAATAATTGTCCATATTCTTATAGTAATCTATATGGTCTAATTCAATATTAGTAATTACTCATACTGTAGGTTTGTAGTTTAAAAAACTTTTTTTATACTCGCAAGCTTCAATAATAAAGTACTCTTTATCTTGATTATTTTTCCTGTGATAAAAATTTTTATTTCAAAACTCTTTCAATATAGTTCAAACTATACTTGTAAAATCTTGATTAGAATTTTTAAGTACTAAACTAGTCATAGATGTTGTTGTTGATTTTCAATGTGTTCAAGCTATAGTAATTAATATTTTCTTATTAGCAACTTCTGATAATGCTTGAGGATAACTTATAGTCTTTATTCATAAATCTTTAGCTTTAACTCTTTCTGACTGTTTATCAGAAATAGCTTCAGAATATACTACTAAATCAAAATCCTCATTTATCAAATTAGGATTTTCTCAAATAGTTATATTTATTCATTCATTTTTCAAATTTTCTATTAATTCAGAACTTGATTTATCACTTCAGTAAACTGTATATGATTGTGATAAATAATATCTTGCTAATGCTGAAACTCATATTCAACCAATTCATATGATATATATTTTATATTTTTGCATTTTTAAAATTTTAATTGATAAATTATTTGTAATATATTCTTATTTATGTTATCCTTAATATAATATTTTAATATTTATTTAATTTCGAAAATCAATGAAAAATTTATATTTTTTCTGATTCTATCTTAACTGATTAGAGTTCGTAACTTACGTTATAATTCCTTCATCTATATTATTAGTTATTTTAGTATATATCTATTTTAATTTGAAAGTTTTTAGATTATCAATGCATTTAAACGATGATGCAAAACAAAAAATTATTGATGAAATATTGATTGATGATTTTGAACCTAAGAAATTAAATTTAATAATTGTTGATAAAGTGGAACAAGAAGTAGTTGAGAAAATATAATTATATATTTTCTATTAATAAGTTATATGTATTTTTAAATATAGAAGTATCTAAATCAATTAATTCTTCTTCTGAAAATTTAGATAATACCCAATCTGAAACTTCATACTTATCATTGAATCATATTCATATTTTAAATCTTTTGAAATTTTCTCAAAAGATTTTTATTATATCTTTAATTCAGTTATGTCATCAAGCACTTCATTTATCCCTATATCTTATTTTTCAAAAATCCATGCTTAAATCATCATATACTATATAAATATCTTCAAGATTTATTTTATAAAAATCTACTACTTTTTTTACTGATTCTCAGCTTAGATTCATAAATGTTTGAGGCTTAAGTAAAATTACTTTTTCTCATTTTAATACTCCATTAGATATTTCTCATTTAAATTTAGATTCAAATTTAAATTCACTAAATTCTTTAGTATTTATAATATAATCAAGGAATATAAATCAAATATTATGTTTAGTTTTTAAATACTTATCTCAAGGATTTCATAATCATACTATTAACTTCATTTTGTATAGTTAATTTTAAATATTATTTATATTATAAATAAAAACTTCTAAAAATAAACTTTAATTTTATTTTTAATATTTCATTGACATTTGATATTATTAACTATATTATAAGTAATATTATTAATAAGTAAATAATGTCAGTAGAATTAAAGAGTTTATGAGAAGTTTTTCAAAATAAAAAAATTGATTTATTGAATTGATGACAACATCAAGATTTTGTTCAAGAACAAATAGATTTAATTTTGAGTTGATGAGTAATAAATTATGATGATAGGGTATCAGATTCACCAATAATTAATAATTGATTGAATATATCTTATGAAGATATGCTTAAACATCTATGAATAAATTTATTGCAATTAGAAGGGAAGAATATTGTTGATTTATGATGATGATTTTCTATACTGCCATTTTTATTTAATTGAATGACTTGAACTATTTCTATAGTTGATCCTATTTTTAGAAATTGAATAATTAAACACTTAGAAAGTAATAAAAATCAATTATTTAAAAATATATGAAAATTAGAAAATAAAATAATTGATTTTCAAGTAAAATTAAACTCAAATCAAGATTTTATAGATTATTTAGATATATCAATAATTAGCGAATGTAATTTGTTTAATTCATATACATCAGAAAATAATAAAATAATAAATTCAATTAAAAAATTAGAAAATGCAATTAATACATATAAAAAAATATTAATAGAATTAAGTTATTGGGATAATTTCAATGAATATGAAAGTTATTTATCCACTAATTGATTATATTTATGAGAAACTAATTTAAAATTGATAACTGATATAGAATTAGATAATTATTGAATAGAAGAAAAAACTGCGGATATAATATTTATAAACCATGTTATAACTAAATCTACAGTTGATCCGTTTAAAATGTTAGATAACGCATTTAATATATTAAAGAAGTGATGAAAATGTTATATAACTGAAAATGATTTTATAAGCATTGATAATTGTGAATGAGTTTATAATAATTTTTATATTAATTCATATCAAATTAAAACACCATATAATAAAACTATATGTGTATTAGAAAAAAAATAGTAATTTAATTACTATTTTTTTATTTCATAAATTTAGAATGTACTTCTTTTAATTTTTTATTAGTTACATGTGTGTAAACTTGAGTTGTTGTTATACTTGCATGTCATAACATCTCTTGAATTGCTCTTAAATCTGCTCAATTTGCTAACAATGTTGTTGCAAATGAATGTCTAAGAGTATGAGCAGATATATTCTTCAATATAAATGCTTTTATAGCATATTTTTTTACCATATTAGTAATAAAAAATCTAGTTAATCTAATATTTTTATCTTCTAAAGCATCAATATTTTCTTTTTTTATATTGTGTCTTATAAATAGGGGATTAAGATGGTCATTTCTCTTTTCTAAATAATTTCAGATTAAAAGTGCTGCTTTTTTTGTTAAATAAACTACTCTTACTTTTCTTCATTTTCATCTAACTGCAAATTCTCTTCTAGTTAAATTAATATCATTTTTATTTAATGCTGTTAATTCTGATATTCTGAGTCAAGTAGAGTAAATACATTCCATAATTGCTAAATCTCTAGTTCATATTATCGTATCTATATTAGGTGCTTTAAATAATCTTTCTAATTCATCTTCATTTAAAAATTCTACATGTCTTTCATCAGCTTTTATCAAATCAATAGCAGTTGCAGATAAGCTTTTATGTCATTTTTTTTCTAAATATTTCAGAAAACTTCTAATAGTTATCATATATGCATTTGCTGTTTTTATTGATACAGTTCTATTTTTCTCATATAAATAACTTCTAAATTTTTCAGCAATATTTAGTATAATTTGATCAACTTTAAATTTTTTAATATCTTCTTTCAATCATTCTATAATAAAATTTTCAAATTTTCTTAAATGTCTATCATATTGTTCAACTGTTTTAGGAGATTTATTCTTAATAACTTCCAAATAATTTAAAAAATTAATATGTGCCTCAGTAAATAGCATAAATATAAACATTAAATAATAAATATTATGTTAACTCTATTTTAATAAAAAATAAAACTATATCAAATATAGTTTTATTTTTTATTATATAATAATTTCAGGAGCTCAATCAGTTATTAAAATAGTATGTTCGTATTGACATCATAAACTTCAATCTTTTATGTATATTTCCCAATCTCATTTATCATTAATTTCTCATGTTTTCTCTCATACTATTGGTTCTATTGCAAGAGTCATTCATTTTTGAAGTTTTGGTCATGTTCCAGCTTTTCAAAAATTTGGAATATATGGTTTTTCATGAAGATTTTTTCATATTGCATGTCATGT
The DNA here is from genome assembly GCA_943356435.1 of Candidatus Altimarinota bacterium. GTDB lineage: Bacteria > Patescibacteriota > Gracilibacteria > BD1-5 > UBA6164 > UBA6164. Next base: position 54,971 of record CALREY010000008.1, read on the forward strand.
TAAGTCTGTAACCACTTTAAATCATGCTCATTCAATTTCTTTTTGTATAGCTTCAGATATATCTCACACTCTATTTCATACTCTTGCTTTAGCTATTCATGCATATAATGCTTTTTTATTAGCTTCTATTATTTTTGCTCATTTAGGATTTTTATTATCTCATCAAATTATAATTGATATAGCTGAATCTGTATTTATTCAATATTGTTTATCTTTTATTCAGAAATCAAATGTAACTAAATCTCAGTCTTTGAATATAATTGATTCTCTAGGTAATCCATGTACAACAACATCATTTACACTAATACAAATATTCGCAGGGAAATTATATACTCATCTAAATCAGCATAAAACTCAATTCTTTTTAGCTATATCTCAACATAGTTTATCTATATCTTTAGCTGATATTCATGCTTTGATAACTTTTAAAATTTCTTCAAATACTAATTTATGTACTTTTGCATTTTTTCTCATTATCTCTATTTCTTTTTCGTTTAACATTTTTTTATTTTAACTTATTAATTAATTACATTTTCACCTTTTTGCATCTTGAGATTTACATACTTTTTGAGATACTTTTATTGTATTTTCAAGAACATTAATACTATCATCTAGACTCATATGTGTTTCAATAATTTTAGCTCTTAGAGTTTCAGTATTTACATCAGAAGCCGCTGCAAATGGTAATTCATCATTATACATTTTTGCAATTCTTTCCTTTAAATCTATACTAACTTTTGAATTATCGGTTGCTTTTTGTATATTATTTATCACTACATCTTTTCAACTAGTATCATTTTGAGAAAAGAAGTCTCATAAAACAGCTTGTTTCCAGCTTCATAATTGGTCATCTATTTTTTGAAATGTTGCAGAAACTGTATTAGCAATAAAATTATTGTTTAGACTTAATCATCATTGATTATATTTTATTAGATTATCATTCATTATATTTTGATTTTCAAGTGAAATTCATTCATCAGATAAATAATCTCTAAATACATCTTTTTCTGCTAATATTTGAGTGTCAGGCTCTGTTCATAACATCAAATCCCAAGAATCTCTCCACATTTGTATTCCATCTTCTCATTCTTGTCAAAGAAGTTTTATATTGTCAATTGCTTTTGAGATGGTATCAAAAAATCATCACTCAGTAGCATTACACTCACTTATAGAATCAGGTCAGTAATTTTTTTCTATTTCTAATTTAAAATTATTATCTACAAGTATTAATTCTTCGTCAAATTCACCAGATTCTCACATAACAGTTAATCTAAATAAATCCATTATTCTATCATTATTTTGAATTATTTCTCAAATAATTTCTTTAGATGATTTATTATTCAAATTACAATTATTATCTACTCAACTACAAGCATCTTTTATAGTAACATTAGTTCATCATGTTGTATCAAGACTTTTTACATATTTTATCAATCATTCATGCTCTCTTTCCAGTATTTTATAATCTCTTTTTACTTGATAAGGAACTTCATTAGAAATAGGATTTACAGCAAAATAATTAAAATAAGAATAAAATCAAGGATAATTAAATAATTCATTAAATATCGATATTGACTGATTTTTTGCATTACTTAAATCACTTTTTATTCAATCTAAAAATCATTTATCAGTATTTTGAGTATTATTTTCTTGTTTAACATTTTTAGTTAGATTTCTAATTACTTTTCTATTATTTTTAACATACTCTGATAAAACCTCAGCACTCTTATCTTGTATAAGACATGCTCAGGCTGCAAAAGTATAATTTGGAATTATACTAATCAGAAATAATATTATTAATAGTTTTTTCATTTTTTATCATTTATCAATAGGAATTTCTTTCATTTTTGTAATAATTGTGTGTAAATCTTGCACATAATTATAAATTGAAAAAGTGAATTTATCTAATTCTACATATTGTTCTTCAAATGTATCTAAAACTCAATTTGATACTCTTTTTTCTATGGCCTTTTGTACCACTCTTATTTTATCATTTTGTTTGTCTAAATATTCATTATATTCATCCATTTTTTTTGAAGCATTTGAATTATTCAATTGCTGAGTAGCTAATATTGATTGTTTTTCTTGTTCTAGTTTTTTTACAAGTACTATATCATTTCTTCTTTTATAGTTTAATCAGTGTAAATCATAATATTTTTCAAGTAAATTTTTTGATGCAAATTCAGATTCCTCTTGTTTATCTTGTTTTTCTAATCTTAGTATTGGAACAGGTTTAGTAGATACTTGCATAGCCATATGGAATATATCTGGTAAATTTAAATCCTTTAATCCTATTTCAAATAAGTTAGTTGACATTTTTGCAGGTATTAGAGAAGTGGAAGCAAATTTACTTAAATGTTCATTTGATCTATTCAATAAATATTCAATCGTCATTTCATTATTTCATCAAAATACATTATGTTGATACATGATAAAATCAATATTTATACAAAAGAAACTTTGACATGGCCAAACTCAATTATCCCTAACTTTACTATATCATCATGATTTAGCAGATCATCATCAATTTCAACTAGAATTTGTTTCATTGTATAAGCTAGATTTATCAGCTACATAACTTGGAGCTTCATGAAATTCTAATTTTTCATTATATATAATACTATCTTTAGCTTTATTTAATTTAATTTTATTAATATCTGTAAAAATTAAACTTACATTACTATCAGAAAGTCAACTATTATTAACAGGACAAGAGTATAATACTTCAGTTTCAGAAATATTATCGTTTTGAATATTAGAATTAGTTATATTATATAAACTTGGTTTATATTTATTTGGATATTGGTCAGTTCATTCAGAATAACTCATTATATCATTTCAATTGTCTCTAACAGAAGATAAAAGTCAATTTACAGAATCAGTTAAATCAACATTATCTTCCCCAATATAGTCTGTCTTACTAGAAAAAATTATTTTATCTATTTCTTCAATGTCAGTAATTAAATCAAATCATGAATTTTCAACTATTCAATCACTAAAAAGTCATATTTTTGAAATATTGTATATTTTATTAGATTTCCTATCTGCAGTATCTTTTGATCTTTTATAATGTTGATTAAAATAATCTGAATATAACTCTAAAGATTTATTAGAAAGATTACCATCTTTTTTACATTCATCACTTATATAATTTGATAATTTAGATACTTCTCATTTATTAGAAATAGAATTAAAATCATCACTTGATATTTGTTTTGATTCATCTAAACATGCTTTTTCATTTTTTGTTTTAGCTAATTCATTTATTTCTTTTAATATTCAAGTTTCTTTTAATCATCAATTAGCTTCATATATAATCATTTTATCTTCCAATTCCTCTATTCATTCATCTATATTTTTATATAAATCTAATTCATTTCCTCATCCAAAAAAAGCATTTGTATTTGAAAAAATGCTAAAAATACAGATTATAAAAAAAATATATTTTTTCATATTCTAAGTAATGATTTATTGAATCTATTATATGCAAAAAATATTAATTACAAAATAAAAAACCTTAAAAAAGGTTTATTATTTTATTACAATTAATTCATTTTCTACTAATATTTCAAATGATTTTTTTGTTCTATTATTAATTATTTTTTCTGCTATTATATCTTCTATATTATCTACTATATATCTTCTTACTTCTCTAGCACCATATTCTGGATTATATACTATTTTCGTTATGAAATTCAATACTTTTGAATCAAATTTTAGTTTCATATCTTTTTTTTCTAATCTTGATTGTAAATTGATTAATCATAATTCTACAATTTTTTTAATTTGATTTTTATCAAGAGGTTTAAATACAATAACTTTATCAATTCTATTAATAAATTCTGGAGAAAAATAATTTGTTAAATTTTCTTTTATTTTTTCTCATGCTTTTTCATAATCAGATAGAATTTTATTTTCTTCATTTTCTTCAATATCAAATCAAATTTTTCAAGCTTTGTTTGTAAATTCTTCTTGTCAGATATTAGATGTCATAACAATTATAGTATTTTTGAAATTTACTTTTTTTCATTTATTATCAGTTAATACTCAATCTTCTAGTATTTGCAATAATAAATTATATACTTCAAAATCTCATTTTTCTATTTCATCAAATAGTATAACTGAATATGGTTTTTTTCTAACTTTTTCTGTTAATAATCATCATTCTTCATAACCTACGTATCAAGCAGAAGATCAAATCAATTTATTTACAGAAGTTTTATCTGAATATTCACTCATATCAATTTTTATAAGAGCGTCTTTGTCATCGTAGAAATTTTTTGTCAATACTTTTACTAGTTCGGTTTTTCAAACTCATGTAGGTCCAAGAAATAGAAAACTTCAAAGAGGTCTATTTGGATCTCATATTCATGCTTTACTTCTTGTTATTGATTTTACTATTGATTTTATAGCTTCATCTTGTCAAATTATTTCCTTTGTAATAGCTTTTGGTAGATTTTTTATTCTATCTATTTCATCTTTATTGATATTTGATACTGGAATTCATGTTGAAATACTAAGTATTTTTTGTACATCTTCAGCTCAAACATTCATTCTTTCTTTTTTTGGAATTGTAAATTTTTCTTTTAATTCTATTATTTGCTTTTCCAATTTTAGTTGATTTTCTTTTAAGCTAGATGCTTTTTTGTATTCTTGAGCTATAACAGCTAATTCAATTTGTTTATTTACTTTTGCTATTTTTTCTTTTATATTCCTTATCTCTGTTTCATCGAAATTGTATTTCATTGATTTTATACTACATGCTTCGTCTATTAAATCAATTGCTTTATCTGGTAGGTTTTGATCAGTAATATATCTTATTGATAAATCTACTGCTGCTATTACAGCTTCATCTGTAATATTTAAATTATGATAGTCTTCAAATGAATCTTTCAATCATTTTAATATTTCTACAGTAGTATCTTTATTTGGTTCATCAACGATTATTTTTTGAAATCTTCTTTCCAATGCTGAATCTTTTTCTATATATTTTTTGTATTCGTTAAGCGTAGTAGCTCAAATAACTCTAATTTTTCATCTTCACATCGCTGGTTTCAATATATTTGAAGCATCTAGTGTTCATTCTCAACCTCATGCACCAATAATTGTATGTATTTCGTCAATAAATAGTATTATTTCATTTTCTACTTTTGATGCTTCTTCTATTACTTGTTTTATTCTAGTTTCAAATTCTCACCTATATTTAGTTCATGCAACTAGGGAAGACATATCTAATGATAGTACTTTTTTATCTTTCATTGAAAAAGGTACTTTTCATTCTTTTATTTTTAATGCAAGTCATTCAGCAATTGCAGTTTTACCAACTCAAGGTTCTCATACTAAAACAGGATTGTTTTTCGTTTTTCTATTTAAAATTGCTATTAATCTTTCTATTTCATTATCTCTACCAATAATATTATCTATTTTTCATTCTTTTGCTTCTTCAGATAAATTTATAGAGAAAAAATCAAGCGCAGGAGTATTACTATCTCTTTTTTTTCATTTTTGTTCTTTGTTCATATCAAAAGGTGTTGTAACTCACTCTTGAGCTCATGCTCAAAATAGATTTTGACTAATAGCTCATAATATTTTATTTATTCAATCATCTCATTCAATATTTAATTCTTCCTCTAATCATCTAGATATTCAATCTATAACTCATAAATTATTTAATTCTATAAGATTATTTTCTATATCACTTGGAGTAATTCAAATATAGTCTAAAAAATTAACAATCCATGAATCATTTCTAATTATAGACAGTAAAAAATCTTCTAACGAAGCCTTTTGTTTAGAAAAACTTGCTGCTATTTTAACACTTCATAGTATTGTATTTTTAAGTCTATTATTCATTCAAGCATATACTCAAGCTCTTTTTTCATAACTTTCATTAAATATTGCTTTATTAATTATTTCAATTGTTAACTTTTCATTAATTCAATAAAGATTAAAAATTTCTTTTATTCATCATGTTGAATTTTTAACTATTTCTAGAAATATATCTTCTATTCACAAATCTTTTAATCAAATTTGCTTTATATTATTTTCAGCATTTACTAGTGCTTTTTTATATCAATCAGAGAAATTTTTATATGACATATTTAAAATTATTTGTAAGAATTTAAAAACTATATATAATTATTATATCATAAAAAAGTATATAATAAAGTTTGATGCATTAATTTATGTTAAAAACTTATTTATTTATCTATTTACTACAATTTTATTTATTTAATAATATAATTATGTCTAAAAAAAATATATTTTTATTGGCTGCATGATATATTGCAGGTTGATTAATAGCTTCACTTTATAATAATAAAAAACCTGAAGATTTAAAAAATGATTTAGAAAAATCAAAGACAGAATGAGAAGGTGAATTTAAAGTATTGTTAAATAATTTCATTGAAACTCATCAAAATTTAATTAATGATATAAAAACACATATAGATACAGAAAAAAATAGGGAACTATTTAATAATACTAAAGAAGAATTAATTAAAATCATAGATTCATATAGAGTTCAATGATTAGAATTGTTAGAAGAATTAAAAGTTAAATGAAAAACTTATATAAATGAAGCATCTGAAAAATTAGAAAAACTTTATGATGACAAGAGGGAAGAGATAGATTCTTTAAAAGATATAGCACCAGAAAAATTAACTGAAATAAAAGAAAAACTTAAATCTACTTTTGAAGAAATAAAAAATAAAATGAAACAATAAAAAAAGAATTCTTTTAAAGAATTCTTTTTTTATATTAACTATTTAATGCTTCATATACTTCTCATGCCATTTTTATATTTGGAGTAAGAGTTTTAGCTCATGTAGCCCATTTAGCTGGACAAGCTTGACCAGTATGTGATCTCATAAATTGTAATGCTTCTATTTTTCTAATTAATTCGTCACTATTTCTACCTAATGGACCTGAAGTAACTTCAATAGTTCTTAGAATTCCATCTGGATCTATTACAAATGTTCATCTTCAAGCAATACCACTTTCTTCATCTAATAAATTGTAAATATCAGCTACTTCTGTTGAATGATCTGCTAACATTTTATATGGAAATCATTCCATTAATTTTTCATGTTTAACCCATGCTCTGTGTGAAAAAATTGTATCTGTAGATACAGCTAGTACTTCTACTCATAAATCATTAAATTTTGTTTCTTGTTCAGCCATATCTTTTAATTCTGTAGGACAAACAAAAGTAAAATCAGCTGGATAAAAGAATAATACTGTCCATTTTCCACTTAAATCTCATAGAGAAATTCTACCTTCTTCATCTGTTTTTGGATTATAAAATGGTAAATCAAAACTAGGTGCTTCATTATCAATTTTTGCAATTGTTGGGAATTCGTAATTTTCCATTTTTTTATTTGTTATT
>CALREY010000009.1 GCA_943356435.1 Candidatus Altimarinota bacterium
AATTAAGTACAACACAGTAACAGATATAACAACATTAAAAAATAATATAACATCGACATGACCATGAAGTGCATGAGAGGGGACAATATATTTGAAAAATAATACAACAAATGATGAGTATTTATTGATTAAGGGAGATTGAGGTACAACAAGAAACACTACAGTATGAACTTGATACAATGATTATTATTTTGATACTATAGAAGTAACTGATTGAGCTAAATTTTATAAACAATGATCTGAAAATATAATTGCTTGATTATGTATATTAGGCTGAACTCCTGTTTGAGTAGTATGACCTGGTATTATATGTAATTGAGTTTCTAGTTATAAGTATTATGATTTAAATATTAGTATAAAAAAATTTGATTTAAGAAATAGGAAACATGAACTCTTAATTACATGACCTAGTTGAGGTTATGAATTAATTTGAAGTGGTACATGAGTTATTAATTGAAACGGTAATTTTACTAAAAAAATAAAAATTACTAAAACTTGAACTTATACATTTACTTTTAAATTGTATGATTCCAATGATGTAAATGCTTTAGTTAAAAAGACTGTAATAAAAACAGTTAATGTAACAAATTAAGAATTGAATGTAATAAAAAACTAAAAATACTGTATAATTTTATACAGTATTTTTATTTCTTAAACTTATCCTTCAATCCATTAAATGCTTTTATTTTATCTCTATAAAACATATTAAATGTTTCAAATGGATATATTTTACCATTAGGCTCTACGAAATGTACACATGATCTTTTTATACTTCATAAATCAAAATCATATTTATCCATAAATGACATGATAATAATTCTAAATACATTTGTATAATCTAGATTTTGAGTAATAATCTTTGGTAGACAACATAGCATTGTTCATAGATTTTTTGTAGTTTTTTCACTACATGCATCTAGAGAATAGAGCTTATAAAATGCTTTTTTTATTTCTTCATTTCTTTCAAATGTAATAGTATTTCCAGCTCATTCTAATAATACTTCTTTTGGTATCATTCCTGTTACTGGTTGTATTACTCAGTCTTTTTTTATACCATATCATATACAAATATTTTCAGGATGACAAGGAAGAGGTAACATATCATTAGCTCCAAATGGATTATTTGCTTTTATTATTTCATTTCTGATTTCACTTAAAGTAATTCTTTCTTTTATTTCTTTGTCTTTTATTCTACCTACATATTCAACAGGTTGAAAAGTCACTCATCTAACACATTTATATTTAGTCGCAAAGTCTATCAATTCTCAGATTTCATTATCATTTACATTTTTTTGTATTACACAAACTAGGGTAGTAGATATTCATGCTTTTTCTAAGTTTTCAAGTGCTTTGAATCTCACATCTAAATAATCTCATCATCTTAAATGTTTAATCGTATCTCTATTCAAAGAATCAAATTGTAAATATACTTCAAATCATTTTTTTTCTTTTTCTAGTTCTTTTACGAAATCCAAATCTTCAGCTATTCTTATACCATTTGTATTCAGCATTAAATGTCTTACAGGACTCGCTTTTATTTTCCTAATTATTTCCATTAATTGTGGGTGAAGTGTTGGTTCTCATCCAGATAATTGTAACAAGTCAGGTTCTCATTCACTAGCTATCAATGTTTCAAGCATTTTATCTATTTGTTCCATAGATTTAGCATTTCCTAGTCCTGGTTTTGAGTTAGCAAAACAAACTGGACAAGTCATATTACATTCATCTATTATCTCAAAAATCGCTAGACAAGAGTGTTGTTCGTGATCAGGACATAGTCCACAATCATGTGGACAACCATGATTTATTTGTGTTTGAAATTTATCTGGCATATCACCAGGTTTCAAGTATTCTTTACATAGTTTGAAATACTCTATATCAGTAGAAACTACTTCTTCATGAATACCATGCTCTAAACAGTTTTTTTGATAAATCACTTTATCATTTTTAAATAGTATTTTTGCAGGTACATTTTTGAGACAAGTAGTACATAGGGAATATGTCATTCAGTAAAACAGGTAAGGTCTTGCTTGTGAGCTCATGTTTATTTTGGTTAATATTATTTATTTATTTTTTATTGTTAAAAAATCTAGAAATTATTAATATAAGTATAAATATTATTATTATAAAAAATGGATTAAATATATTTTTTGTTGCATTCGGGAATAATAAATCTAAAGCTATTCATCAACAAAATACTAAAAACATTCAAACTATTACTAATATTATCATTCATGCTCAATAAAGTAATCTTCATACTTGGTCGAGTTTTTTGTAATTTATCTCGATTTTTCATCAATATTGTACAAATATATTTACTCACTGTTTTATCTTTTCAAATGTTTCTTTATCAATTTCTGATTCATAATTTTCAATAACAAAATCATAAGTTTTGCTTAACTCATTTGCATCAAACTCAGTTTTTCAAGAATTTTTAATAAGTAATATTATTATTTTATAAAAATTTGGAGTTTGTATTTTTATTATATCTCAGTTATTTGCTAATAAAGTAATATTTTCTATTTTAGAAATATCAATGTATTTAATTTTTTGATTTATTGTATTATTTTCTGGCATATTTTTTTGTATTAAATTATAATTCAGTTTCTTTTTCATCAGAAACTTTTTTTTCATTATTTTTTCATTTTAATATTTTCTTAAACCATTTATATCATAAAAATATTATTAGTAATCATATGATTAGTGACGGAATTGATATAATAAAAAAAGAATCATATCATTGTTTTGATAGTAAAGATGTTATAGTAAAAAATCCTCAGCAAAGTGTACCAAATAATCAAATCAATATAAGTATTATTGATAAAAACATTAATAAAATTTTTACAAATTTATTTTCCATATGCATATTTTTTTAATTTATATACTGAGTAAATAATCATTCAGATAGAAACTACTTGAATACTATTTAATCAAAACCAAAAATGACTATAGGGCATTATAAATCATACTAAAAATCTGTAAGTGAAATAGATGAGTGTGAATATAAAAAATCAGTTGTTTATCCACCACTCTTTTTTAGTATTTATTCATATAACAAATATAATAAAAATTAACAATAATACAATTATTTCATATACCTGAGTAGGATGTCTAAGTATTCCATCTCAGTAATCATATCACCATGGAAGTGTAGTAGGCAATCAATGTGTATTATCTCTTAATCATATCATAAATGCTCATATACGACCTACTAATATTCATATAGTTAGACTGGGTACAAATAACACTCATCTATTAAATTTTATATTATATATTCTTTTAAATACTTCAGATGCCATTACTCAACCTGCTATAGAACCTGCAACAGTTTTAGATAATACTAGTCAGTTATTTGCTCAGTGAACTATGTAGTAATCAAAAGTGGAAACAAGTATTCAAAATCACATTGCACATCAAAATAATGACAGATAATAAAACAATTTTTCTTCACTATTTCTGAAAGGAATAGTTACTTGGTTATTTTTGAAAAAATATTTATAAAATAAATATCCTGATAAAAATCATGATATGTATCAAAGCATATCTGCTACTATTTTTACTTGAAAATAAGCTGAATCTAATTGGTATTGCATTTTATTTTTTTTATTATTTATAACCCATGAATGTAAAGACCACCCCCTGCCTTTCAGGCATCCCCCTCCTTATTAAGGCGGGGGAGAATAATGTATAATTACTTCCTCTCTTTTCTAATCTCTCTAGAATAATTTTCATTGTCATTTCAGTATTTTTCTGATAGTTCATTTATTTTGTAATATTCTCTTGCTTCTTCTAGACTCAATTTCGTATCTATCAATCATAAATCATATGCTATTTTATCACTATTTGATGGTAATAATATTCTCTTATCAAATCATGAGATTTTATCATTTCTAAGAGCATTCACATGTTTCAATATACTTGTAGTACAAGTATTCCATAGTGTGTTATAGAATTCAGGTTCTTTTGTAAGTTTATCTGCTCTATGAAGTGCTGTTACAAACAAGTCTTGTATTTTATTTTTTTCCACATTTATAGGGTACATACGAACTGTATCTTTTCTATAATTTGCTCTCAGTTTCACTAAATCATTTTCATCTCAGACTATGTATACCATTTCATATTGATTAAGTATTCATAATACTGCATCGAAACTTTCTCATTTTTCTTTTCTGATTTCTGCTGATATCGTTACATATTTTCAGTCACTAAATCAAAAAGAAAGCATAGTATGAGCAGGTCAATCATAGTCAGAAAATGGTTCTATTATATAGTACAATGTCTCTATTTTATCCAAATCATATGATTGGTCATAATATCATGCAGTAGCTTCATGGTCTGTGATATGTGTGAAATTTCTTACATTTTTTATATATACACTAGAGCTGTTAAAAGTGATTTCTGGTAATATAGCTTCATTTACTTGCCAATGTCTATTTAATGAAGGAGTTTGAGAACTCCACCATGCAAATCATAGCATTAATACTATCATCAAAACAGGAATATATAATTTATCTATAATAAATAGAATAGTTTTTATTAAAATTTTTATTATCTTATATGTTCATTTCAAAATATTTTTTGAAATTTTTATTATTTTTTCATTTATATGTTTCATAATTTTATTGTTATTTTTGTAGCCCCTTGCCCTTGTGCTCAAGGGAAAGATTTATCCCCTTGTGGGTGTATCCTTTAGGGCAGGTTAGGGATAGCTTGTTAAACCCAAGTAAAAAAGGTATGTATTTGTTTATTATAAATATTATTGGAAATAGTACTACAAATGTAGAAAAAAGTTGTACAAATCAAATCATGTATGATTTCTCAAATACTAAATGACCGAAAGAAAAACTAATCACCATAGATAATACCAAGAATTTTATCCACTCCATACCTAGAACTATTACAGAGTTTTTTCATAAATAACTAAGTATTTTATTGTCTCAGATAAGCTTAGAAATAATCACAAATGTTAATGTTCCTGTTATTCAATCTAGTAGAAATAATAGATAATTTGTTCAGTAAAAATTGGTAGAAAAATTCGTTGAGCTAGGATAATATAGATTTATTCATACTAATATCGGTATTAATATCAAATAATAATAATTTATTTTTGATACGAAATTTGTTATTTCACTTTTGAAACTATGTCACAATCAATAGAATAATGTTGCCATAACTGATATTTCCATACTCCAAGGAAATCTAAATGTGATGTTTTTTGATTCTATAAATATCAGTATAGAAAGTATGAATAGAAATGCTATTCTGTAATATCTATTTTTTATAAATTTATTAATCACAAAATAATAAATACTTACCATAAATAGACTAATCAAAAACCAAGTAGGTACATTTGCTAATACAAAATCTGGATGAGAAGGAATATATATTCAGTACAACAATCATTTAATAAATTGAGCTAATCATACATTGTATTCAGTTCCAAAAGCTAAATGAGCGAATTTATAATAAGAAAACATAATTAGGTTAAAAGCTATAAATGGTACTACTAGTCTATTTAATTTATTTTTTATAAATACTATTATATCATTGTGTTTTTCATCGTTGTACAAATATCAAGACAAAAAGAAAAATAGTGCTACGTGAAATGAAAATAAATATTTCACTAATAAGCTAGAATCAGGGAAAAAACTATGTCCTAATACTATTAAAATTATTCATAATCATCTCAGATTATCTATCCAGGATATTCTCATATTTTGTTTATTATTATATATTTTTATTTTTATAACTACATTTTTCTAGTAGTGGACATGTCTTACATTTTGGCTTTCTTGTGGCTGTGCAATGATATCTACCAAATAGTATAAGTGAGTGATGTAAATCTGCCAAGTTTTGTTTTGTAAATATTTTTTCTGCTATTTTATCTGTTTCTTCTGGTGATTTTGTCTTCACTAGTCATACTCTATTTAATACTCTATGTACATGAGTGTCTACTGCTAAATATGCTGCATCTTTTGTTACTGCTAGGAAAACTTTTGCTGTTTTTATTCATACTCAAGCTAAAGATTTAAGTTTATCAAGAGTATCAAATTCTTCTAAATCTTGATTTGATAATATTTCACATGTTTTATAGATATTTTGAGCTTTATTATTGAAAAATGATACAGTTTTTATATATTCTTTTATTTTTTCTACTCACATTTCTAGTCAATCTGCTGGTTTTATCAGTTTTTTGAAAAATACTTCATTTACTTTATTTACTTGTTTGTCAGTAGTTTGTGCTGACATTAAAATAGCAATAAGTAGCTGAAAATCATTATTATATTCTAGTTCAGTTTTTGCATTTGGATACATATTGTACAAAGTAGTAGCAAAAAAATCTATATCTTTTTTTAACATTATGTTTTATTAATTTATTATTTTCATATATAATACTAAAAAAGTGATATATTCAAAAAAAATATAGTGTTAATTTATAATATTTAAATTTGTATAATTATTTAAAAAATATATTATATTTAAGTCAATTAGATAATTTTTTATAAAAAAAATGAATAATAAAAATACTCATGATATTCAATCAGTTAGTGAAGATGATAATTCAAGTTCTTTAGTATTTATTACATGAAAGAATTTATAGCTAAATAAATCATCATTATTTTATAATAATTTATAAGAAACATGTTTAAAAAAATATTTATATGATTAGAAGCAAATATATGGAAGCATTTTGTTATTCTGTTGACTGCTAGGAGAAATTTTATACCAATTTTGAGTATTTATTATTTATCTTTGCCAAATACAACTGCTCAGGAAATATGATTTTATACTTGAGTTTGATATTTTTTTTCGCTTATTTTTCAAATGCCTGCATGAATAATAGGAGATAGATTATGAAATAAAACTACAATAATAATTTCAAAGATTTTGTTATTAGCTTCTAGTATTATTTATCTGGTTTGAGATAATTTTTGGTACTTTGTATTGTGAGCATCTTTGATGAATTTATGAGCTGATGCCTTTTCTACTGGTAATACTGCTGCATTTTTACATGACACATTAATAGAATTAAAAAAAGAAAATAGTTTCAAAAAATTATCTTCATCTATTAAATGAAATGTGTCTTTTGTAAGTATATTTTTCATAGTTGCATTACCTTTTTTCACTACTATTAGTTTGGATTTTCCTTTCAAAATTGCTTTAATTATAGATATTATTTGATTAATTGTAGCTTTATCATTGTTTCCTGCTAGATGACATTCTCATAAGCATGAAAAAATTACATTAAATATTTTGAAATCTACACTCAAAGAGTCAAAAGGTTCATGATTAATTCCTGTTATAGTATTTTCTGCCATTGTATGAGCATTTTTAGTTGTAGATTCATCATTCAGAAGTCCTTATTTACAAAGTATATGATATCCAGTTATTTATATATGATTTGTGATGTGATTATCTAGATTTGTGTGGTTTTTGGTATGAAAATATGCACATAAAATAGAAAAAATACTAGCATTTAAAAAGCTAATGTTAATTGAAACTTTTATATTTTGATTTTATTATATGCTGGTTTCATTTATAGATAATCCATACATAGTATGAATATTTTTTTCTATAATAGTATGATATTTTTGGTGAAGATCAGAAATCTACACAGATAATATAATAAATCTAATACCATGAAAAAAATATAAATCAACAATATTGTCTATTAAATGACAAATATCTTGTATAATTCAAATAATATTGATGTTTTTAATAGGATTATTGATGACAAAATCATATAAATTATGATTTTTTGTAATGTGAGTATCTCTATTTGTTATGCTTATATTTGTTTATTTATTCTTTATTAGAAAAATAGATTTCAGTCAATTGGAAGAAGAAAATAATAGTTAAATTTAAATAAACAAAATGTATACTAAACCTTTTTATATAACAGAAGCAGTATGAAACAATGCTTTTTCATATGATACTAGAATAAATAAACAAATATATGTTCCAAATCTCATAGAAATAGATGATTTATCAAAAATTGAATTATGATCAGAAATTGCATTTGAAGATTTTGATTTCAATGATAAATTATCCACAAATTATTGATTAAAAAAATTTTATAAAATTGTCCCCCTCCTAACCTCCCCCCAAGGGAGAGGAAAAGCTACACCTATTTACCTGTTTGATAATCATAATCATGCATTTTATTTTTGGTATTTAGCTAGAAAACAGTGATTGATATGAGATAATAATACACTTATACATATAGATGAACATGCTGATACTAGGGATAATGATAAACATCTATTGAAGCCTGATTCTTATGATTTACAAAAAGTATTTTATTTCACAAATAATGTTTTAAATGTAGGGGATTATATTATTCCAGCAAAAGAAGAGTGAATCATATGAAAAATAGTCCAGATAAGAAATGAATTTAATTTATTAGAATACCATAACACTCTTTCTCCCTTGGGGGGAAAGTACCCGAAGGGGGATAGGGGGATTATCCTCAATCTAGACTTAGATTTTTTCCAGCCGGATTTAGATTATATAGACTATGAATTAAAGAAAAAAGTAGTACAGGATGCAGCTAAAAAAGCATCAATTATTACTGTTTCTACATCACCATTTTTTATAAATCAAGAACTTGCTATTAGTGTTTTTAAAGACATTTTTTGTGATTTTTTAACAAATAAAGATATTTAAAATTGATTTTGTAAGATTTTTTACTATAATCGGTCGGTAGTTTATTTATTAATTAAGAGAAAAATATGGCTGTTGCGTTAAACAAAGATAACTTTGAAAAAACTATTAATTCTTGAGTAACTTTGGTAGATTTCTGGGCTGAATGGTGTGGTCCTTGTCAAATGATGCTTCCTATTTTAGAAGATTTTTCTGGTAAAATGGAAGGTAAAATGACTGTTGCAAAAGTAAATGTAGATGAAGCTCCAGAAATAGCTGGACAATTTAGAGTAATGTCTATTCCTACACTTATTGTATTCAAAGACTGACAAGCAGTAGAAACTATGGTTTGAGTACAACAAATCGATAGATTAACAGAAATTTGCGGAAAATACTTATAAGAAAGACTAATTAAAACAAGCACCAAAAAGCTTAGCATTTGCTAAGCTTTTTATATTGACAAAATAATAATTATATATAAAATACTAACACTTGTCAATATACAAAAGGGGATATATAACATGTCAACAAATACAGATAGTTCGTATTACAATTTTCTGTTTGAAAAGATTTTGGATGCAATTAGAAAGACTGTTATTCAGTATGATAATTACTGGTTCAAATCAGCTCCATCTGAAAAAGAAGTAGCTTTTCAAAATCTTTTAAAATTTGATGATGAGCAGAAACGAGAATTCGTTTTTATGCTAGTTTTGATTCATGGTGTTTTTAATTCTTCATCACTCAGAGGGGTTATTAAAAAAAGGATTGGTAATAGTAGGATGAATACATATTTTGATATTGACCTGCCTTTTGAAAATGAAGATCAGATTGCCGAATATATAGTTTTTAGGAATAGATTAGTATATCGCTAATAATATTTCCAAAAAATTATTATTAAAAAAGCTTAGCATTTGCTAAGCTTTTTATATTATTCATTTTACTGCACTTATATTGAAACTGTAGTTCATTTTTAGACTTCCAATTATTCAAATATATCACATATTTCAGTTAATATTTACTTGTTTTAGTATTATTGTATAGTCTTTTAAAAATGGTAATATATTTTCTTCTCAGATGAATAAATTTATTCAAGAATTTATAGGAAATGATTTAATGAATTTAGAAAAACTAAATCTATCTTCAAGCATTTTTATAATAGAAAAAATACTATCTCATAATCTTTTGTGATTTTCTTCTAAAAATATTCATATACCAGAATAATTAACTATATTTTTTTCAGGAACTAAGAAAAATGCAATTTCAGATGTATTTTTTGCTAATTCATATGTGATTTTATTTACATAGTCTGATAATTGTTCTATTTTTTCTTCTCCTATACTAGAATTTTTAGTATACAAAAAATAGTCAGGACTACTTTGCATCAAATAATTTACAAATGCTCTTAATCATTTTGATGTAGGTAGTCTACCTGCTGAATTGTAAGGTTGATATATTAATTCTAATCATTCCAATTTTGCCATATCTAGTCTAACAGTAGCTGGACTTACTCATAAATTGTATTTTTGTAATAACAATTTACTTCATAAAACTTCACCTGTTTCCAAGTATTCTTCTACTATTATTTTTAATATTTCAATATTTCTTTGTGTTAATGCACTCATCGTTATGTAGTTATTCCTACCCTTACAAAAGGGGTAGGCTAGGAGGGGGGATTAATCTATTATTTCAATTAATTGTTTTACTGAATTTTCTTTTGAATATTTTTTCTTTATTTTTTCAAAAACAGGTTTATGATGAAATTTTGTTCACTCTTTATCATCAATAAAACTCTTAACTTTTTCGTAGATATTATTTACTGAAATAGCAGAAAAATAATTAATTGATTCTCAAAAAATGTTTCTAATATTTTTTAATTCACTTGAAATAATTGGAGTTCAGAAATGAAGAGGTTCGCTTAATCTAAAAGGAAATGGTTCATAAAAACTAGGGAATATTACTCACTGAGATTCATTGTAAAACAGTATTTTTTCACTTTGTTTTATATGTCATATGAAGTGAATATTTTTTTGTAATTCTAGATTGATTATTATATTTCTTAAAGCTACGTTTTTAGCAATGGCTTCTCATAAAAATACTAAATCTATTTCATGTCAATCTTTTCTCAATTTATCAAATACATATACTAGTTTTTCATAGTTTTTTTCTACTCATTCTCATCATGAATATATAAAAAAATCGTTTAATATTCAGTATTTAGTTTTTACATTGAATTTCAAATCTCAAATATTATCATGACTATGAATATTAGGAAAAAATCAATCAAGTAAACTTATTTTTCATTCCACTATATTATATTTTTCTACTAGTTCATCTGAAGTATTACTATCAAAACAGATTATTTTCTTTGAATTATTTAAGTTTTTTTCTAGTAAGTACAAGAAACTATATTTTTCTATATAGCTTGTAAAATTACTATAATATACATCTTTTAGTGAAGGTAAGAGAGTGAAATAATTTAGAGTATACAAAATAGGCTTGAAATGATTGAAAAAAATCATTAAATTATTGTTATCATTTTTAAGTATTTTTAAATACTTAGACTGTTCTTGTAAACTAGCATTTTTTATTCACACTTCTTTAATTACTACATTATCATGTTGTAATCATTCTATGTTTTTATTGGTATAGATGACAAATGTATGTCACCTATTTTTTTCTATGAGACCAATAACTAATTCTACCACAAAAGTAGAATAAATATTTTCTCAAACAAATCTTAAGTCTAGTCAGATTTTCATTTTATATTTTTAGATATTATATTTTGTTTTCATTTTTTATCATTATACTACAAAAAGTTGAAATTTAAAAATTTTTTTTATGGAATTAAAAGATTATCTTAAAATAGAGAACAATCAGTGATTTTTAAAAATAAAAGTAGTCCCAAATTCTAGACTTACTTGATTTTCTGATGTTATGTCAGATTGAACAATTAAAATTAGATTGAACAGTGTACCAGAAAAATGAAAAGCAAATATAGAACTTTTAAATTATTTATCTGATATTTTTTGAGTAAAAAAATCTAGTATAAAAATTATTTCTTGACAGACAGATAAGAATAAATTAGTTAGAATTGATTTTTAAAATAATAGTTATATAATTTATTTAATTATCATTAATTTTTTAATTATGATTACATTTTTTATCATATTATATTTCTTTTTTCTGCTGTGATTGTATGCATTTATAATCCAAAGACTTAAAAATCTAAGTCTAAAGCATATGAATGATACAAAATTAACATCATTATGAAAAGGTTACAAAATTATTAAAAGGAGATTAATCGTTATCTTGATCGTATTATTTATTGTTATAAGTTTTTTAATAATAACTTTTTTTGATTATGGTTTATTTTTCAAAGTATGATTATACGATAATCAGGAAGCACTGAATAATTCTATTTTTTAAATATTTGAAGTCAGTTACATTCTTTATTTTCGCTTTAATCATTTACTATGTAAGTCTGAAATATAGACTTGCACTATGACAAGAAGTTCTAAACTATGTTTTTTTCCCTTCAATTTTTCTATTGATAAATTACGCATTTATCAAGTTGATATTATCTTATATCAAGTTTTATAATGATTTGTTAATTATTAGTGATTGACAAATAATTGTTATTAAAGCATCGCTTTTATTTGTGGATGATATAGAGTTCATTGATATAAGCAAAGTTACAAAAATAGATACGTTTACTAGATGAATAATAGCTAATATTATCTGATATTGAAATCTAGTTATAGAACAACAAAGAGACCAAGTAAGGGAATTTCATTTTGTTCCGGAAGCACGTAAAGCTCTACATATTATCAAGGCAGAAAAAGAAAAAGTAATGAAAAAAACAGGAAAAGATAATGCTGCACTGATAAATGATTTAGTTAGTGATAGTGATGATTATGAAGAATTTGAAAAATAGATTAACAATTAAGTTAATCTATTTTTTTTACTTTGAAGCTCAAATACATAAATGGTGTATCTATTAATGCTACGAATAACTTAACTAGATAAGTTGCTAAAGCTACTTGCCAAAAAATACTCTTATCTATTATTCATGTAAATCATCAAATAGTAGTCAATCATACAAATGTAAATATCAAAGTATCTATAGCTTGTGATATCATAGTAGATAAATTATTTCTCAAATACAAGTGTTTTCATTTAGTTTTTTCTTTAATTTTTTCATATAAAAATACATCTATATTTTGAGCAACAAAATATGCTAAAAATGATCACAAAAGTATTCTAGGAGTTATTCAAAATAATGTTTTTATAGATTCTTGTGCATAATCATAATCATTTGGAGTAAAATGAATTAAAAACTGTGTAGATATAACAAATATTATCATACTCATAAATCATACTGATACAGCTTTATAAGCATCTTTTTTTCAATAATGTTCTGATAACAAATCAGTAAGTAAAAAAGTAGCTCAATATAGAGCATTTCATCAAGTAATAGCTAATCAAAATAAAGTATATTGTTTAGTTACAAATATATTCATAAGAACAGTATATACAGCTATTAAAACAAACATATAAACTTTTCCAAATCTAAGTGCTATTAGATTAAAAATTCATAAAATAAGAAAAAATGTTACAAAAAGTATTTCATTATGCATTATAATTCTTTAAAATTAAATTGATTTTATTAAATTTACAATAAAATTGATGCATATATTAATTAATAAAATAAATATGCAAAATAATTTTAAATATATTAAACAAGTACCAAATAATGCTTCAAAAGATTCAAAAGTAATAATAATGCTTCATTGAGTGAGATCAAATGCTGATAATATGTTTGCTTTATCAGAGTATTTTGAAAATGATTATGTATTTTCGCTTAATTGATTATATGAATTGTGAGCAAATAGTTATGCATGGTACAATATGTCATACATAAATTGAAGAACTCCTGTCTATAATTGAGCAGAAGTAGAAATATGATACCAATACATAGTTGATTTCATAGAATATGTAAAAAAACAATACAATTTATGAGATAGAGAGATTTATTTATTATGATTTAGCCAATGATCAAATATGTCATATTATTTGTATGGTAAATCCCCAGAATTAATTTCTTGAATTATTGCTTTAAGTGGTAGATTTTTAAAAGAAACAGCAGCACTGAATATAAATAATGAGTTATATAACAATAAAAAAGTATTTATCTGACATGGTACAAGTGATGATGTTATACCTGTAAGTGTAGTAGCAGATTTAGAAGTATATATAAATAAATCATGAGTGAATCCTGTAATAAAAATTTATGATAATATGCCTCATACTATAATACCAGAAGAGATGATGGAAGTAGTAAAATTTTTGAACAAATAAAAAACAAATCGTATACGATTTGTTTTTTATTATCATAATTTTGTTCAATTTATACTTTTTTTATCTGGTACTGCCAATATTACTTCTCAATTTCAATTCACAAAACCAGTAACTAAAAATTCTGAATAAAATGGTCATATCTGTTTCACTGGAAAATTCACTACACCAAGAATTTGTTTATTTAATAATTCTTCTTTTGTATACAAAACAGTTATTTGTGCACTAGATTTTTTAATACCTATATCTGCTCAAAAATCTGCAGTTATTTTATATGCTGGTATTCTAGCTTCAGGGAAGTCTTGTACATCAATAATAGTTCCAACTCTCAATTCTACATTTTGGAATTCATCCCAAGTTATTTGTTTCATAGTATTTATATTATTTATTAACTATATTTTTCTTTCATATAATCAACTGATATAATCTTTAGTTTCTATTATTATTTTAATGCTAATATGTCGTTTATACTAAGTTTTGTATCTATTTTTAAATTGTAATAGTACATTTTCAATAATAATTCACGTAGCATCCATAGTGAATTTATATATTCATCTGTTAATTCTTCTTCTGTAGATCCAATTTCTATTAATTTTTCTCTTGTAAATTTTATATTATCATAAACTTTTCAGTTAACTAATTTACCATTATAAAGAGAAGGTGATAGACTTATCAAAAATCAATAGTTATATCTATTATACAATTTATTTATATTTTCTATCCATTCATTAGAATATTCTATTACTTCAATTCATAGGAAATCTATTAGTTCTTTTGCTCAATCCAATTGTCACCATTGACCATGTACTACAAATTCTTGAATTTTTATTATTAGCATTTTTGAAATGCTTATTTTATCTTCTGTACTTAATTCTATATCACATAATTCTTGAAGAATATTATGAAAATTTATACTTCAAATATCTTTTAATATCTCTTTTATTGCTTCAATTTTTCTATTATTTGAGCCAGTTATAGAATTATTTGTTAAATCAATTTGATTCATTTTTATATTAATTATATCTAATTACTATATTATAAAATAAAAATATAATAAATCAATAATTAATTATAAATATTTCTTAGATCAAATATTTATGTATTAGGAAACTTACTCATATCCATGAAGAAAATCTCCCAAGAATGTCAGTCGAAATCTTCTATAGTTCTTTGATACATAAATCAGTAATCTCTAGTTTCATTTGGCTCTATACCTCAAGTATTAAGTCAATTTGTCATTGTTTTATTTACATCGTCTACACTATCCATAGATAGTGAAAAAAGTCATGCTATTTTTGATTTTGTATCTGCTATTTCTTTTTTTGTAAATGATTTGAATTTATCATGATTTAATATCATTACATAAATATTTTCACTCCATACCATACATTTTGCTGTATCATCTGAGAATTGTGGATTATTTGAAAAACCCAAAGAAGTATAAAAATCCATAGATTTTTGTAAGTCACTTACTGCTAAATTTATAAATACTTGTTTTGCCATAGTATATAATATTAGAATACAAAATAACATGAGTTTTATAGAGTTTTCTTTCTCGGATTAATTATATATTTTATATTAAAATTACAATTTAAATATAATAACACTTGTTTTGAATAAGTGGATTGATTTTCATGAGTGAGATTTTATTTCCATTTTTCTATCATATAATTAACTGATTTATCTATAAGTTTTTTTAATTCTTCAATATTTATATCTTCTAATTTTTTTATAGACATACATGATGAACCAGTTTTTTTATATTTACCTAAGTTATTTAATATATCATCATACTCCTTAAATCAAGGCATTATATAAATGGTAATGTCTTTTTTCTTTGGTGCTAATCCAGTCAAAAACCAATCTCATTCATGTCCACTTTCGTATTTGTAATGATATTTTCAAAATCATATCATTTTTTCTCACCACATTTTTGCTGGTTTCTTTGTAACTTCTTCAATTAATTTAACTAATTCTAAACAATCTGATTTAATCTTTTCATCAGTAATTGTATTTAAAAAATCAGATATGATATTATCATTTTCTTGTGTTTTAAGTGTTGCCATAATTATTTAATTAATTATTAAAAGAAATATTTATAATTTTTTATTATATTTTTATATTCTACTTGATTTTATTATATTTAAACATAAAATATACACAAGTAAATAAATTAAAAAATCTATACATATAAATGAAAAAAATCTTAGTTTGATTATCTGGTTGAGTGGATAGTGCAGTAAGTGCATATTTATTAAAAAAGCAGTGATATGATGTCACGGCAGGTTTTATGATAAATTATTTAGCACCAGAATGAGAATATTGTCCTACAAAAGATGATATAGAAGAAGCAAAAAGAGTAGCTGCTTATTTGGATATTCCTTTTTTTACTTTTGATTATAGGGAAGACTATGCTGATAAAGTACTTGGTTATATGTATGAATGATACAAAAAATGAATCACTCCAAACCCTGATATCATGTGTAATAGCGAAGTGAAATTCAAAGTATTTTTAGACGAAGCATTAGCACACTGATTTGACTGAATTGCTATGTGACATTATGCTAGGATAGTTAAAACTCCCCCTGCTCGTGCCTCGCTTCCCCCTCAATTGAGGGGGACTGAGGGGGAGAAATATCACCTCCTTAAATGAGTAGATGCAAATAAAGACCAATCATATTTTTTGGCTGGACTTAATCAATTCCAACTATCAAAAGCATTGTTTCCAATATGAGAATATGAAAAATCTCAAGTTAGACAAATTGCTCAAGAAGCATGATTACCAAATGCAAATAGAAAAGATAGTCAATGAATATGTTTCGTATGAAAAGTGGATTTAACAACTTTTTTGGAGAAAAAAATAGCACCAAAACCAGGTAAAATACTTGATACTTCATGAAAAGTATTGTGAGAACATAAATGAGTATTTTATTATACTATTGGTCAAAGAAAATGATTAGATTTATGAGGACAAAAAGAACCAGTTTTCATAGTCAAAAAAGATATAGAAAAAAATGAAATAATAGTATGAACTACTAGTGATTTAGAATTGTACGATGATAAATTATTTGTAAAAGAGTTTCATTTTTTATCAAGAGCAAATTATGAATTTCCTTTGAGTGCAAAATGTAAAATCAGATATAGACAAGCTGACCAAGACTGTACTATATTTAAAGAAAATGATAGATATAGAGTAGAATTTAAAGATAGACAAAGAGCTATTGCATCTGGGCAAATATGTGCAGTATATATTTGAGATGAATTAGTTATGAGTGGTGTTATAAATTAAAATATCTATATTTTTAGATATTTTTTTATTTATGTGTTATTATTTGTTTAATTAAGTTTTAAAATTATAAAAATGGTGGAAATATTAAATTGATTAGAAAATCAAGATATATCAAAAGAGCAAGAAAAATTGCCAGTGGATGTAAATGAATTAGTAGAAAATCTAAAAATAAATGTAACAGATATTTTATCTCGTGATAATATATCTCAAGTAAAAGAATTTTTTGATAAATTAGGTTTAAAAAGTTATTATGATTTTTATTATTTTGAATCAAGGGAATTTAATAATTTATTGACTCAAAATAATTCTCTTAGAAAATTTTTCAATAATGTTGTTTGAAAAGAAAATATAAAAAACTCGTACGCAAGCACAGAAAATATGCTAGCTTTTGCAGATAAAATAGGTTTTAAAAAACCAAATATCAAAGACTTAAAAGAAGAAATGATAAGTGATATTAATAGTGTATGAATACATAATTTGAATGATTTACAAGTATATTGATTAAATAAGTATGTTAAAACTTTTAAAGATAATAGCTATATAAAATATTATACTTTTAGAAAAATGTCTAAATGATTAACTAACCTAGATTTAGGAGAATTAATAAATTTGCATGAAAATCTATGATTTACATATTTAGATGAAAAAGATATAATATCTGAATCATTATCGATATTAAATAAGGATTGAATTAATTATTTAGAAGACTTAGATGCAATTAATGTTAGAAAATTCAGAGAAAATTATATAACACCAAATCCTAAATTTTTGAAATATGTTCAAGGATTATGAATAAAAATAAAATACTTAACTAAAAATGATTTGTTTACTATTTGAGAAAGTATTTGATTAAAAAACAAAAAAATAGATAAATCAAAAAATATACAAACATTTTTGAGAAGTAATGGAATACTAAAATATTCAGATTTAAGAGAATTATGAATAAATTGAGCTAGAGATTTATTATGAGCAGATGATTCATGTAGAGAAATATTGAAATGATTTTGAGTAGAATATTTGCAAGATTTCAGAGAAGATCATTTGAAAAGATTTGCTAGATTTGTATGACTAGAATGAATATGTGAAGAAAAAGAATCAGATGAAAATTCTATAAAAGATAGGATGATATTAAAACTTTCTAATCATTGAGTAGATTGTGATTATTCATTGAAATTATTTTGAATAAAGTGATTCAAAACATTATTTAAAGAAAAAAATATCTGAAAAACTCGGTACAATGAAGTAAATGCATTTATAAAAACAAAAGTATGAGTTGTTATTCCATTATTAGCATTAAATGATTTAGATACTATATCTAAAACACTATGATTTAAAAAATTAAGTGATGCAGAACATAAGCAAAAATTGATAGATTTCTTGAATATAGAATGATTGACTATTGATACATTGAATAGAAACCACCTAAAAGAAAAGTATTGAAAGAATATACAATGTAGATATTTTTTGGAAAAAGTATGAATAAAAAATATAAAAGATTTGAGACTAGAACACTTAAATAATATGAAAAGATACCTAAAAAGTATATAAAAAGAGTATAATTTTATATTCTTTTTTGTTTTATTAAAAATTTTGGTTAATATTGGAGATATACCCCTCCGGCTTTCAGCCACCTCCCCTGGTAGGGGAGGAAATAATAGTAAGAATAAAAAATAATGAAAGATAAATTACAAGAGATATTGAAAGATAAATTTGGATTAGAAGCATTTAGAGATAGACAAGAAGATATTATAAAAAGTGTAGTAGAGTGAAATGATACAATTGTATTTATGCCTACAGGATGAGGTAAATCACTGACTTATCAATTACCATGAGTATATTTGGATTGAGTAGTGTTGGTTATTTCTCCTCTTATATCACTTATGAAAGACCAAGTAGATAAATTAAATAGTCTATGAATAAGAGTAGAGCTTATAAATAGTACTATTGATACTTTAGATAGACAAATTATTTTAAATGATTTATCTAGACCAGATACAGATATAAAATTTTTGTACATAGCACCAGAAAGACTTAATAGTGATGAATTTATCAGAGTATTTTCTAGGGTAAAAATTGCATTAGTAGCTATTGATGAAGCGCATTGTATAAGCCAATGGTGACATGATTTCAGACCTAGTTATATGAAGATAAAATGATTTTTGGATGGATTAAAAAATTGAGATAAACCTTCTTTTCCTATAATGGCTTTGACTGCAACTGCAACAAAAAAAGTAAGAAAAGATATAGTAGATAGACTGTGATTAATAAATCATAATATTTTTACTAGCTGATTTGATAGAAAAAATATATCTATAATAGTCAGAGAAATATCAAAAAGGGAAGAAAAAATGCAAAAAGTAGCAGAGATATTAGAAAAAACTCCAGGAGTATGAATAATATATTGTTCATCTAGGAAATCAGTAAAAGAAGTATATGATGGTTTGATAAATAATTGAATACAAGCATGAATATATACTTGAGCGATGAATCCAGAAAATAGAGAAAGAGAACAAAACGATTTCATGAATGATAAATA
The DNA here is from genome assembly GCA_943356435.1 of Candidatus Altimarinota bacterium. Classification (GTDB taxonomy): domain Bacteria; phylum Patescibacteriota; class Gracilibacteria; order BD1-5; family UBA6164; genus UBA6164. The sequence goes on from CALREY010000009.1 coordinate 19,824, forward strand.
CAAGGTAATAGTAGCTACAAATGCCTTTGGTATGTGAATAGATAAAAAAGATATCAGATTTGTAATTCATTACAATTTACCATGAAGTATAGAAAATTATTATCAAGAAGTATGAAGAGCTTGAAGAGATTGAAAAAATAGTTATTGAATAGTTATTGCTTCCTTTGGTGATACCAAGATACAAGAATTTTTTATAGAAAATACATACCCAACTAAACAAGAAATACTTACTGTTTATGATCATTTATACAAGGATATCAAGGAATGAACAGGTAAATGATTAACCGTTCAAAAAACTTATTTCACAATAGCTAAAGAATCAGGAATAAATAATGATATGAAAGTGTGAAGTGCACTGAGAGTATTAGAAAAATATTGAATAGTAAAGAGATGAGTAGATTCTGATTTGATGGATGATGATTTCAGAGGTAGATGATTGACTCTTTATCAAGAAAAGAGGAAACATAATCATTTACTTATAGATTGGGCTCATCAAGATTTATTAAAAGAAGAATCATATTTCAAGCTAGAACAAATAAAAAAACTACTTTTTTATCCTAGTTGTAGAAAGAGATTTATATTAAACTATTTTGGTGATGAAGAGGATTTGGCTACTTTACCTGAAAACTGTGGTTCATGTGATTATTGTATAGAAAAGAAAAAATTCGCTAGTAGCGAAGTAGAAAACTATGTAAATATATCTGTTTTTGCATTAGTATTAGATGTAGTAAAAGAAATGGATTCAAAAATATGAGTAGTAATGATGACTAAGTTTTTATGGTGAAGTAAAGATAAGAAAATACAAGAGTGGAATTTGGATAGGAGAGAGAATTTTTGAGCATTATCAGAATTGAGTTCTGATTTGATTCAGTCTGTTATAGAAGCACTTATCTCACAAGATTATTTATGTAAAACTGACTGAAAATATCCAGTTCTATGAATAACTGATGCTTGAAAAGTAGCTATTACAAGAGATTATTTGTTAAAAGATGATAATAGAGAATTACAACATTATATCAAAATTAAATTGTGATCTAGTGTAAAAGCAACTAAAAAATCAAGTACTTTTAAAACTGAAACAAAAGAAAAAAAAGAGAAATGAGAGACTTATAATGAGACTTTTAGATTATTCCAAGAATGAAAAACTGTAGCTGAAATATCAGAAATAAGATGATTAAAGCAACAAACTATAGAAAATCATCTAGTAAGTTTGTATTTATCTGGAACTCTATGATTGAATTATATTATGAAACTAATAGATTTTCAAAATGTAAAATTTATAAAAAATATATTAAAAGATTATTTTTCAAATTGATATGAATGATTAAAAGAAATCAGAGAAAAATGTAGTGAGCAATGAAAAGAAGTATCTCGGGTAGATATAAATGTAGCTATTGCTATGATAAAAAAATGAGATTTGTAGGAAAAACTAGTAAATAATACTAGTTTTTTTGTTTATTTTAAAACAATGTGTTAAAATATTATTAATTATTGTATTTATAATAATAAACAAATGAGCATATCAGATTTTTTAAAAAAATGATGAACAACTAATTCTTCTACTAAAAGCGTTAAAGTAGAGGATTTATTTGCTAGCTCAAGCTCAAGTAGTATAAATAATAAATCACATATTGATTCAGATTTGAATATAGTTTCATATTGAGAAAAGCCAGAAGATAGTGAAGTAATAAATATTGTAAATGATATATTTTTACACTCAATGAAATCAAAAGCTTCCGATATTCATATAGAACCTAGAGATAAGTCTGTAAATGTTAGATTCAGAGTAGATGGTAATTTCGTAGATTATAAGACTATTGATTTATCTCTTAGAGATTCTATTGTAGCTAGAATAAAGATTATGTCTTATCTAAGAATTGATGAACATAGAATGCCTCAAGATGGTAAAATAGCTTACAAATTGTTTGGCTGAAAATCTATAGATATGAGAGTCTCAATTATTCCTACAATTTATGGAGAAAAATGCGTAATCAGATTATTAAAAAAAGATGATAAACCACCAGAGTTGAAAGAGTTAGGAATAATGCCTTACAATATGGTGAGAATAAAAAAACATTTGCAAGATAATTATTGAATGATACTTGCTGTATGACCGACAGGTTCTTGAAAATCTACTACATTGTTTTCACTGCTTAGTCAATTTGACCCAAAGGAAAATAATATTTCTACTCTAGAAGATCCAGTAGAATATAGAATACCTGGAGTAAATCATACACAAATAAATCCTGCTATAAGTTTCACATTTGCGAAATGACTTAGAAGTTTACTTAGACAAGATCCTGATATCATAATGGTATGAGAAATCAGAGATGAAGAAACTGCAAAATTAGCAGTAGAAGCATCAATTACATGACATATAGTATTTTCTACTATACATACCAACTCAGCTACTCATACTATACAGAGACTTGTAAACTTGTGAGTTGACCCATTACTGATAAGTTCTAGTTTGAGAATGATTATATCTCAAAGATTAGCTAGAAAACTATGTATTCATTGTAAAATAGCTTATAAACCTAGCGATAAAATCAGAGATTACATAGTAGGTAAAGTAGGGAGATATATGAAAGATAAAGTAGACTTAACACTTTATAAGGCAAATGAATCATGATGTGATAAATGTAATCATAAATGATACAATTGAAGAGTTTGATTGTATGAAGTATTAGAAATGACAGACAAATTGGAAGTACTTATGTTACAAAATGCATCTAGAATACAACTAGAAATTCAAGCTGTATGAGACGGTATGATACCTATAAAAGAAGACTGAATTTTGAAAGCTGTATTAGGAGAAACCTCTATTGAGGAAATCTTATCAGTCCTAGGGACATAAAAAAACAAAAAGTCTAGTTAAAAAATAAAAAAAGTTGCTAATATTTTTTGCTAAGTATAATAAATTATGATAATATTTATTTATACTTATAAAAATGAATACTCGTTTAGAAAAACTATTTGAAATATATAATATTTCAGAAAAAGATAAGTACGAAATTAATCAAATATTTTGATTATTACCAATGAGGAAACAACAAAATCTATTAAATAATTTTAATACTTTTGCTTCTAGGTTAGAACAAATTAATAACGAAATAAATCTAGAAAGAAGAATACTTATAGGAGATTTATTCCAAGACATCGAATCATTTTATACCAATTATGGTGATAGGATTTGAAATTTATAAAAATAAAAATAAAAAAATGACAATTGAAAAATTCAGACATTTAGATGATAGAAAACCAAATGTCCAAGAAATCATAAAAACACCAGTTGATTTAGTAAATGATGATCAATTAGGAGCATTATGAAATCATTTTAATAAAATAAAAGAAAAGTATTCTACTGATAGAGAAATATCTCAAGCAGCATCTTTAGTATTGGAAAAAATTGATAGAATTATTAATTTATGAAAAAATAAAGTTTCATGAGAAATTATGAAAGCAGCAAATGATGAAAATTATTCTGTAGCAAAAGCTGCATAATTTTTTATTCCATAAATTTCAAAAAAATAATCCAGCAATTGCTGGATTATTTTGTTTTAACTAATCAATTCAGAGTATTTATTTCTAATGTTTTATATTCATTTATTTTATTCCAAAAAGTAACTTCAATAATTTTTGATTTTACATTTCAACAGTTAGTGCTATCTCAGTCTAATTGTGTATTAATTCCAGATAATTCTATACTTCCAGTTTCTGTATCAATTAAATCAGTTCAAACTAATGTTCAATTAACATCTTTACATTTAATACTTGTTATTCAAAACTTATTTTGGAAATCTACACTAGTACTACCTGACCAAGATGTTCAATCAAAATAACTAGTAACAATTGTTCAACTATTACTACTAGAAAAGTCCATTTTCCATTTTTGAGGTACATCCAAGTTATTACCTATTCATTTTCATTCTAAAGCATTATTTCTAATAGATTCATAATTTGTTTTTACATTATTAGTAAATATTTCTAATTTTTGCTTATTACTAAGTCTGTTGAAATCCAAATTAGTAGCTCACAATGCTAATATAGTAATTATAGTAATTGCTACCAATAATTCAATTAATGTGAATGCTCTCTTGCTAGTTGAAGTATTCACTATAGTGACTTTTTTTGTTACCTTTAAATTCATAAAAATGTCAATAAAAAATTAAAAAAATATTTGATATAAAATAAAAAATATTTAATATGATGTTATTAGTTTATACATAAAAAAATAACTAACAAATTTATTTTATAAATTCTTGTAATTATGAAAAAAGTTTTTACTACTATGTCTATATTAGCAATATTCTTTGCTTCTACACTTAGTTCTTTTGCTGCAACTGGTGATGCAACTACTGAAACTGCTACTACTACTAGCACTGAACAATCTTCAGCATTTGCGATTAAAACTATTAGTGTTTTGTCATTAAATGGTATTGAATTAACATTTTCTGAAGCATTAGAAGATGCTGAATGAGCTGTTAGAGAATTCAAAATTGTTAATAAAGCTGATCCATTAGATACTTATACTGTTGTTGATACTATGTTAAATCCAAAAGATAAAACTAAAGTTTTATTAGCATTGGATAAAGATACTCAAAAAACTAAAGAATATGAAGTAACTGTTGTTGCTATCAAAAGTGCAAGTGGAAATAATATTGAATCAGGTATAGATAGTACTGAAGCATTTGTTGTTGCAGATACTACATATCCTACTATAGAAGATGTTATAAATAATTATGGAAATGAAGCTCCTGTTGATTTGAATGCTGCTGATGTAGTATCAGATTCTACTAATACTGGAACTAACTTAGCATGAACAGAAACTGCTACTTGATCAGAAAATTTAGCTGTAATAGCAACTGATTCAAAAAATCTACCAGCTACAGGACCAGAAACTATTATTATATTAATGTTATCTGTAATTTTATGATTTGGAGCATTTGTTGTTAAAACTAAAAAATCTTAATAAATAATTACATATAGATATTTACAAAAAATAAATCAAAAAATACTTAATTCTTGAGAATTAAGTATTTTTTTATAATGAATTTTTTTTATCTACAGGGAATAATAATCATATAATAGTTATATTTTTTAATAGTATTAGATTATTAAATTTTTTTGTTATAACTTTATATAATTCAAGTTTGTTTCATAGTTCTGCACTTATTTCTATAATAGTTTCTCTTATATACAAATATTTATGATTTTTATTTATTTTTTGATGTTTATTACATACTTTGAAAACAAAATTTAATTCATTATGTATTCTTTTATATGTGTTAGTTTTTTCTGCTAATTTAGAATAGAAATTGTTTTCTGCAAAATCTTGTTTTTTTAAAATTATTAATTCATGAAATATATCATTATGTTTCATTAAATAATCTTTTGTTACTTCATAAATACTAGGTATTTGATTATTTTTTCTGTTAAATATTGCTAAGATATTTTGTTCTAGTTTATCTATTTTTGTGCTAAGTAAGTAGATAAATACTATGAATCAAATATATATAATAGCCAATATTCAGATTATGTAGTAAATCATATTATTCTAATTTATATTATATTATTTTTATTATAACATACTATTGATAAAAAATCAAAAAAGCTGTGAATTTAATCTTTACATTTTAGTTTTTAGTTTGACTAATAGTATTATTTTTATATAATGTCTATTGACAAATGTTACAAGATTTTTCATTGTAACATTTTTTTATTAATTATTTTTTTAATATGATACAATTTTTTAAAGCATCTTTTAGAGAGTTAAAACACGTAGTTTGGCCTACAAAAGATGAAACTAAGAGTTTTTTTGTGATTGTTATGATAGTATTGGTGTTATTTTGACTATATTTGTTAGTATTTAGTACGATTTTTTCTGAAGCAATGTTATATTTGTGAAAAGTATTTTAATATTAAATAATAGATAACTTATGTTAAATAAACCAGAATGGTATGTAATTCAAGTAGTTTCTTGAACTGAGGAAAATGTTAAATCATCACTTTTTCAAAGAAGAGAAAGTTTTTGATTAGAAAATTATATATTAGATGTATTTGTTCCTACTCATGATGTTGTTTCAGTTAGAGCATGATGAGCAAAAGTAACAAAGAAAAAAAATATATTACCAGGATATATATTGGTACAAATGAATGTTACAAATGAAAGCTGGTATATAGTTAGAAATACTCCAAATGTTACTTGATTTTTATGAGCTTGAAATATACCCGTTCCAGTATCAGGTGAGGAATTAGAAAAATTGAAATGAAAAATAAAAGAACATTCTGAAACATTTGAAACAAAATACAAAGTTTGAGATATGGCTTTGATTATTAGATGACCTTTTGAATGAAATGAGTGAATTATCTCTGAAGTAAACGATAAAAAATGAGTAGTAAAAATGAATGTAAATTTATTATGAAGAGATACTCCTATTGAAATAGAATTTTCAGATATTAAAGTTTAGTTTTCTTAAAAAATAATTATGAGAAAAGTAATAATATTTATAATATTTTTAATTGTTCTTTTTATTGTAAATATATGATTTTATATTTTATCTGATGATTATAGGGCATTTTTGAAAAATCTAAAGGATAATGATACAAAAGTAGAATTGCAAGAAAAATCATTTAGTGATAGTTTGTTACAAGAAAATATTACTGATACAAATGTAGTAAAAACCAATAAGACTGAAAATGTAAAAATAGATAAAAAAACTGATATTAAGGAAAATGAAGAAGAGGGAACATGAAGTAAAGAAGTAACTACAGAAATAACGTTGTGAAAAAATTATTTAGAATTGGTAGATTTATTTTCTAGCTATGGTATAAATAAATTACATGTAAATTCTAATTTGTTCGATATTACAGATGAGTATCCTGATAATTATTATGAATATTATTCAAAAGATTTAACTCTATATTTGTTTCCAACAAAATCTTATAAAGATGTTTATGATATCTTTTCAGTATTAAGTAGTGATTTACCGTTCAAAATAAAAGAAGTAAATAATTTTTGAGAAAAATCATTTTATGTAAATTTAAACAATGATATTTCTGATAGATTTATTAGATTGGTAATATCAAATAAGTGAATAGTTTTTTGAATAAAAATCGAAAAAACACAGTACGACGCTGTAAAACAAAAATTACAATCATTAAAAAGTGAATAATATATAATAACCTATAAAATTATGTCTAATACTATTTTTTTAACAAAAGAATGATTAGTTAAATTACAAGAAGAACTAGAAAATTTAAAAAGTGTAAAAAGAGTTGAAATCGCAGCTAAATTAAAAGAAGCTATATCATTCTGAGATTTGTCAGAAAACTCAGAATATGAAGACGCTAGAAATGAACAAGCTCAAGTAGAGTTAAGAATTTCAGATTTAGAAGATCAATTAAAAAACGTAGAGATAATTAAAGAAACAAGTGATAAATCAGAAAAAGTAACTATGTGATCAATAGTAGAAGTACAAAATACAGAAACTAAAGAAATAGAAACATTTAAAATAGTTGGTTCTACAGAATCAGATATATTAGCTGAAACTCCAATGATATCAAATGAAAGTCCAGTTTGAAATGCACTATTATGAAAGAAAAAATGAGATAAGGTAAAAATAAAATCAAAATCAGATTCATTTGAGTACAAAATACTTAGTATAAAATAATATCTACTTTTTATAAAAATATGGAATTTAATTCTTATTATCAAAATTTAATTTTAGTTCCTGCTGTAGCATTTGTAGTTACGGTTATTTTGAAAGGTATTTCTATTAAAATAAAAACTTGAAAAGTTGATATTTCTGCTTCATTGTGAAGTGGAGGAATGCCTTCTGTTCATTCTTCTGTTGTAGTAGCACTAGCAACTGCAGTAGCAATTAAATATGGACCAAGCTCAGATTTGTTTGCTGTTTCTATGGCATTTACTGTAATCATAATATATGATGCAATAAATGTTAGATTCGAGGCAGGACAACATGCTATGGCAATAAATGAGTTTATATGAGAGAAAAAGTTTAAAGAATCTCTTTGACACTTACCAAGTGAAGCATTTGCTTGAAGTATTCTAGGTATAATAGTTGCTGTTGCATTGTATTATGTATAATAAAAAAAAAGAAATATCTTAAAATATTTCTTTTTTTTGTTGTTATAATATTTATTATATGTTAATATATATTATATTAATAAATAACATAGTAATTATGAAATTAGTTAAAGTTGATTTTATTCAAAAAATATTAATCTATATTTTAAACATATATTTGTTGATTAATATTTTTATAATACCTAAAAATATATTTGATTTATCTGTAAATTATAAATATTTGTTTTTTTATATAGTAAATATTATATTATTTTATTTTGTTATAAAAAATAAGTTAAATGCAATAAAGCTATACATTTTTTTATTGATTTTTTATATAGTTTCAAATTTATGGTCACCTTTTTTTTATAATATATCACCACAATATTATTTATCTAATCTTGAATGAGTAATTATTGATAATTCCTCAATTTTTATAATAATATGAATTAATTTTTTTATAATGATACCTTTTTTTCTAAACTTATATTTATTGAGAAAAAATATAAATTTATGAGTTGATAACATTAATCAAAAAATAGTTACTGATAAAGATAATTCAAAATGATTCATATATTTTAATATTTGATTATTAATTCTTATATTAATTTTTCGTTTTTGATACTATGATAAACCTAATGATAAAATAAAAAAAATAGATGATTCATTTTTTACAACTAAATATCAAAACATAAATATATCTGATAATGATAATTTATTTATTGATCTTAAAAAAATTAAATATGAAGAATTGGAAATAAAGTCTCAAAAATTAGAATTTGTTAACTGTTTATATAAAAATGAATGTTTTAACATAGAATTTTACAAGTGATATATTGAATGAATAGATACTAAAAAAATAAAAAAAGTATTAATAGATAAGGAAAATAACAATGATATATTAGAAGTAAAAGAATATTTGAAAAAAAATATAAATTATATTTATAAATTTAAAAATGAAGAATTATTAAATAAAGATATAGGTTTATTAAATAATGTATTATCTAAAAAACAATATTTTAAAAATAATACTGATGAAGTAGTGGTATATACAGATTTAATTAAATTTAATAGAGATTTAAGTTATAAAATATTATATTACTTAAATAATAATCAAGAAAAAGAAGCTATATTATTATTGAATAATCAGATTAAATTGAGTAATACTATGTTAAATTGAGATTTGCAACTTATAGAAAGTTTAGTTTGAATTTCAACTCAATGAACGAATTTAAGACTTTTATCTTTAATTCTTGATAATTATGATCTATCTGAAGAATCAAAATCTGAACTACTTAATAATATATCTGAAATTGATAATTATTCATATTCTTTAGATAATTGATTAAAGAATGAGTATAAATATATAATTGAAAATTGAGTAAAGGTTATAAATGAATCATTGTGAAAAACAAGTTTTTATATTTATGATGATTCAATAAATATTACAAAGGAAATATTTTATGAAAATATTACAAATAAATGAAATTTGGATATGATAGATGCTAAATATTTTAAGGAATGAGTAAAAAATATAAATTATTTTAAAAGAAATCAAGTTTGATATGAGTTATCATTATGAAGTGTTAGTATATATTCATCTCAATATAAAAAATTTGAAGATTTAAATAATTTAAGAAATGAGTTAATATTAAAACTTCAAAAATAAAAAAATATCCAGATTTATCTGGATATTTTTTGTTTACTCTACTGTAACACTTTTAGCTAAATTTTGAGGTTTATCTATGTCTCTTCCTAAATCTTTTGCTACTTCTACTGAGAATATCCATAATGGAATTAATGGTAAAAATGGAGTTAAAATAGGATGTGATTTAGGTATTTCTATTATATCATCATATATATCTTTTACTGTATCTCAAGCTGTTATTACTCATAATACTACTCAGTTTCTAGATTTTATTTCAACTACATTTGAGATAGTTTTTTCTCTTAAAATTCATTTAGGATTTATAACTACACATGGAATATTTGGTCATATTAATGCTAATGGACCATGTTTCAATTCTCATGTAGAATATGCTTCTGCATGTATATAACTTAATTCTTTGATTTTTAAGCTACATTCACATGCTGTTCAGTATACCAAGTTTCTTCATAGATAGAAAAAATTTGAGTATTTAGAATATTTTTTAGCAAGTGTTTTTATATAATTATGTTGTTCTAATAATCATTCCAATTTTTTATCTAAAGTTCATAATTTTTCTATGATATTTTTTGCTTCTTGTACTTGTAAATTTCTACTTAATCACATACTTAATGACATAAGTAGGAGAGTAGCAAGTTGTCAAACTATATTTTTTGTTGATGCTACTCATATTTCTATTCATGAATGAGTGTATAATCACATATCACACATTCTAGCAATAGTACTTCATACCACATTTACTATTCAAAATGTTAAACATCATTTTTGTTTTACCATTTTTACTCATTCTCTTACATCAGCTGTTTCACCAGATTGAGAAATGAATATATATAGTGTTTTTTTGTTTGGGATAAATGTTTCGTATAAAAATTCACTAGATATTCTTACTTCAGTTCTGATTCATGCTAATTCTTCAAACCAGTTTTTTCATACTACTCAAGCAAAATAACTAGAACCACTAGCTATTATTTCAATATTTTCAATATCTAGTTTATCCAATTCTTCCAGAGTATTGTTTGTAATTGTTTTTGTTTCGAAATCTATTCTTCATTTCAAAGCATTTCTAAGTACAGCTGGTATTTCAAATATTTCTTTTTCAGTATATGTTTCAAATTTTCATTTATCGGCTGTTTCGAAGTTTTCATCTATTTTTTCATGAGTTTTATTTACTTCTGATCATAGAGAAAATACTTTGTAATCTCAGTCTTTTATGACTATTGTTTCATGATCTTCTAAATATGTGAACTCATGAGCTACTTTACTTATTGCATTTAAATCACTTGATAAGAATACTCACTGCTCTCATATACCTACTATCATTGGACTTCATAATTTTGCTCCTACTATTACATTTGGATTTTCTTTATCTATGATAGCTAATGCATAAGCTCAAACTAATTTTTTAGTTACTTTTTCTAGGGTAGTTACTATATTTCAATCAAATAGTGATTCAAATAGTTTTGCTACTACTTCAGTGTCAGTTTCACTATAAAAATCATATTTTTTTTGTAATTCTTCTTTCAATTGAATATAATTTTCAATTATTCAGTTATGTACAACATAAAATCTCTCATTATGTGAATAATGAGGATGTGTGTTTAATTCTGTTACTTTACCATGAGTTGCCCATCTAGTATGTGCTATTCAACTAGTATATTTATCTAGTTTTTCATTATTTTTCTCTATTTTTGTTGCTAAGTTTGATACTTTTCATACTGATTTTTCCAAGTATACATCTCAATCATTAGTTACACAAACTATTCATGCACTATCATATCATCTATATTCTAAGTTTCTAAGTCAGTCTACTAAGTAAGGAATAGAATTGTTTTTTCCGTTATACGCAAATATTCAACACATAATTTTCTAGTTAATAATTATTTTAAGTCAATTGTATAGTAATATTTTTCTTTATTATTGCAAAACAAAAAAGATAGTTTATGATAAAAACTATCTTTTTTGTTTTTTTACACTCTAATCTTAGTTATTGTTTCTTTGTACTTCAAACAAGTAGAAGTGATACATTTACCTGTTATTCAAGCGAAAAGAGGAAATATTCACATGAATGCTACTAGTGAGTCTACATCTAGATCTGGTCATTCTACTATTTTACTAGATATATAGAAAAGTAATATACCAAAAACAGATTGTAGTATTCTCATATGTTTCTTTTTTAATAAACATATATTAGTAGCTCACATGATTATAGGTACTATTCATAGAGATATCATAGCATATTTTATGATTTGTGAATTACTTTCTCATAATTCTACCCAGAAAAAATTAGTTTCGATAGCTCATGCTTGTATTATTAGGTTATAATACAATGCAATTATATATATTAGACCAAATACTATTCTAGCTACTCTTATAGTAGTGTCAGTAGGTCTTTTTTGCATAAATTTTATAAATCACATCATAATTTTCAATAGTTAAAAAATAATATTATTAAATAGATATTAATTAAAGTTTCAAAAAATACAAAATTAATTTTGACTTTTTATAAATATTTATATAATACACAAGCTCCAAAGTAAAAAAATTATTTTGGGATGTCGCCAAGCGGTAAGGCAACGGACTTTGACTCCGTTATGCGTAGGTTCGAATCCTACCATCCCAGCCATTAAATCGGAATCCAAACATGGCGGATTCGAATAGGAGCAATTAAAACGGGTGGCCGACACGAAGTGCGCCGAATCCTACTATCCCAGCCATTTGTTAATGAATAGTGAATAATGAATAATGAATAATTTTTTGATTATTAATTACTTATTGTTTGTTATTTATTGAGTTATTGAAAAAATTATAAAACTGTTAAAAATTAAGGAATGAGGACTATTAGGGTTTTGATTTTTTAAGTTTTAACTTAAAATAAGTTAGTTTGATTTGCAGATTAAATTGACTATAAAAATAATGATTATTCATTATTAATTATTAATTATTAATTATTATTAGTATGTTAGCTGTAATAGAATTAGGATGAAATCAATTCACTGTTAAAGCAGGAGATGTAATTGATGTAAAAAGACAAGATAAAGAAGTTAATGATGTATTTTCTATGGAAGCATTATTAGTTTCTGATGCAGAAGGTAAATCTACTAAAGTAGGTACTCCAACAGTTTCTGGATCAAAAATTGAATTCAAAGTTGTTGAACAATTCAAAGGAGAAAAAGTAAGAGTTTTTAAAAAGAAATCTAAAAAAAGATATACTAGAAATACTGGTTTTAGAGCTCATTTAACTAAACTTGAAGTTTTATCAGTTGCATAATTAAATTTTGAAAATCTTATTTTTTTGTTATAATGTAACAACAAGATAAGATTTTTTTATTGATTTATTTTAAATATCAATATAATAGATTTTCCAAGTCGGAGATTAAATAGAATTATTCATATATGTAATTAGTAAATTAAAGATACGATTTAATAGATTGTATTAATTAAATGAAATAATTATTTATTTTTTAAAATAATAAATGTTTAAAAACTGAAATCCAAGAGTAAATGTTAAAGCTCGTTTAAATAGACATTTGAGGATAATAAAAGAGAACATTTGAGTGGGGAAGTATTGATTCAAAGAAAAACCTAATACTCATTTCAATATTGTTTTGTTTTTTATGCTTTTAGTTATACCTGTTTATCCTAGTTTAGCATCATTTATGTATGATACATCTAGTTATGATTTTTATAGGTGAGATATTGATGAGTCTTCTATCATTGAGTCATATTATTGATGAGAGGGAGCTGCAGATAGTCCTATGTTAGAATCAACAGATTCTTTTTTATCAGTTAATACAATATTAGATGATGCAAGAGATGTAAAATGAACTAATGAAATTGTGAACTATGAGGTAAAAACATGAGATTCTTTTTCTTCTTTATCTGTTAGATTTAATGTTTCTACAAATTCTATATTTTGGGCAAACAATTTCGATAAAAATCATACATTACATCCTTGAGATATCATAAAAGTACCACCTGTTTCATGATTGATTCATCAAATCCAATCAGGAGAAACAATCTCTGCAATAGCAAAAAAATACAATGTAGCTGAAGCAAAGATAGTAGAACAAAATGGAATTGATCAATGATGAAAATTAATTGCTTGAGAAGTAATTGTAATTCCATGAGCTATAAAGATAGCACCACCACCTCCTAAACCAGCTTATGTAGCACCAAAAAATAATTGAAAAGCAATTGCTAAAAATTGAGCTAAATCAAATGCTAAGTGATGATCTAATTCTTCAAATTATAGTCTAGTTAGAAGATGAGGATGAAGTAGTTGATTTGCTTGGTGAAACTGTACTTGGTATGTAGCACAATATAAAAAAGTTACATGGAGAGGTAATGCAAATCAATGGATGGCTAATGCTAGAGCAGCTTGAAAAGCTACTTGAAGTTCACCTTCTGTATGAGCAATAGTTTCATTTAATGGTAGATGATATAATCCTAGATATGGTCATGTATGAATAGTTACATGAGTATCATGAGGAGAAATAATAGTAAGTGATATGAACTATAGAAGACTTAACGAAGTAACTTATCGTAAAGTATCTATAAATGATAGATCAATTCAATGATATATATATGTAGACTAAAAAAATCTTGTTAGAAATAACAAGATTTTTTATTTTCTCATAGCATTACTTATTTTGTAAACTACTTGATTTATAGGATTTAGAACATCATTTAATTTTTCTCTAAGTATTAGATAATCATCTTTAATTAGTTCTAACAAAAAGTGAATAGATATATTGTTTTCATATTCAGATAGAGCATGAAATGCCATTGGAAATACTTTATAAGTATGTTCTATTTCTTCATCTATTTTATTTATATTATCATCATATTGTGTTAATAATTCATTATTTGTATATGATGAATTTTTATTTTTTGTTAATGCAGAGATTTGATCATTATATCTTCTTAAATATTCTAGATATGCTATATATTTACATGTTTCATAAGTAGATTGTTGTAACACATTTAACTTAATTATTGAAGATTTATCATCAGAATTATTACATTTCATAGATTTAGAAGTCACTTCCAATTTTGATATTTTACTATCTATTTTTTTTCAAATAGTTTCTAATAATACAGGATTTTTTTTTGTTAAATCATTTTTTATTAATAATAATGATTTTTTTTGTACTCATATAAGAGCACATTTATATATATCATTCATATCAGTAACATGTTTTTCTATTATTTCATCCAAATCATAAGATTCACTAAATTCTTCATAGGTATCTTCTATTTTTAATAATTCTTTTTTTGTTTTGTATTGGTCACATATATTTTTTACTCTTTCTTTATATAGTCAAAAGTCTGCTTTTAGCGAATATGGAGAGCTTTTATCATTTACTGCATATGATTTATTTCAAAAATTAATAAAGAGTATTATTAATATAGAGATGATTGAAAATATTTTTTTCATTATAATTTTTATTAAAATTAATTGATTTATACCATTATATATAAAATTGAAAAATTAAAAGTTTTTAATTTTTCAATTAGTGATTTCTATTTCTTTGTTTCAAATTTTTCTAGTTATTTTATAATTCATATATTGAGATAAATTGTTTGTTGTTTTATTTGATTGTAAATTTATTTTTGTATATCATCATAAATTATTTATTAATAAATCTCAAGGAGTAACAGCAAAATTTTTAGTATTAGTTACTATTCAAGATGCAGAGTTATTTTTATATACTATTGGTCATCATTCTAAAATTTCTATTCTGATGATACTTCATGTATTTATTTTTGAAATATGTGATTCCTTTTCTCAAATAGAAAAAGTAATATCATTAGAATAATCAAAAGCTAATACATCAGCATTTCCTAATATCTTACTTTGGAAATCATTATTAATAATAGCTCCATTTATCTTATTTATTATTTCATTTTTACTACTTAAATTATTTAAAATTGCTTCATTATTTTTCAAATTTTTGTTTATTTTAGTACTCATTTGAATAAAAGACACAGAAATAATTAGACTTATGAATATAGCCCAAATAAGAATAGATGCTTTTATGCTGTTTTTTTGCATGAAATCTAAAAATGTGATAAAATTTATCTAATTATAAGTTATAAGTTTTAAATTACAAGTTATGGTTGTTCCAAAAAAACAAAATATATGAGAATTACTGAAAAAAGAGCTTTTAAATCAAGAAGAAAAAAAGTGATATTATTCAGAAAGATTCAAGAAAATTGAAGATAAATTTAAAAAGTCTTTAATTGATCAAAAAACAGATGATGCTTTAAACGATATTACAGTTTGAGCATTAGTTTTGTGAAGTTCTGACGTGCATTATGAAACATTTGAAGATTATGTTGTAGTTAGATTCAGAATTGATTGAGTTTTAGTAGATATTTTTAGATTAACATTAAAAGAATACAAACCAGTACTTGAAAGACTTAAATACGCATCATCATTAAAATTAAATATTACTAATGTTCCACAGGATTGAAAATATTCACTTGTTATTGAAGACAGAGATATAGATGTCAGAGTTTCAACTTTACCAGTATGATCAAATGAAAATGTAGTATGTAGAATACTAGATAATACTAATTCTGTAGTTGATTTCGATAAATTATGATTTTTCTGGACAACAAAGAGAATGATAGAAAAAGCAATTACAAAAAATACTTGAATGATATTAGTTACTTGACCAACTTGATCAGGTAAAACTACTACACTTTATACTATATTAGCAAAATTAAACTCAAGAGAAAAAAAGGTAATCACACTAGAAGATCCAATAGAATACAAATTAGAGTGAATAGTCCAATCAGAAGTAAATGAAAAAAATTGATTTACATTCAAAAATGGTCTAAGAGCTTTGCTTAGACAAGATCCTGATATCATAATGGTATGAGAAATAAGAGATAGTGAGACACTAGAAACAGCGACTAATGCAAGTCTTACATGACATCTAGTTTTGTCTACATTGCATACTAAGTCAGCAGCAGATACTTTAGACCGTATAGTTAATATGTGATTGAAACCATATATATTAGCATCAGCTCTAGATACTATAGTTGCTCAAAGATTAGTAAGAAAAATATGTCCACATTGTAAAAGAGAAAAAGAAAGAACACAATTAGAGATAAGTATTATAGAAAATATGATGAAAGAAATTTGAATGAGTAGTATTCCATCAAGTAATATAAAATTATATGAATGAGCATGATGTGATAAATGTAACAACAGCGGATATATGTGAAGAATATGAATCTATGAAATAATATCTTTAAATGAAGATTTGAGAATATTAATCAGAGAATGAAAATCAGCAGAAGAAATAATGAGAAAAGCTAGAGATTGAGATTTAATTACTATGAAAGAAGATTGAATATTAAAAGCTATTAAATGATTTACAACAATAGAAGAAATACTAAGAGTTGTATAAATAAATATATTACAAAAATAAAAACAAATTATGAAAAATTTTATTACTAGAACATTAGATGGACAAATAATAAATAATAAACCTACAGTTTTCAAGGTAGAAAAAATAATCTGACCAGTAGAAACTAAAGAATCTGTAATCAAATCTGTTGAAAGAATATTAGCAGATAAAGTAGAAGAACAAGAGGAAGAAATTCTTGCTCATAGTTTTGCTGATGATAAAGAAGAAATCTCTGATTATACAAAAGCTGAAAAAGAAGAATTGGATGAATTGATGCAAAAAGTATATATAATAGATGATAAAATAGAGAAAAATACACCTATTCATAATTGTATAGAATTATGACAATTCATAATCTGATATAGACATTTATCTCCTAGATTAAAAGTGCATTTCAAAAAAATATATGAAGAATTAATTGAGTTGAGATCAACACAAAAAATAGAACAATTATTAGATAGTCCATTCATTAGTTGAGCATATGATGTAAAAAATATTTTATTACATGTAAATGCTATTCTAGAAATAAAACCAAATTTTAATTTTTCTATTTTTAATAACAAAGAATTAGATAATATATTAAAAAATGCAAAATAATATTAATCAATATTTATTCAGTATTTTTTTCAGTTAGAAATAGCATAATTTATTCATATTAGATTTCATTTTGAGTCAATAATTGGTCATCATGAAAATCATTGTTTTATATTATTAGATATTTCAAGTAGGTTAGACATATTGTCTATCTTACTTTTTTTATTTATGATGGTTCAAGTATTATAAGTAATAGATAAATCATTCATATTTACTCAGAAACTGTAAATTTCATTAGACCACCCCCTAGCCCCCTCCTTAATAAGGCGGGGGAATAGAACTCTTTCATTTGTAATTATTTTTATAGTAGCTAAGTCTTTTTCTTTATTTCTTGATATTATTTTAGCATCATATTCATTATTTTTATATATAACTTTGTATTTTATATTATCATCTTCCACCAAGTGATTTACTGTTTGAATTGTTCAATTAGTATCAATAAAAAATCATGCTCATACTCCTGATTCCTTGAAATCCTCTATTATTCAATTTGTATTGTACCCACAACTATTTAGTTCAATTTGTGGTACTATTACTACTATTGATTCTTTTATTTTTTCTATATCTATATTATTATTCATCATAAAAAATTTGATAAATATGATTCATCAAATAAATAATAGAGATAATGTTATAAATATTATTTTTTTCATACTTATATTTTAATCTAAAAAATAGATTTGCCAATTTATTTTTTATACTTAAAATTATATTAATATCCCTATCTTGAATTCTTTCCCTTCATACGAAGAGAAAGAGGCTACAATTTATATGGATTGAATTAATATATAATTAATAATAAATGAACCAAGTAGTAAAAGACAAAATGCAAAGAGAAATAATGGTTATACATAATAAATTCATATTTTGAGAATCAGAAAAAGAAAGTAAATTTTATGATGGTTTGACTTTTGATTTCGAAAAACATATTTTAGAAAACTATGAATATATGGTTAGATGATTAGCAGAAGTGAATTTCGAATATAAACAACCAATTTGATATTGAATAGTAATAAATGATAAAGATGAAGTATTTGTATACAAGAGATGATGAGCATGAAGTAATGCATGAGAATCAAGATTGCACAATAAAATCGCAATTTGAGTAGGATGACATATTGAAAAAGAAGATAAGGATTTAACAAACCCTATAAGTGATTCACTTGTTAGGGAAATAGAAGAAGAACTAAATGTAAAACCAGAAGATGTGAAATCAGTAGAAGCAATATGATATATAAATAATGAAACAGATGAAGTATCAAAAGTACATATATGAATAGCATATATTGTAAGAGTTCATAATTCTAATATAGAATTATTAGATTGAGAATTGGATAACTGAGAGTTTGTAAGTATTTCAGAACTTGAATCTATGATATCTTCATGAGAATACGATGTAGAAGCATGGTCAAAAATAGTATTTGAGGCAGTAAAAAGATATTTAAAACAATAAAAAAACTAAGTGAAAAATTATTTTTCACTTAGTTTTTTTGCTAGATCATTTACTGTATTTATTTGAATTATAGTAGATTTAGTTGATTTGAAATCACTTATAGGTGCTAGAATGTATTTAAATCACATTTTTTCTGCTTCTTTTATTCTTTTATCTAGATGAATTGGTTTCTTTACATTTCCTGTTAAAGATATTTCTCATAAATATATTGTATCTTTAGGCAATGCTCTGTCCAATTTACTAGATATTATAGATGCAGCTAGACTCAAATCTATTCATGGTTCTTCTATTTTTAATCATCTAGCTATATTTGTATAAACATCATGGCTTTCTAGTTTCACATTGGTATATTTACCCAAAACTGCTACTATCAAATCTAGCTTTGAACTATTTATTCATCTGGCAGATCTCTTTGGATAACCAAATTTGGTATATGTAGTTAGACTTTCTGTTTCTATTATTATTGGTCTAGTTCATTCCATAGTTATTGATAGACTTGAACCAATAGTAGGATTTGAAGAATTGATGAATTCTAGTCATGGATTTTTCAGATCTGATAATCCTGATTCTCACATAGTAAAAATACCTATTTCAGATGTAGCTCAAAATCTGTTTTTGAATGCTCTAAGTATTCTCAGATTATCGTATTTATCTCACTCAAAGTACAATACTGTATCTACCATATGCTCTAGAGTCTTAGGTCCTGCTAGATTTCCATCTTTGTTTATATGTCAGATTATAAATGTAGCTGTATTTGTAGTTTTAGCATAAGCTACTAGTAATTCTGTAATATATCTGACTTGAGATATACTTCCAGCTGTTGCTGATATATTATTTGAGTGCATTACAGAAATAGAATCTATAATCAGTATTTTACATGGATTTTTGGCTAGAGTTTCTAGAATATCCTCTATGCAACTCTCTCATAATATTTGCATATTATCTCATTTTATCCCCAGTCTTTCAGCTCTACTAGATATTTGATATGGAGTTTCTTCACCAGAAATATATATTATTTTTTCATCTATCATATTAGATAATTGTATCGTAAGAGTAGATTTTCATATACCTGGTTCTCCAGACAATAATACAACACTACCAGGTACTATTCAGCCACCAAGTACGTTATTTAATTCACTAGATTTAGATATTATTTTTTCTAGAGATGCATCTTTTTTAATATCTGACATATTTGATAATTCTTTTGCTTCTCATTTATTTAATCAAATATTTCCACTTGTAGTTTTGGCTTCTTTGAACTCTTTAAGAGTATTCCACTCTTTACAAAATGTACATTGTCAAACCCATTTAAGCGACTCATTTCAACAGCTACTGCAAAGATACATAAATTAATTAGTTAGGTATAAGTATATAACTAGTATATATATAAAAAAATAATTGCAAGTTTTTATTTTTATTGCTTATTTAAGAATTTTAGTTATTATCTGCTAGATTAAATATTTAAGATATCAAAATGAAAAAATCTGATGTAAATGAGTTAATGGTGGGAAAGTTTCAATGAGGTGAAAATTTTGGTTTTTTTATACCTACAGATAGAGATTATTATGGAGGTGATTTTTATGTGAGGAAAGAAAATTTCTGATTAGCTCAAGACTGAGACAAAGTAGAAGCAAGGGAATTAGTAGTTTCTAAATGAAAAAAGCCAGAAGCAAAAATAATAAAAGCGTTTTGAAGAGAACCACAAAAAAAACCTAAATTTGTAGAATGAATATACTCTGGATGAGAAGGTAATTTTGGTTTTATTGATGTAGAATGAAATGAAAAATGATTTTTTGTCTATGGTAAGAAAAAAAATTGAGCTAAAGATTGAGACAAAGTAAAAGCTGAAATAGTAGATTTTAATGGTAAAAAAGAAGCGATTGTAGTAAAGATTTTTAAAACAGAAGAAGAAGTTGTAATATGAAGATATAATGATAAAGAAAGTTTCTGATTTGTTATTCCAGAAAAAGCATCAAAAGTAAGTACAATTAATGCAGAAACTAATTTAGAAGAATGAAAAACAGTTCCAGAGAAAAATAAATGGACAACTTGAGACATATTTATAGCTTGATCTAGAAAAAATTGAGCTAATACTTGAGATAGAGTAGAAGTAAAAATAATTAAAAAATGAGGGAAAAACCCTGAATGAATTATTCTTAAAATTTTAAATTAATTATTATGCAACAATTTATAAAACCTGATTCTAAACTAACAGAAAGTGATATTTCTAATGTAGAAAATGCACTATGAGTGATATTTCCAATTGATTATAGAAATTTTTTATTAAATAATAATGGATGAAGACCTGTTCCTGCAATATTTAATATAGAATGGAATATAGATAATGATTGTTCACAAGGACGGAAAAGCTCAGAGTTATGAAGATTGTTTTCTATATATGACATAAATAGTGAAAATTATGATGATATGAATAACGAAAATTTACTTGAAATGAATACTGTTGATTATAAAGGTCGTATACCATCTGACACAATAGCAATAGCTCAAGATCCAGGTTGAGATGTAATACTCCTAGCAGTAAAATGACCTCATATAAATAAAGTACTTTATTGGGTAAGGGATTATGAAGTAGAAGAATGAGAGAAGCCTAATTATGAAAATATTTGATTTATTGCTGATAGTTTTGATGACTTAATTAATAATAAATTGCATTAAAAAAATAACGAGTTTTTGCTCGTTATTTTTTTATTTTTTTATATTCTATTATACATTTCTTCTAAAAATACTCTAGTTTTTTCTAGTCAAATACAAGGGTCAGTTAAACTACATCATTTTGTGATTTTTGATGCATCATCATCTTTTGGCCAATCTTGTCTTCAATCATATATATAACTTTCTGTCATAAATCATTTAAAATAAGGAGTTATATCAACTCATTTATTTTTAAGTTTTTCTATATTATCAAAAACTGCCATCATTATTTCTATTTGTTTTTCAAATTGTTTATTAGAGTTTTCATGATTTGTATCTACTATGAAAGCAGGATTAGTTATTCATTTTTTTATTAAAAAATTTCAAGTAAGTTCCAATTCATCCATACCATAATTAGAAAAATTTTCATTATTCATTCTTCATCATCTAAGTATTCAGTGACTATACATATTTCATGTAGATTCATAAACACTATCCATAATAGTATATGTACTAGCTGTTTGTCATGCTTTTATACTATTTGTCATTACATCTATATCTCATGATTGAGGATTTTTGAATCCAGAAGGAATACTAGAACCAGATGCTACTTCTCTATGTCATTGATTTTCACTCGATCTAGCTCATATAGCTAAGTAAGAATATATATCACTAAACATTCCATATAACTGAGGATGAAGCATTTCATCTGCTAGTGGTACTTTATATTTTTCTATTAAGTTAATTGCTAATTCTCTAGAATCCATTATTCATCTTACTATATTTGCATCTTCACCAGGACGAGAGTTACTTAATCATTTCCATCCTCATATTGTTCTTGGTTTTCAAGTATAAAATCTCATAATTATTTCTATTTTGTCATTATATTTCTCTCTCATTTCTGAAATGAAACTTGCATATTCTTCTAGTGACTCTTTGAAATCAGCACTACAAGGTCATAAGATAATTACTTTCTTATTTGTATTTCATCAAATTATTTTTTTTACTTCATTTTTTGCATTTTCTACTACTTTTTTTCAATCTTGACTTAAAGGTAATTCATCTTTTATTTCTAGATGTGTTGGTAATTTTCAAATCAATTTATTGTTATCTCACATATATATATTATTAATTTTTAAAAATAAAAAAATCTTTCAATTTCTTGAAAGACTTATTTGGTACTAAATTATTATAAAAATATTTAAATACTAAAAAGCATCCTTCAAGATTGAAAGATTAAAGAAGTAGAAGAAAAATGTATTTCTCAAGTTATTCATTTGCTTTTCTTATTAAATATTCTCTATTAAGTAATTTAGGTATAATCATTTTTTTTATTATTGCAAATTATTTTTGATAATATTCTATTTATCATATAATGTTTTTGTTAAATTTTTATAATTATCTACATAAAAAATGAACTACAAAAATCTGGAAAAAGACATCAAAAAAATAAAAAAAGAATTCCAAATATCATTAAAATCATTTAAAAATGACAGTATTTTTAGCAAAAAAGAAATAGTATATACAAAGGCTGAAAAAATCAGATTGAAGAAGAAATGGGTATCAATAAAAAATACATTTCTATGATTGAGAGCAATAATAAAAGACTCAAAATATAATTCTCTGTGAGATTATAATAGTTTTGTCATCAGGTATTATGTAACCAATTTGTACTATGAAAATCTGCTAAAAATCAATAAATTATTTTGAATCCATGAGGATTTCATCAGACAGCAATTGGATGAGAGATTTAAGTACAATTATAATAGTATTGCGAGATATATTTATAGATTTAAGTTTTTATATTTTTTAAATTATCATAAGAAATTTGTACTTTTACTAGAAAACAAGATAGATAAAGACTTGATATGGATAATGGAAGAAATAAGGAATCAAAAAGAATTAAAAATAAAAAAGAGATTATTTTTTGATAGTATTAATATATTATATCATATGAAATATTTTGTATTAAAAATAGTATATCATATAGTGAAATATGTATGAACATTGTTTTCAAATATTAAATTAAAATTTAGAAAATGATGATTAATTACAAAAGAAAACAGAAATAAATATCTAAAAATTGCTGAACCAGGAGACATAATTTTAACTAGAACAAATCGGGTAGCAACTAATATTTCTATCCCTTGATTTTGGAAACATATGTCTATGTACATATGAACAGGAGAATATTTAGAAGAAAATTTCTCGAAATATATAGAATGATTGAATAAAGATAAACATTATATTATAGAATCAGTGTGATGATGAGTGCAGGTAGTAGAATTCAAAGAATTATGCAAACACAATGATTATTTATGTGTGCTTAGACCAAATTTCTCAGATGATAAGAAATATAGAGCAATAAAACAAACACTGAAAAGTATTTGAAAAAAATATGATTTTTTGTTCAATTATCATTCTGATAAGTCATTTGTATGCAGTGAGTTAATAACTAAATCATACTTAAAAGATGATGAAGCTGATGAAGGATTGACTATAAGTCTAGAAAAAATCTGACTATGAATAGCTTATCCACCTAATAATTTAATCAAAAAATTATCAAAGCAACAAAAGAATAATAAAAAAGAATTGTCAGAAGTGATTTTTATAGATTCAATAGAAAAAACAAAGCATAATTTCATAAATAGAGATAAACAAGAACTATACGATTCATACAAAAGGTCTAGATATACATGGATGTTGAAGTAAAAAGAACAGATTTAATTAAATCTGTTCTTTTTTATTTAAAATAAAATAATGCAATCATGAAATAATTATTATAGTCATTATTGCAACATCAATTCTTCATGCTGATAATGTCGCTATTGAAGTAAATACTCAAAATCAAAGATATGATCATACTCAAAATCTAGATTTTTCGTAGGATTGAAGTTTTATAAAATGTTTCAGTATTTTTAAAGTAGTAAAACTAAATATTATGAAATAGAGTATAAAAGGTATCTTTCAAGCTAAAGCAAACATAGCTATATAATTAAAAATTGATAAAAATCATAATTTGTAACTATGTTTTGATTCAGTTAATAATTCAGTATTTTTGAAATATTTTTTAGTTATAAAAATAACTGAAAATATCATAGTGTAGAAGAATATATATTGATTTATATTTAGGTTTCATTGCCAATTTTTTCAAACAAAAGCTAATATAAAAATACAAAAAATGAATAAAAATAAATTTGTTTTTTTGCTTCAAATAATTGTATTTTTTTCAGTAGGAAATACGTATTGTGCAAATATAATAGGGAATAATACAGAGAAAAATGCATGCCAAGGAATAATTAATAAAAACCAAGAGAAATTTATTCATCACAATACTCAGAAATTTTTAAATCATTCTGAAAGTACAGGACTATTTTCTAATAGTGTTTTTGCTAATAATCATTCATTGAAAATTCAATAAGCCAGTCCTAGTAATAATATTCACAATTTGTTTATATTATATTTATTTTTGTAATTCCATATTAATAATACAGGTATTCAATATGCAATCATTAAAAATACAAAATCAAAAGGATTTAATAACTTTGTTATAGCTGTGTTAGATGAAATTATTTCGGCTAATACTCCAGGTATTATTAGTAAAAATAATATTAGTTTATTTTTTTTACTCATTTATATTTGTTTTAAAAAATAACATATTTAAATTATAAGAATATTTTAAAATAATAAAATATAAAGTAATAATCAAAATAAATAAAAAACTATTACATATAATTTTTTTTCAAAAATTACATACAATAGTTTTTTATGGTACCTGAAGAGGGAATCGCCGCAAGTCGGGCATCCGAAAGCTAAACTCTTAAAATCTATTATTTAATTGCTCCTATTCGTCGCAATCAAACAATGATTTTAAGGTTTCCATTTCTCCTATTCGATTCCCAAAACAATTAAAAAGTTATTAACTATGATTTCTTTAAAATCACACTTAATAACTTTTTATGGTACCTGAAGAGGGAATCGAACCCTCACGACCGAAGCCGGGGGATTTTGAGTCCCCTGTGTCTACCAATTCCACCATCCAGGCATATTTTTACAAATATGGTGGAGCCGCCAAAGACGGCCCCGTAAATCACATCTAATATGTGTAGCCACATTATATACAAAAGTTATTTTTTGCAAATTTTTTATTAATTTATATAATTGATACATATTTAATGTTTAATCTAATATAAAATGTACACATTCAAATCTACTTGAAAAACTGTTTTGGAAAAAAAATCAGATGATGTTTTAGAAATATTTAATTATATTGCAGATAATTTTAAATTTGAAGTACAAGAATTTAAAGTTTCTGATGATTTTTTGAATAATGAAAACAATAAAAAATTAGATAGATTATTATCTAAAATTTAGTATATGCAAATTTTATTGACTGAAACATTAGAAAAAGATTTAAGTAAAATTTTTAGTTGAGATAATTCTAAGATAATTTTTCTTAATAGATTAAAAGAAATAAATCCAGAATTAATTTATTTAAAGAGACCTTATGTAAAAATAAAGGTTTCTTTATTTAGTATATCATTTAGGATTATTTGAAAATTTCAAATAATTAATTGAATTTTAGTATTAATATTTGTTTTAAAAAAAGTAGATAAAACATTTTGAGAAAATATAATATGGAATAAAAAACTTGAATCTAAGATTGATATTAGACTATCAAAAATTAATCAAGATATAGAAAATTGAAATTATAAGTTATATTAATTAACATAAATAAATGAAAAACAATAAAATAGTTTGAAGATTTGATAAAAAAGAAAAATTTTGATTTCTAGTACCTGATGATAAGAATACCTTTAATTGTGATTTTTTTGTCGCACTTAGAAATAGTATTGATGCTTGAAATTGAGATATGGTAGAATGACAAGAAATAAAAGGTAGATGATGAAAAAGTAGAGAAGCAAAAATCGTAAGAATAATAAAAAAATGAGTACAAAATTCATTTGGTTTTTCTAATTTCGAAGATAAAAGAACAGTAAAAAAAGATATATCAATAAATAATTCACACAAACAATTTAATGCTAATAATATAGAAAAAAAACAAGACGAAAACACTATTATTTGAATATATTCTCAATGAAAATGAGATTTTTGATTTATAGATGTAGATTGAATTGAAAAATGATATTTCGTATTTGCACAAAATAAAAATGGTGCTTTGGATTGAGACAAAGTAGAGGCATTTGTAAAAATATTTAATTGAAAACAAGAAGCTGTAATTACAAGAGTAATAGAGAGAAAACAAGAATTAATAGTATGAGAATATTTACTAGGTAGAAGTGGCACTTTTTGATTTGTATTACCAAATAATCCTCAGATAAAAAACGATATTTTTGTCCCAGGAAAGAAGTCTATGGATGCCAAAACTGGCGACATAGTATGAGTACATGTTACAAATTGGACAGGTAAAAATCCAGAATGAGAAATAAAAGAAATACTATGAAAAAAATGAGATAAAAAAATGGATGTTTTAGGACTTATAGTAGAATGATGAGCTAGATTAAAATTTAGTGATGAAGTATTGCATTTTGCAGATAGAGTAGTATCTACAACTACTTCAAATAGAGAAGACTTAACTGATCTATTCACATTTACTATTGATTGAGATGATGCTAAGGATTTGGATGATGCAATAAGTATTAAAAAAATGGATATAGGAGGCTACAAATTATTCGTACATATAGCTGATGTTGCAGAATACGTGACTGAAAAAAATCCACTAGATATAGAAGCATATAAAAGAGCTACATCTATTTATTTAGTAGATAGAGTAATCCCTATGTTACCTGAAAAACTGAGTAATGATTTATGTAGTTTGAATGCTAATACTGAAAAATTAACACTTACTTGCGAGATGATTATTTGAAATAATTGAATTATAAAATCTCAAAAAGTATATGAATCAAAAATAATTAGTAATTATAGACTGACTTATAGGGAGGTGGATGAAATATTGTCTTCAAAACTAAGTGAAAATGATGAATTGATGTTTTGATGAATAATATGAGATGAATTAATAAAAGCTCTTCATGCAGCTAATGAATTGAAGGAAAAAATTACTAAGTATAGAAATAGTACTTGAGTACTAAATTTCGAATTCCCTGAAACAAAGATTATTTTGGATGAAAATGATAATCCAATAAGTATAAAAGAATATCCTAGATATGATTCAAATAAACTTATAGAAGAATTCATGATTAGTGCAAATGAGGCTGTTAGTAGAGAATTCAGTGAGTTCCCATTTTTGTATAGAATACATGAAGTACCAAAAGAAGATGATGTTGCATCATTGCAAGAAACACTTAATTTATTTTGAGTGAAATTTGTATTCAAAAATGCTGATACAAAGGAATTCGATAACTTGCTAGATATAGTATCAAAACTAGAAGAATGAGCTAGAATATTTTTGGAAAAATCAATACTTAGAACATTATCAAAAGCTGTTTATAGTAAAGAAAATTTCTGACATTTTGGTTTATGATTGAGTTTTTATAGTCATTTTACATCACCGATTAGAAGATATCCAGATTTACAAATTCATAGAATTATAAAAGAAAAAGTAAATAACAAACTAGATAAAACTAGAATAATTCACTACAAATCAATCCTAGATGAAGTAGCAAAACATACATCAGATAGAGAAAGAAGAGCAGAAAAATTAGAATACAAGATAAAAGATTATTATATAGTGAAATATTATAAAAATAGAGTAGGAGAAGAATTTGATTGAATAATTAGCTGAGTAATACCGAAATGATTCTTTGTATCACTTCCAGATACAGCAGAATGATTTGTAGAACTAGAAAATTCAGAATTCATAGATAGTTTCAAAGAACACGTAGACTTATTCACAGGAAAAAAATACAGATTGTGAAACAAAGTAAAAGTAAAACTAGTAGAAGTAGACGAAACATTACTTAGATTAAATTTCAAGGTGGTGTAATTTTTGCTTTATATAAATATTTATGTTAAAATATAATTTGATACAAATATATATTTATCTAATATCATAAATATGTGATCAGTTGAATGAGCTCAAAATAATGAGTCATTCTGAGATTTGAGCCAAAAATTGAAACAAAACTTGAATCCAGAATTACAAAAAATTCTCGAAGATAAAATGTTAAACTCTCAAGAAGCAAAAGCTTTGAGGGATGTTTTTCGTGCTAATCAAGAGATGGTTTTTCAGGTAACTAGAGAAAATTTGGCAGATTTGAGAAAATCATTAAATACAGAAAGTAATTTAAATATTTTAACAGTAGAAGACGAACAAGCAATTAATAAGATAGCAGATGAGACAGAAAATCCAGTACAACAATCAGTTCAATCAGAACAAATAGTTCAAAAAGTAGATAAACAAAATCAAAATGTTGAAACAAATAAGGAATTAAAATTTGAATCTGTATTATGATGAAGAGCAGATGAATTTGAATCATGAGTTACTGAACAAAATGCAGAAAAAGAATTCAGACAAAAATATGGTAAATTTACCGAACAATTATCTAATAGTTTATGATTACCAAATGGTATGATAAATGCTATAGTTCATAAAGAAACAGATTTTTGAGTATGAAGAATAGATAAACATTGAGAGAGAGTATTGTATTCTCAGTCAGGTTCAAAATGAATGATGCAATTAACTAAATGGCCATTTAAAGACATGGCTTGAGATACAAATCGTAAAAACAATACTGACATTGACAAGATAGAAAACTATAGAGATATATTCAAAAAATTAAACTTGTCTGAAATAAAATCACTAGATATGTGAGAAGGTAAAACATTAGAATCTACTCTTAGCTCTGATTTATGGACTAAGCTAGAAAAAATACAAAATCCAGCTACATCTAGCGAAGAATCTAGGGATATTTTCCAAGAATTTGGAGAATTGATTAAAAATAATGAGTCAGATTGAAAATATTTACATACATTAAATATGATTATTTGAAGTGTATATTTATCAAATATCTATGACCATACTTCAGGTAGTGAAGAAAGAAGAATAAAAAAATCAGCACAAAAATACAATTGAGAACCTGGGAATAGAAAAGTAAGATATGCAAAACATGTTTATCAACTATATTTGAATGAACAAAAAGCATAAAACTGTATTTATTTGCTCATAATAATAATATATGATAAAATTAGTAGGAATATTTATATTTTTACTAATTTTTTTATGCATTTATTAAAACAATTAAAAAGAAATTTTTTACAATTAATGTTTTTAGGTTTAGTTGAAACACAATGATTGTGAGATAATACAATAATTACAGAAAAAAAACTAGACAACAATAATCATAATTTATCACTAGATCAACAAAAAAATTATGATAAAATTCAAGAACTTCAAAACAGACTTGATTTTGTATGAGCAAAAGAAAAATTAACTCAAAAAACAGTTGAAATATTATATAAATGATTATCGTGAGATCCAAGTATAAAAGATGATCCAGAAGCATTACCAACTATTAAATTATTCCAAAGATATAGTCAAGAATTTCAAAAAGCAAAAGATGATAAAAAAATAACTGAATCAGAATTGATAGAATTAAAATCAACTTTAACTGAAATATGAGATAAATTTGAATACAATTTATGAATTGAAAATAATTGAAATAAAATGCAATTTGATAATGAAAAATTGAAATATATTTCAAGTAAAGAATTTTTACAATTATCTGAAAATGATAGATTACAGTATGTTACAAAAGGGAATGTAGATTCTGAAAATGTATCTAATTGAAGTGTTAAAGATATAGAAATAAGTTTTGACCAAGATTGAGACTGAAAAATAAATAAAGAGTTTTATATGTTAACAACTCTTTGACAAATATTACCATCAGAAGTTAGACAAGTATTATCAGATGGTCAAACATTTACTAGATTATGATTGAATTGAGAATTTTATTCTTGATCAAAAAGATTAACAATTCATGATAAAACAAAAATTACTATAGATAAAATCTGATCTCAAGAAGAATTAAAGTTAATTGATTTAGAAAATGAAAGAAAATACAATGATTTTGTATCAAAAAATACTGAATATAAAGATGATAAATTTACTCAAACAATAAAAGAGACATTTTCTAAATGAATAGATAAAGAAAATGAATTATTATTCATACTAAATTGAAAAAGTAAAAATTTAGAAAATTCTACTCCAGAAGATTTAAAAAAATTATTAGTCGTATCTAAATATTTAAAAAATTCATGATTTTTGGATGATTATATTGATGCATGAGAATTAGTATCAAAATTGGAAGATATAATTGATACTCTAAATAGATATTGAAAATGATTAAAATATAGTATTTGAAATGATTGAAATGTTAAATTTAGTTTAAATCAGAGTTGATTACCAGAATGAATAGAACTTGAAGCTAATCAAGAAAAATTCACAAAAATAGCACTATCTCAATTATGAGTAAATGAATTTGATTGATGAGCTGATAAATATTTCAGTGGTATTTGACAATGAAATTTGAATTCTAGAGATAATCCTTGGTGTGGAGCATTTGTAAATTGGTGTTTAAAACAATCAGGATATCCTACAACATGAGGTTTATCTGCTAAAGAATTTATATGAGAAACTTGATATGGTCATGTATGAATAAAACTTTGAAACAAATTATTATGATGAAACCAGTGAAATAAAGTTTCTTTGATGAATATAAATAAACCTATTGTTTGATATGCAATACCAACTGAAAATTGATTAAAAGTACAAAAACCAGCTTGAAATCTGAGTGAAATACCTGATTGAGCAATTCTTGTTTTTGATAGAAAAACGAAAAGAGATAAAAATTTTGCTTAAATAAATTATATATGATAAAATTAGTAGGAATATTTATATTTTTACTAATTTTTTTATGCATTTATTAAAACAATTGAAAAGAAATTTTTTACAATTATTAATTTTGGCGTTCAATGAATCACAATGAGCTTGAAATAATACTCAAGAAGTATCAAAACAAGAAAAACCAAAAGTAGCAGATTACAAAGAACAAAAATGGTACAAAGATTTATCAGTAGAACAACAACAAGTTGTAGATAACAAAATAGAAAATAAATCTAAACTAGAGAAAAAAATAACTCAAATGAAATCAGAAATAAGTTTTAAATGACTTAGTGCTGAAATTATTAGTCAATGAATAGATAAAAATAAACCACTTATCGAAGATAGTGAAGATAAAAGTGAAATAATGTCTTTTGAAAATAGAGTTGATATGTTAAATAGAGAAATAGATAGACTTACAAGAGAAGTTTATTCTTATAATTTAGAATTAGATTCAGATAAATTGAATAATAAATTTGATAAAGCTAATAAAAATTTCAAAGAAAAATTTGCTGAATCAGTATGAGAATGAAAAGCTTCAGATGCTGCAAAAGAAATAATCGAAAAAAAAGATTTAACTACTATTACAGCTGGTGAAATATATACACTTAGACAAGAATGATTTGATTTATCAAAATTATTATTAAATTCTGATTCTAGTGAAGAAGTTTCAAAAGATACTATGAAAGTAGGTGATAGTTTTACAGTGAACTTCTGATGAAATAAAAGTTTGAATAGTTTTATCGGTGCAGGTGATTTATTATCTATTGAAAAATTTGATAAAGTAAAAATTAACTGAGTAGAATGAACTAGAAAATTCAATCCAAGACCTGGTTTTTATTCAGCAGAATGAAAATATTTAGCAGTATATGATAACTACAAAGTAGAAATAGTTTCAGAAAAAGAAGTAACTCCAGAAGAATTAGAAGAATCAAAAAAAGCTTTCAAAGCTAGATTTGATGAAATCAGAGGTACAGAATTATCTAGTAAATTTAGAGATATATTAGAAAGTGCAGGTTCAGAAAAATCTATCAAATTAGAATGAATGTCAGAAGCAGATTTCGAATATATGAAATCTTATATTTCTAAATACATTCCAAAAGACAAATTTCAAAATCTAGAATTTGATGCTGGAAATATGACTATTACAACAAAAGATGGTAAATGATTAGGAGAATATGTAAAAGAATCAATGCCTATGTGAGCAGGTTATGAAAAATACAAAGATATAGTTATAGGTGTATGTGAACAATTCCCAAATATACCAGCTGATAAATTAGCAACTCTTATAAATCATGAAAATGGTAGATGGGATCCTATGGCAAATGCTCCGGGTAGTACAGCTTATGGTCTATGACAAATGATTGATTCTACATGGCATACTTATGGTAAATGACTAGATAGAAACAACCCAACGGATCAATTGATAGCTACTTGTAAGTATTTAACTAACATAATGAACAGAAATAATTGTCCTGTAGAAATAGCAATGGCATATTATAATACAGGAGAAGGAATATTAGGATTATCTAGTGCTAAAGTACAAGATTATTATAATAAAAATCCTGCAATAGCTAGAAAAATACCTTCAGGAACTCCTATTACACCAAAAAATTATTTAACATGAGCTGTAGCATATTATAATGATATATCTTATGCTGAAGCTAGTAGTAAAGTGTAGGTAGCAGACCACCCCCTAACCCCCTCCTTACTAAGGAGGGGGAATAATTATGAAATAAATCTTAATATAATTAATATATGACAAAAAAACTAAGCCAAAAACAGTCAGAAATAATAAAAAATTTTTATATTAAAAAAGAAGAAAAATTAGAAATATCAAAAGAAAAAAATACGATAATTGAAGAAATAAAGACAGAGAATAATTCTGAAAAATTGGCAGAATTTATAGAAAATAAATGATTTCCAACTTATAGAAATTGAGCAAGTTGCGGAGCAAATGTATGAGAAGCTTTGATAGATTATGGTGTAGAATGATTACCTACATCAGGAAGAGATTGATATAAATGGGCTGATATATTAGATAAAAATAGCAACTTTACAAAAGAAGCATTACAAGACCCTTATAGTGCTTCAGCTTGAGCTATACTAGTATATGACAAATGATATTCTAATAACTCGGATAGGAGAAATTATTGACATGTAGAAATCAAGACTAAAAACTGATTTTGGTCATGATGAAAACAAAAAACAAAAGCAGGATTAAATATTACAGATTGATTTATAGGATTTGCATATTATTTGAAGTAATTAATTCCTCACTCTAAAAAAATCCCCCTATCCCCAGCCTTTCCCCCCATGGGAGAAAGGAGTAGAACAATATGTAGCGTCCCCTCGCCCATGGGGAGAGGGGTTAGGGGTGAGGGATGTTCTAAAATTGATATTGGAATAAATAAAACACACTAAAAAAGTGTTTTTCTTTTTACAAAAAAATAAAAATCTATATTATATTTATAATACTTTTAATAAAATTAAATGAACAAATTAAATCACTTTATTAATCTGCTTTTCACTAAAAAATTTATGTCTAAATTTTTAGCATATTTTTTATTGATATTGTTTTTTTATCTATTTAGATCATTTATGTGAGTATTTTTGCTTACATTTATCTTTGGGTATTTGTTTTTGAATTCTGCTGAATATTTGAAAGAAAAACTAGATTATTTTTTCGAAAATCATTTGAGTAGACCTGGTATGATAATGTTTTTAAAGAGAGTAATATGAGTAAATTTTTTAATTATTTTTGAATATGTATTATTTGTATGAATTATTATATTTTTAGTCTCAGATTTGGTACCTAAACTTATAGTTGAATTATCTGATTTACCGAAAAATATTCCATTTTTATCTGAACCAATTCAATCAGTAAAAAATGCACTAGTCGAAGTAAAGAATTTCAAGTCTGAAATATGAGGTTCAATAGACCAAATAGTCACAAGTCAGGATGTAGATGTTATAATGAATATATTAGCTAAATTGAGGACAGCATCAGTAGTATTTATGCAAATCATTATATCTATCGTACTTAGTTTCGTTTTCTTGATAGATAGAGATAGATTACAAAATTATTTATTATGAATAAAAAAATCTAGTTTCAAATTTTTGTACAAAGAATACAAGATTATATTTGAAAAAATTGTATTATCATTTTGATTAATATTCAAGGCTCAAGCACTCATAGCATTTGCTAATTCTGTACTTACTATTATATGATTGATTATTATATGATTAATACATTGAGGTTCATTTCCATATATACTTACTCTTTGATTAATAGTATTTATAGCATGATTTATACCAGTATTATGAGTATTTATATCTAGTGTACCAATAGCATTGATAGCTTATAGTATGGTAGGTGGTTATGCAGTAGTCATAGAAGTATTTTTATTAATTGTATTTGTACATTTCGTAGAAGCATATTACTTAAATCCAAAAATAGTATCAAGTTTCTTAGAAATACCAGTAAGTCTTACCTTTATAGTACTTATTATGTCAGAACATTTATTCTGAGTAGCATGATTACTGATATGAATAAGTATATTTTACTTCATAGTATGATTGTTCAGAGATTTGGATAGGGTATTAAAGAAAAAGAAAAAACATGTAAAAACAATAGATATAAAATTAACCAAAAAAAAGCTAAAACAATAAAAGATATTTTTTAAAATATCTTTTTATTTTTTTGTAAATTGCAATTATTTGACACTATAATAAATTTAGTTTATAATATATTTATAACTTATTTATTTACTTATTTATTTTTTTTATATGAAAAATTCTGCAAATACAAAAAACTCAAAAGGTTCAGCATTATTGCCTACAATTATTTTGGCTTCTGCACTAGCTCAATGATGTGCAACTACTACAAAAAATGATGTAGATAACATATTAGAATTACCACAAGAAACTGTGACTAGTCCAGTGAAAAATGCTAAAGCATTAGCCGTAACTCACCACGAAGATTACGAATTAGCAGTAGTAAAACATGATAAAACACAAAATTCAGAGCCAAAATCAACTCTTGGTGACAGAGATTTATCACCTGATAAATCAAAATACATTCCAACTGTGAAATATGATGATGTAATTAATGGATTACCAGATATTTACAAAACTAATAATACAGGAAAATCAAGTGATTTAAAGATGAATTTGTGAGTAAATGGAGTAACTATTTTGAATGGAAATAGTAAATACAATCT
The DNA here is from genome assembly GCA_943356435.1 of Candidatus Altimarinota bacterium. Classification (GTDB taxonomy): domain Bacteria; phylum Patescibacteriota; class Gracilibacteria; order BD1-5; family UBA6164; genus UBA6164. The sequence goes on from CALREY010000009.1 coordinate 55,781, forward strand.
ATGATACCAATATAGTGAAAAATTTGGTTCAATAGTATGACTAGAATATGGTTATATGAATGGTAAATGGGGAACACTTGCAACAGTAAAAATTTGATCTGAAAAAAAATCATTTTTATTAACAGGTGTATACCAATGAGTAGACTGGTGAGTAAAAGCATCAGTAGGAGCTTTGTTTCAAAAATTTGAAGGTAAAACAATCAATCAAAACTTCGCATGAGTAGAAGTAATCAGAGATTTATCAGAATATATAGAATGATTATCAGTGAAATGATATGCAAATGCAACTCATACTCAAGACAAAACTCTATCAGTAACAGAAATATCTAATAAAGTTGCAGGATGAACAGAATTCATCACAACAACTCAAGAATTCAAATGAGGAACAAATGTCTGAGGATGATTATGATTCAATTATGATATAAATGACAATCATAGTATCCACGGAAGTGCAGGTTATACTAGCATGAATGGTGGATGAGCAGATGCATTAATAGGATATGAATATAGAAATGATAAATTGAAATTAGGAGCAGATTATACTACTAGAAATACAGGTGAATTCTGAGCAGATACATATGCAGCAAAAGTATCATATATATTACAACCAGGATTGGTAGTATGAATAGAATGAAAAAAAATAGATTCTAATACATTAAATGACTATCAATGAATGGCTACAGTATCATATACTCCATGACTTAAAACATTTGATAAACACGGAAGTAAAATATCTCTAGCTAATTTGACACCAGTGACTTGAGCAAATCAAGCTATGGATGTATTGTATGGTAAAAAAGTTACTACAGTAGAAAAGAGATTTGTAGCTGACAAAGTAACAGATACACAAGCACCAGTTCTAAGTAGTACTAATCAATCATTTTTTACAACTGTATGAGTACCACTTACTTTGGTAACAGTTTTAGCAAGTGACAATATAGACGGAGCAGTAAATGTAACACAATCTTGAACAGTTAATTTCAATGTAGCAGGTACATACCCAGTAGTTTATACTGCAACTGATGCATCTGGAAATACTAGTACAATTACTCACTCTTATGTAGTAAATACAGTAGCAGATCATCAAGCACCAGTTCTAAGTAGTACAACACAAACATTTACAACAACAGCAGGTACACCACTGACACTAGCAACAGTAACAGCAAATGACAATGTAGACTGAGCATTAACAGTAACACAATCTTGAACAGTAGATTTTAATACTGCTTGAACTTATACAGTTACATATACTGCAACAGATGCAGCAAGTAATGCATCTACTATAACACATACATATGTAGTAAATGCAGCACCAGTATTAGATACAACTGCACCAGTCCTAAGTAGTACAACACAAACATTTACAACAACATCAGGTACACCATTGACACTAGCAACAGTAACAGCAAATGATAATGTAGACTGAGCATTAACAGTAACACAATCATGAACAGTAGATTTTAATACTGCTTGAACATATACAGTTACATATAGTGCAACAGATGCAGCAAGTAATGCATCAAGTATTACTCATACATATGTAGTAAATGCAGTTCCAAATACAGCACCAACATGACAAAATATTAATATATCAGCTTGATTTGCTAATTCATTTACATTAGATTTGTCATCATATTTATCTGATGCAGAATGAAATCCAGTTACAGCACAAATTGTATGAAGTTGAAATCAATTTTGATCTTTAATTATTTCATCAGCAAATATTTCATGAAACATAG
>CALREY010000010.1 GCA_943356435.1 Candidatus Altimarinota bacterium
TTCATCAGCAAATATTTCATGAAACATAGCAAGTATATCTGTATCAAGTTGAACGTGAATATGATATATTGATTATCAAGTAACTGATTGAACAAATACAAATCCTACAACTTATAGAATATCTATTAATGACTTAGATTGAGAATAAAAAAAAAATGAGATAAAATCTCATTTTTTTAGTATTTTATTAATTTGGAGATTGATAATTATCAGTAGTTCATCAATTATCTCAAGTATTTACAATAGGGAGTTTTTTATATATTTTTACATAGTTTATTATATCATTAAATTGTTTTGAATAGTCATTTTTACTTCAAATAAATAATATACTACCATTATTATATATAGGATAATTATTAATAATATTAGTTCATAAATTATTTTTATCTATATATAATGAGTAATTTCATTTTTCATTTTTTAATACTATATTATGAAACATTCAATCATAATAAGTTGATAAATCTATTGCAGAAAATATAGCAGTACTATTTTTAATAAATAATTTTCAATAATTATAATCAAAATATGCTTTTAATGTGTTGTTAAAATCAAATAGGTATCTATCAGAATTTGGATTATTCATAGGAAATTTTACATTCATCTCAATAGCAAAATCATCTCATAAATTCAATCAAGAGTATTTTAAATAATCCTTATCATTGTCTCATGTATTTCAAACATTATCTAATAATATTCATTTATCATTTCATTTTGTATAAAAATTTGTACCATTAATCCAAGACCATCAATTATCAATTAAACCTGTATTAGAAGATGCATGATTTAATGCTTCAGGTTTAAAATCTTTTACTATATCAGTAGATCAACTTTTATACATATTATAATTTTTTTCTACATCATAGGGTGCATAAGCATACAATGTATATCATGATGCAGTTAATCATGTATCTGCTTCACTATCCTGACACACATCTCATATCTTAAAACTCTTACATATATCAACATCCGCAGTTAAATCTGTATGGTCAGGAGTTAGAGATATTTCATTTAGATTTTTTATTACAGATTGATTAAATTCTTCTATTCTTTTCTTGTATTCTTCTGTTTTAGTTTTTGGGTCTACACTATATTTAGGTATTTTAAAATTAATTCCTCAAATGTATATTGTAGATTCTGTATTTGTAGCATTTGTATCTGTGGAGATAATAGCATCATTAGTAGCTACTTCTGTTGTGTATGGTATTAATTTATTTGTATTATCTCTGTTTAATCTCTTTCTTTTAGGGTGATTGTTAATTTTCTTATCAACCTTTACTTTTTCTATTATTTTTTTTCATTTATAAGTTTTTACTTCTACTCAATCTTCTAGTACAGGAGTTCAATTTGCATCTTTTACTGTTTCTTCTAGACTACCACTAGCATCAATTGTATCTGGAGTGTCAGTAGTAGCTGTTTCTAATATTGCTACTTCTCATTCTAGTACTACTACATCTGTATCTGTTGCTTTAGTTACTCAGAATATTGTTCATCTAACTGCGGCACTTGAGTCAGAAGTATATACTTCGAATTCTGAGTTGTCATTTAGTTTCGTTGCTTTTGTCCATATTTGTCATGCTTCTAGTCATAGTTGTACTAGTGTATTTAGATTATCTTTTCCTTTGAAATTCAGTTTATTAAGTGTTAGTTTAGAATTAGGTTCTAGAACTGAAACTGATCCATCAGAGAAAAATAATTCTAGTCATGATACTGCTGTTGTTACATTTTTTCAATTAACTGTCACTTTTCAATCTAGAGCTATTTCTATTGTATCTCATTCTCTATAAACATTTTTATCCTTATCTGTTGCTATCATTATTAGCTCATCTGGATTGTATGGGAAATTTGTTTCTGATCAGTTGTATACGAAATTTGGTCAGTTATATTCTCTGATTAGATTGTATGGTCAGTTTTCTGCTGCATAGTTTCATATTACTTTTGATACTACATTTCCATCTATTATTTGTATAGAAGCTACTTCAAATTCATTAGTATTTTTTGCTTTACCATAAGCATAATACGAATGTGTTCTAGGGTCTAGAGGTATTACATCCAAGTATTGTTTCGGAATTGTATCTTCTGTCAGACTACCATATACTCCAAAAGTATCAGCATCTTCATAAGCATGAGCATAACTCGTATCTATTTTGAAATAGTTGGTATTTCATCCTGGATTTGGTAGAGTCTTGTTCTCCTGTATATATTGTTCTAGAGCATTATTGATAGTTTTTGTATCTGCTACTACTTTTGTATTTGATACATTTTCATCGTATCATTTTTTAGAATTTATTCATATCACAGCCAATAACACAATTATAGAAATTGCTATTATTATCTCGATTATAGAAAATCATTTTTTGTTGTTCATAATTTATTGTTAGAAATTATTGATATAAATTTTATTCATTTTTTTTAGAAAATAAAGCTAATAATATAAAACATTTTGACAAAAACTTATAATGTTTTATGAATATTTTTTGACAAAATCATTAAAACTAATATATTAAATTTAATATTTCTTAACAAGGCACCGTGAACCTAGCACAACTTGTAACCATAACTACTACAACTACTACTTCTATACACAAATAGGGGATTTTTGTTTGGTGAAATATGAAATAAAAATAACAAAAACTCTTATTTAGCAATAAATAGGAGTTTTTTTGAGCAAGATATAGACGACCAAGCTCCAACAGACCACCTCCTGCCTTTCAGGCATCCCCCTCCTTACTAAGGAGGGGGAAATAAGGAAAAATTTATAATAAATATATGGATAGGATTAATAATAAAACTAGTTTAAAAATTACTAGACAAATATTGAGAAATAATTTAACTGATTCTGAAAATTATTTATGGGATAAATTAAAATGATCCAAATTAAATTGAATAAAATTTAGAAGGCAACATTCTATAGATAGATATATAGTTGATTTTTATTGTCCTAAGTACAAATTAGCGATAGAAGTTGATTGAAATGTACATATAGATAGAAAGGAATATGACGAAATAAGAACAGAATTTTTAAATTCATGATGAATTAATGTTATAAGATTTACAAATGATGAAGTATTAAATGATATAAATACTGTTATATCAAAAATTTTATCTTTTATAACTTAATTCACCCCCTCCTTAGTAAGGAGGGGGCAGGGGGTGGTCTGTTGGGTTATTCTATAGGCATTGGCTTGGAGCTTATTTATGAAAAAATAATTTTATTACTTAAAAATTAACTATGATACTTTTATCTACAAAGAGACATTCTCTAGCACACGTGATGGCGCAAGCTGTGAAACAATTATTTCCTGAAGCAAAAATAGCAACTGGTCCAGATACTGAAGACGGGTTTTATTATGATTTTGATTTTGGAACTATTGAATTTTCAGATAAAGATTTGAAAGAAGTAGAAAAAACTATGAAAAGAATCATTACTCAAAATCAAGATTTTAGAAAATTTGAAGTCAGTTTTGATGAAGCAAGAAAAATATTAAATGAAATGTGAGAATGATTCAAAAATGAATTAGTAGACAAAATTGAAGCAGGTGATTTCAAAAACAAAGAAAAATTATCTGATAGAATCAGTTTTTATCTAAATATTTCAAAATGAGGTAAGGAAACAGAATTACAAAATTTTCTAATGCATTTTTCTCCCCTTGATAAGGGGGAGATGTCTGGTAAGACAGAGGGGGTTTTTCCAATTGAACTAGACTGAGACCAAGTAAAAAATCTAAAATTTATAGATATGTGTACTGGTCCTCATGTAGAAAATACTAAAGAATTGGATGCAAATAGTTTCAAATTGGTTAGAGTAGCAGGAGCATATTGGCTTGGTAACAGCGATAATAAACAATTGACTAGAATATATGCTTATGCTTTTGATAACAAAGAAGAACTAGATAAGCATGTAAATATGATAGAAGAAGCAAAGAAAAGAGATCATAGAATTATCTGAGCTAAACTTAAATTGTTTACTATTTCTGATTTAGTAGGGCCTTGATTACCACTATTGCAACCTGCTTGAATGATTATTAGACAATCAATAGAAACTTATCTATGGGAATTGCATTCACAAAGAGGATATCAAAAAGTATGGACTCCACATCTTGCAAAAGAAGCATTGTATGAGACTTCATGACATGCAGGGCATTATTTAGAAGATATGTTCAAAGTGTATGGTGGTACTAGTAAAGAAACATTTTTCTTGAAACCTATGAACTGTCCTCATCATATGCAATTATTTGCTGACAATCAATTCTCATATAGAGATATGCCAGTTAGATATTTCGAACCTGCAACTATTTATAGAGATGAAAAATCATGACAATTATCAGGTCTTACTAGAGTAAGAGCAATTACACAAGATGATGGGCATTTATTCTGTAGAGTAAGCCAAATAAAAGATGAAGTAAAAACTATTACAGATATCATAAAAGAGTATTATAATACACTATGAATGACAGATGATTATTGGGTATCTCTATCAGTTAGATGAGAAGATAAATCAAAATATCTATGAGGTGACGATGTTTGGGAATTAGCAGAATGAGCACTAGAAGAAGCTGCTAAAGAAAATGAGCTACCTTATAAAAGAGTAGAATGAGAAGCAGCATTTTATGGACCAAAACTAGATTTCATGTTCAAAGATGCTATAGGTAGAGAATGGCAATTAGCAACTATTCAATGTGATTTCAACCTACCAGTTAGATTTGATTTGAGTTTCACAAATGAAAACAATGAAAAAGAAAGACCAGTAGTAATACATAGAGCAATTTCAGGTTCATTTGAAAGAGGTATGTGAGTATTAATAGAACATTTTGCCGGAGTATTCCCACTATGGATGGCTCCTAGACAAGTTATTATAGTACCAGTATTACCAAAATTCGATGATTATGCACAAACAGTTTTGGATACATTGAAATCTGCATGAATCAGAGCAAGTGCTGATTTCTCTACAGATTGATTGAATAAAAAAGTTAGAAATGCTGAAAAAATGCATAACAATTACATACTAGTAATAGGAGAACAAGAAGAAAATGACAAAACAGTATCAGTAAGAAATTACAAGACAAAAGAACAAACAGTAGAAGGATTAGAAGAATTCAAAACTAGAATATTAAATGAAATAAATACTAGAAGTTTATAGTATAAAAACCTGATTTGAATCAGGTTTTTAATATTTTGTATTGACATTGTAAAATATTATGTTAAAAGTATTGACAATTAAGAAAAAATAAGTATATAAAGAGTTGTATAAATTATTATTAATAATATAAAAGAATGAATCATAAAAATACTCATATATCGGATCCAAATGTAGATAAAATATTGAAACAAACTACATGAATGACATATAAAGAGTTATCTCACTTAGAAAATCAAGAAAATCAAGATGCACAAAAAAAGAAACTAAGAAAATATATAGATAATTTTTTGGTACAAAGATTTTGAATTGATTTAAAAGATGCTTTAGAAATAGTAAAAGATAATAAGATATTCAAAGTATTACTTGATGAAGTGTTAATTGCATTACTTTGACATACATTAGAAGAATTAAAAGTAATGGTTACAGAAAAAAAATATGAAAAAAAGTTGAATAAATATAGAGATTGATTAGCTTTATGGGAAGAATTTACTAGAGATACTAAAAATAAAGTTATAGTTACATTGGATGGTAGAGATACAGCTTGAAAATGAAGTAACATTCTAAAAGTTTCTCAAGATTTACCAAAAGATAGATATAGTATTAAAGCATTTGGTAAACCTAAATTCATAGATAAATTTGAGTACAATCATTTCTTAAAATATGTTAAATATTTTCCTTGAGAAGAATGATGAATAACTTTTTTTGATAGATCTTGGTATAACAGAGCTTGAGTTGAAGCTGTTATGTGATTTTGTACGGATGAAGAATATAATTGGTTCATGGAAAATGTAAGTGAGTTTGAAAAAACTCAAATTATAGAACAATGAATTAATTATGTAAAAATATATTTATCAATTGCAAAGAATACTCAAGAAGAAAGATTGAAATTAAGAAAAGCAAGAATCAGAAAAAGATATAAAATATCTCCTATAGATCAACAAGCACAAAAAAAGTGGAATTATTATACTTTAGCAAAGGCAAAAATTCTTGAATTGACAGACAGTGAACATGCACCATGGACAGTTGTAGATTCAAATGAAAAATGGGATTCAGCAGTAGAAATAATTAAAGCAATAATTAATACTTCTGGTGAAGTAGCAGATGTAATCACTAAAGAATTGTGATTAAATCTTGTACCTAATGATTCAGTTGTTAGATCAGCAAATCTTGAATTAGAAAGAATGGGGAACGCATGAGATTTAGAAAAAATGAAAGAATACTTTAAGTTTAATGAACTTAATGAACAAGAACAAAAAGAACTACAAGAATTAAAGGATAGTTTGATATTTGATAAAGAGAATTACATATATATAAAGAAATAATATACATTATTTCTTTTTTATTTTCTTGACTTATATATCTTTTCTTTTATGATACTTTTTTAAAAATATTATATAACAATCATATGCAAGCATTAGAGAAAACAGATATAGAGTATTTACTACTAGAATTGGGGGAATACTGAAAAAGCTTATGAGATATTTCAAGTGTATCAGAGGAAGTATTTGAGATAATAAATACAGCAAATGGAAATACAAATACTAGTTATGATCACAAAGTGTGGGTAAAAAACACTATGGATTTGAGGAGATTTCCTATGCTGGATAAAATATTGGATGACAATGTTTTTTCTCATCAACTTAGACTTTTTCAAATACTAAAAGAATTAACATATTTTTTTAATATTATAAATCAAGAAAGACCAGAGTGAGATAAAATAGACTTAAAATATGCATTAAATCTAGCTTCAATTCATGATGATACTGAATGAGTAAATCCTTTTAAAGACATCCCAACTATTATAAAAATATCATTAAGTGATAAGGCAAAAGAAATCTTAGACGAAGTAGAAATAGCCTGTATAGAAATATTATCAAAAAATCAATCAGACCATTTAAAAATTGAATCAACAGAAGACTTAAAATCTAAATATCTAGATTCATTAAATAAAAATTCAATGGAATGACAACTTGTGTCATATTTAGACAAAGTGGATTGATTTATGTATTGTGTACATGAAATATTTGCTTGAAATAAGCAATTTTTGAGTCCTTTTCAAGATTATGTTAGATTTCTAACTGAAATAAGAGATAATAAATCAAAATATCCAAAAATCAGATATTTAATAGATGGTGATAAAAATGATTTCGAAAAAAAAGTAACATCATGATTTCCATATAATATAAATAGGATATTATCAAAGCAAGAATTAACAGCATATTCTGAATTAAATAGAAGAAAAAACGCAGTTAAATTATTTGATATAGATAGTTTATTGACTATTGTTCCACATGTATTAGATATTCATAATAACTCTGAAACTAATCTATTAGTAGATAAAAAACCTGAATATAGGGAATTAATAATAAATGATTCAAAAAATCATTTAAATAAATTACCACTTGCTGATATATACACTACACAATATGAATTTTATGAAGCATGGAAAATAGCTTATGCTAAAATCTGATACCAAGAATTGAATTGAAATATAAAGTTTTGATTTGATATGATGTACCCAAAATCAACATAAATAAATAAACTCTAATTTGCGTTAGAGCTTATTTTTTGTATACTTTCAAAAACTTTTTTATACAAATATGATATACGATATAATTATAATTTGAGCATGAGCAGCATGACTTTTTGCTTGAATAAACACTCCTAAAAATTTAAATAAACTAATTCTAGAAAAAAATGACAAACCTTGAATAAAGGTTTTATTGTCGTGAGGTGAAAGAGCAAATGTTTCAAATATGAATATTGAGCCAGAAAGAGATTATTTCACACAGAATAAAAAATCACTTTTAAGCGTGTTCAAAAAATATAATCAATGGGATATAATGAGTTTTTTTGCTAGTGTATGAGTGAATATAGTAGAAGAAGATAGAGGTAGATTGATATTAGAAAGTGGAGATAGCAAAGAATTATTAGCTGTATTATTAAGAGAACTTAAAAAAAATAATTGTGATTTGAGAGTTAAACAAGATGTGAAAAAAATAATCCCCCTATCCCTACCTTTCCCCTCAGGGGAGAAAGGAGTAGAACAAAATGTAGCTGCTTCTCTCCCTTGAGGGGAGACTGAGAGGGGGATTTTTGAAATTGTAGTCGAAAATTGAGAAAAATATCATACAAAAAATGTAATAGTTTCAACTGGATGAAAGAGTTTTTTTCAAGTATGAACGACTTGAGAATGATATAATTTCGCCAGAGAAATGTGAATAAATATTATTACTCCATATAGAACTCTTTGCGGAATGAGTACAAAAAGAGATTTGAGTGAGATAAGCTGAGTAAGTAGTGATTTGGATATGAGTCTATTGGATAAAAATAGTAAAAATACAATATATAGGGAAGTTTGACCTATGCTTTTTACTCATTTTTGAATCAGTTGACCTATAGTTCATAATTTGAGTAATTCTATATGAGAATATTTGAATAAATTGTGATTAGAAGAAGAATTATTTGAGAAATATATACTTGATAATCTGAGTTTGAAATTGGTATTTGATATAGAAAAAACTCCAAAGAGACTAGTTAAATTTTTTGAATTATCAGAACAAAATATTGAGATAATATTAGAATTACAAAATTGGAGAAGTTGGAAAGAAGCAAAAGCAACTTGAGGTTGAATAGATATGAATGAACTCGATAAAAATATGCAGTCAAAAAAATATCCATGATTGTATTTTATATGAGAAGTAGTAGATATTACAGGGAAAACATGAGGTTTCAATTTACAATGGGCATGGAGTAGTGCTTATGTTTGTAGTAAAAGTTTTGATTAGAATTAACAAACTTCCTCATAACGCCTATCAAGGCAACAGACCACCCGTCTTATAATAGACCACCCCATAATTTCTATCAAGGCAACAGACCACCCCCTGCCTTACAGGCATCCCCCTCCTTACTAAGGAGGGGGAAATAGACTATAAATATATTAATATGACATTATTAAATAATAAAATTAGATTAAGTGTAACTAGAAAAGAATTAAGGAATAATAGTACAGATACAGAAAAAATTTTATGGAATTATTTAAAGTGATCAAAGTTTCATTGATTAAAATTTAGAAGACAACATTCAATAGATAGATATATAGTTGATTTTTATTGTACTAAATATAAAATTGCAATAGAAATAGATTGAAATGTACATATTGATAGACAAGAATACGATGACTTAAGAACAGAATATTTAAATGCTTGCTGAATTAAAATTATAAGATTTACTAATGATGAAATTGTAAAAGATATTGAAAAAGTATTAAATAAGTTATTCCTATTTATCCGCCCTCCTTACTAAGGAGGGGGCTAGGGGGTGGTCTGTTGCCTTGATTGAGTTGTATTACTGATGACTATATTTACAAAATAAAATAATATTAAAATTATGAAAGCAATAAAAATAGAGAAATTAGTGAAAAATTACCAGACAAACCAAGTTTTGAAAGAAGTAGATTTGGAAATAGAAGAGTGAGATTTTTTCGCATTGTTATGACATAACTGAGCAGGTAAAACTACTATGATTTCTATAATGACAAATCTAGTAAATAAAAATAGCTGAAAAGTAGAGATAAATGGAGTAGATATTGATAGCGATTTTGGCTTGGCTAGAAGCTATATTTGAGTTGTACCTCAAGAGTTCAATTTTGATATTTTTGCAAAAGTTAGAGATATTTGTATGACTCAAGCAGGGTATTATGGTATAGCAAAAGATGTAGCAAGTCAGAGAGTTGATTATTATTTGGAAAAGCTTTGACTAGCAGAAAAAGCAAATGCAAAAGCTAGAGAACTAAGTGGATGAATGAAAAGAAGACTTATGATAGCTAGAGCACTTATTCATGAGCCAAAAATATTGGTATTAGATGAGCCAACTGCTTGAGTTGATGTAGAGCTTAGACAATCTATGTGGGAATTTATAAAAGAATTAAATGCAAATTGAACGACAATTTTATTAACTACTCATTATTTAGAAGAAGTAGAAGCTTTGTGCAAAAATGTAGCTATAATAAATAAATGACAAATAATAGAAAATACATCTGTAAAACAATTACTTACTAAATTGGATGAAGAAATAATTGTACTAAATACTCTAGATGATATAACTGAAATAAACCAAGAATTATTAGAAAAATTTCACGCAATAATATTGAATAAAAATGAATTAGAAGTAACTATTTCTAAAAAATACAGTTTAAATGATTTATTCGTTGCATTAAATAATTCTCAAATCAATGTAACAAGTTTCAGAAACAAAGTAAATAGATTAGAAAAATTGTTTATAGATATGACAAGGTAATCCCCCAATCCCTAACCCTTTCCCCCCAAGGGAGAAAGGGGATAATTCTAAAATTATTAAATAATATTTATTTTTATAAATTTCTCCCTTTTCCAAAGGGAGTACCCGAAGGGGGAGGGATTAGAACAATAGTACAAACATTATTAATTTTATAACATTTCATAAAAAATTCATGACAGATTTAATAACATTAGTAAATAAAGAGGTTTCTAGATTCATGAGAATATGGAAACAAACATTACTACCACCAGTGATTACAATAGTTTTGTATTTACTTATATTTTGAAAATTTATATGAGAAAAAATACAGATAATAGAATGAGTTAGTTATATAGATTTTATTTTTCCAGGACTTTTGATGATGTCAGTTATCACATCAAGTTATTGAAATACATCTAGTTCATTTTTTGGATGAAAATTTCAAAAAAGTATTGAAGAATTATATGTTTCACCTATTAGTCATACTAAAATATTATTTTGATTTTGTATAGGATGAATTCTCAGATGAGTATTAGTAGGATTATTGGTATATATTACATGATTACTTATGGTAGATATACATATTTTTAGTTTTTTCTACACATTTTTGTTTATCATTCTTACTTCTATGCTATTTTCTCTAGCAGGTATTTTGAATGCTATATATGCAAAGAGTTTCGATGATATTAATATCATTCCATCTTTTTTCATTACTCCGATGATTTATTTATGATGAGTATTTTATTCTATTAGTTTATTGTCACCGACTTGGCAAATTATAAGTAAAGTAAATCCTATCTTGTATATGGTAAATGGGCTTAGATATTGATTTCTAGGTATCTCAGATGTAAATATATATGTATCTATTTCTATTATATCAGTTTTTATAATAATATTTTCAGTTTTTAGCTTATATTTGCTAAAAAAAGGATATTGAATCAAGAGTTAAAAAAAAGAGCATTTTATGCTCTTTTTTCTATGTTTATATCAATTATATTGTACAGTTTTTTTATTTTATCTATATCTATTTTCATTGTATAATTTCCATTATCATCTGTTACTTTTTCTACTTCTATTTTGAAGCTTCATTTATTCAGAGTGAAATTTCATATCATATCCAATAATTCAGCAGGAATTCAATCAAAATTTGTTCATTTAAAATCTAGAGAAATAGTTTGTTTTGCTTTAGCAGTATCTAATAATCATTTTTTTATTAGATAATCTATTATTTTTTCTTCAAATACTTTAACTATCTCCAAATATTTATTTAACTCTATTTTCAATTTATCTAGTTTTATTTCTGATAGTAGATTAGTTAGCTCATTTGTAGTGAAATCTCTGTGCTCAATCATATCCATTATCTTATTCACTTTATCTTGATCAACGAAATAATCAAGCATTCTCTTATCTGCTTTTTTTTCTTTATCTCAGACTATTACAGTTTCATCTACTCATCATTGGAAATTAATTGCTTCTAATTTAGCCATATATTATATTGTTAATTATTATATTTTTCCTTCATATTTACTTACTTCTATATGAGTATTATTTCATACTTGTATTTTGTTTATCAAGCTTGCTATGGTATCATTTATTTCTGTTCACATATTAGCAACATTTGTTTCTGTTCACATATTAGCAACATTTGTTTCTACTTCTTTTTCAGCATATTGTACATATTCTTTTACCAATCAATCATCAGTTACATACATATTGTTTGTACTCAATTTTCTATCTTTTACTTTTTGATTGATAGTATCTGCTACTTTTTGTAGATTATCAATAAAATCAGCTATATCTTGTTCTGTTATATCTGGATCTTGTCTCAATTCTGATTGTACTTTGTCTTTGTTTACATCTACAGTATCAGCTCTTAGAGCTTTTTCATTTATTTTGAAATAATCGCTATTTGGATTTTGTGTTTCTGACATAATTTTTTAAATTAAAAATTAAATTTTTTTTCTAGAGCTGATAGATTTAGTTTATCTACTCTGTTATCTATTTTTTCATCCCTTTGAATATATATATTATCTATTTTTTTTCATAATTTATTCAATTTTTCAAATATATTATCTATATTTGTAACTATTGCATTGAATGTGTTATCAAATGTTTCTTCATCATCTATACTTGTTAGAATTAGGTATAATTGTCTTAGATTTTTTGTCTCTATTCAGAATCATTTGTCTAGATTCGCTAAAACATCTAATAATGATACTACTTTTTGTAGCTTTTGAGCTCTGTTCATAAATTATTATTATAAATTATTATAAATATTTTACCATATATAAAATATTGTGTCAAATATCAAGTTTGTCTTTACAAATAAGTAAATAAAATTATTATAAACAAAATAAAATATTAATAACAATTACAATGACAAAAATATTAACAGCAATTAAACCAACATGAAATGGTATGCATATTTGAAACTATATGTGAGCATTCAAGCCATTTTTAGAATTAGCAGAGGGTAAAGAAGCATATATATTTATAGCTGACTATCATAGTTTGACTTCAGTACATGATGCTGAGACTATGAAGAGAAATAAATTAAGACTTTTGAAAGAATATTTCGCTTTATTACCAAAAAATACAAAAATCGCAGTTTTTGAACAAACAAAAGTGAATAGAATAAATGATATAACATGGATATTATCAAGTGTTACACCTCTGAGTTTAATACTTAGAGGACATAGTTTCAAGGATTCAAAAAATAAAAATAGTGAAATAAATATGGCTACTTTTAACTATCCTATTTTGATGACTAGTGATATTTTGGCATATGATATTGAATTGGTTCCAGTTTGAAAAGATCAAGTTCAACATATGGAATTTGCTCGCGATATAGCTTGAAATTTCAATAAAACTTACAATACAGATTTATTCAAATTACCAATATATCATGTAGATAAAAATCTACAAACAATTCCATGAACAGATGGAAGAAAGATGAGTAAAAGTTATGATAATTTTATATGAATTTTTGATGACGAAAAAACTCTAAAGAAAAAAATAATGTCTATAGTAACTTGAAGTGAAACATTAGAAGAACCAAAAGACCCAAAAAAATGTAATGTCTTTGCTTTGATAAAGCTATTTGCAAGTGTAGATAAACAAAAAGAAATAGCAAAAAAATACAAAGCAGGGAATTATTGATATGGTCATGCGAAACTAGAATTATTAGATATTATTTTGGAGTATTTCAAAGAAGCAAGAGAGAGATATAATAGTTTTGAAAATGATATGAGTTATATAGAAAAAAAATTATCAGAGTGAAATAAAATAGCCAATAAATTGGCAGATAAAAAATATGCTGATATGATGAATGTTATCGGATTGTAATATATTAAAAGTATTGCACATAAATAGTCAAAAATAATTTGACTATTTATTTTTTTGTTTTATATTTGAAACCTAATTAAACATTAACTTTAATAATATGTCAAATATATGAGTTACTTTGTATTGAGCTGTCCCAGAAGTAGTCTGAGACCAAGAGATTGTTAGTTTAACATGATCGGCTTCTGTTTTAAATATGTTTTGAAATAGAATACTTATTGATATTTGACTTTTTCAGTGAGGAGAGTGATCTGATTTGTATAATAAAGAAAATACTAAATTTATTAATGACTTAGATGCTGTTTTTATCACACATTCACATATAGATCATATATGAAGATTGCCTTTGTTACATAAATTGTGATTTAGATGACCTATCTATATGACAAAAGCTACAAAAGAAATTACTTATGAGATGCTTTTAGATTGTCTAAAAATTCAACAATGAGATGCTATAATTAGAGAGAAAAAAAGTAAAACATTGGTAGAAAGATTGGAAAGATCACTTAAGATAAAAAGTGAATTATTAGCAGAATTCAAAAAGAAGAGGAGATTGGATGAGTCTAAACAAAATGATTTGAATGAAATAGAAGAATATTTGAATTTTTATTGAGTAGAAACTGATTCTGATATTGAAAAAGTATTATTTGCACTTAAACAAACTCTTTTTAATAATGATGATATCAATTGAGTTATGTCACTTATTAAAACCGTTGAATATAATGATGAAGTATTATTTGATTCTAAAAAAATAAGTACTCATAATAATAATAGAGAAGATCAGGATTTGTTAAATAATTTACCTCAAGAAGTAGCCAATTGAAATACTCAAAAATTTGAAATAGATAGAGATTCTGAAGCAAGAAAATTAAAAAGATTATGGTTAAAAAATCTTTTGGATGAAGTTAAATCTTTATTGTATGATAAAAATCTGAATCATAAAGATATTAATTGAAATTTATCAAAAAAATTAGAAGAAGCATTCACTTTTTGTCATTATGAATATCCAGCATATAACAAATGAAAATCATGATCACATAAAGATCATACAGATGAATATGAAGATAGATTTAAAGAATACTCTAAACTATTAAGTTTTTATTGAATAGATAAAAGAGATGATATAAGCGAATTATATATTAGAACTAAGGATTTTATTAAAGTATTGAAAAACAAATCTTCAGATGAAATAGCAGAAGTTTGATTTCATAATTATATGAATAAATGAATAGATAATACTTTTGAAATTTTGACTAAAGTAATAGAGTTATTTAAATTATCTCCAACTTTTAAAGTTGATGATATTTACAGTGCTTATGATAATTTAATAGTATTAAATCAAAAGAGTAAAAATAGAAACAGTTTAAGTATTACATATTCAGATGCTGCTCACTTGGTAGGTGCTTCAAGTGTAACATTAACTACTAAATTAATAAATAAAAAAGTAGATAATGTTTTAAAAGCTGGACCAGATTCTGTAAGTGTATTTTTCTCATGAGATATGTGAAGAATAAAAGATAATAGATTATGAAGACCTGAATTACCACCAAAACCAGTTGATTATTTACAGATAGAAAGTACTTATGGATGAAGAAATCATAGAAATAGACAAGAATCAGTAAACGAATTGATAGATATGATTGATAAATCTGAATGAAATGTATTAGTATCAGTATTTTCACAACAAAGATTACAAGAAATATTGTTAACTATATACGAAGAAAAACAAAAAAGAGGTGTAGATTTTATGAATTATGAAATATTAGTAGATGCACCATTATGACAAAAAGTAACAGAAAAATATTTAAAGTTTAGAAAAGATATATATGAACCTTTAAATAAATATTTTTATAGATTTTTATCTGAAGATGATTGGCAATTTCTTTATATGGATTTTGAAGCTGAATATTGTAACAAAACATTTGGTACAAAACTCTCTGAAGATCAAGTAAGAACTGCAAAAGATAAAGTAATAGTATTATCATCATCTTGAATGATGGATTGATGAGCAATTCAAAATCATTTATCATTTATTTTAAGTGATGAAAAAGCTACTTTATTAGCACCATGATATTTGTCTAGATGAACACTATGAAATGATATAATTTGGTGAGATAATGAATTTGTAACAGTTAAATGAGTTAAATGTGAAATAAAATGTAATAAAAAATACATAGATTGATTTTCTTCACATATATGACATGATGAAATTATTCAATATTTATTAGAAACATTAGAAGCAGGTAAATTAAATGCCTGAGCAACAATAGCTTTGACTCATTGAAATAGAGATTGACAAGAGATATTAAAAAAGGAAATAGAAGAAATATTAAATAGTGATAAATTTAGACATTTATGAATAATTGTAACTCTTCCATGAATTTTTGAAGAATATGATGTATTAGATAGAAAATTTAAAAAATTAGATAAAGAAGAGGAAAAAAGGGAAGGAAAAACAGATGAACAAACTGATAAGAAAAGAGAAGTATCACTAGAAAAAATTGTTTATAAAAAACCAATAGTACCAACAGTAGTAAAAAAATTAGAAGAAATAGAAGAGAAAAAAACAGATGAAACAGTTGCTCAAGTAGTTGCAGAAGAAAGAAATAGAAACAAAAAAGAAATAGTTCAAACTAAATTATTAGGTGATATTATATCTAGGAGAAAAAAATCTTTTGAAACAGATTATTTAAATAAATTATTAGAAAGTAATTCTAGTAATTATTTAGAAAAAATTCAAAAAAATATATCTAGATTGTCAGCAACTCAAAGAAAAGAATTTTATGATAGAGTAGATAAAAAACTTACTAGAACAGATACTATTGATAAACAAATTAATAATATTTGAAAGAAAAATACTAAATTAAAACTTATTATTGATGATATAATCTATTTTTTCAAAACTGAAAAACAAGAAATATCTAACAAAATCAATGATCTAAAAAAATCAATTGAACAATTAGTAATAGACAAAAATGAATTAAAATCAAAATTATATGATTTAGAAAATTTTAAGTGAGAAAAAGATGCAGATTACAAGAAAAAATTATCAGATTTAAGAAATAAAATTAGATCAAAAGATAAAAAGATAAAAATACATGAAAATGAAATAAAAAATCTAAAAAATATAATAGTAAGTACTCAAAACGATATCTATAGAGAATCAAAATCATTGTTTTCTGATACAAATTTAGAATGATTTAAAGAAATATACAATAATTTATTAGTCGAATTCACTCAGGATTTATGAAACAAAATTATTAAATTATGAGATAAGAATATACAGGAAAATGATAAAAAAATAGATGCATTACTAAAAGAAAAAAGAGTGCATATGAGCATAAATGTGAAAAAAAGAAAAGCTCATTTTTGATGAAGAAATTTGTATGAAGAATTGTATAATAGTACTGAAAAAGAGATTGATTTAGAAAAACTACAATTATTAATAAATGAATGATTTTTTAATACACAAGAACTTTCATACATTAATTCAAAATTATCTATTATTAAATCATCTGATTGAGAAAAAAGAAACAAAGCTTGATCAATGAATCACTTGATTTCATATTTCAAAGAAAAAAGAAATGAAAATAGAGATAAATGAATAAATTTCACATTTTATATTGAAGATTTAAATAAAAAATGTTTATCATTATTATCAAAAATATTTGAAAAAGAAGAATTCAATAATGAAATAAAAGACAAATTTGATATATATTTGTTTTTGAATTCAAAGATGACATTCAAAGATTACATAGCAACTAAGTTTAATGTACAAAAACTATCTTGAATAAAAGAACACTTAGATAAATTTGATGCAGAGCAAGATAATATAGATTATGTATCAAGAGTTTTAGATTTATTAGATTCTAAAAATAATTCAACAAATAATTTAAGTGAATTAAAAGATTTGAATTATTGAATAGTAATAACTAGATATGAAGTAGAAGATATACTTGGAATTAAAAGAGACAGATAAAAAATAGCTTTTTAAAGCTATTTTTTTGTTCCTCCAAAGTCAACTTTTCCAAAAACTTTTGACAAAAAATCAAAATCTAATAATCTAAGCTTATAAATTAATTAACAAAAAATATTTATGAAAACGAATATATTTTTAAATACTTGGACTATTGCCAGAATCTGAAATAATAGATTGTGGTGATTTTGCTATGCTTAATAAATATAAGCTTCAATTAAAAAATCAATACAAAAACTGTTGTTTCGGAAAGAAATAGCAGTTTTTTTGTGCTCCCACCCCCCTAACCCCCTCTCTAGTAAGTAGGGGGGAAATAGATTAATAATAAAATATAATATGAAAACAATAGAACAATTAAAATTGGATAGCAATTTTGCTATAATAGAAAAAGATGAACAAGTAAGCATAATTACTTGAAAAACAGTTAGAATAGAATCACTTGAAGAATTAGAAAAATTACAACAAAAAACAAGAAACAAAATAGCATTTATAGCTCCTTTTTGTCTTGCCAGAGATGAAAAATGATATGAAGCAAATGGTTCAGAAAAAATCATCGCAATGGAAATAGAAAGTGAAATAATTAGTACTAGAGAATCCTTATTGAGTATGTTACCAAATAATGATGTAAATATGTGAAGAATTAATACAAATATTTCTGATGATGAGTATTGAATAATGGTAGAACAAGCAAAGATAGATATATGAAATGGAGAATACAATCAGATAATATTGTCTAGAAAATTCTTATCAAATATAGATTTAAATATTGAAAATATTTTAAGTATTTATTCTAAATTACTTAAAAATAGATGACAGTATATGACATATATATTTAATACAGATAATGAAATATTTGTTTGAGCTAGTCCTGAAAAACACTTACTAATAGAAGATTCAAAAGTTATTATGAACCCTATTGCATGAACTATTAAAAAGTGAGATTTTTTTGATTTTTATGATAGATTGACTGATTTTTTAATCGATGAAAAAGAGATTTGAGAGCTTTCTATGGTAATAGATGAAGAATTGAAAATGATGTCAAAAATTAGTAAATCTTGAAATATAGATTGACCGTTAATAAAGGAAGTTTGAGCTGTTTGTCATACAGAGACAAATTTAAACTGAATTATAAAAGATGTTTATTCTATGATAGATGCATTTAGAGAGACTTTATATGCTCCAACACTAGTATGATGACCAATAGAGTCAGCATTTAATTATATAAAAAAATATGAAAATGATTCTAGATGATATTATTGAGGAGCATTTGGTATTTTATGAGAAGATTTTTTAGATACTTGTATAGTTATTAGGACAGCATTTATAGATAAAATAAATTCAATATTAGAAGTCAGAGCTTGAGCTTGAATAGTTAAAGATTCTAATTCAGAAAACGAAACACAAGAAACTATTGCTAAATCAAATTGATTTTTTTGAGCATTAACAAGAAAAAATAGCTTAAATTCTCAGAAATATATGTCATCTTTAGATAGTGATGAAATGAAAAATGTAAATAAATTACTAGAAAGTAGAAAAAAGCAATTATCAAGTTTTTATACAAATTCTCATTTAAATGAAAATCTAGAAGTACAAGAAATAAAAGATAAAAATTTTATACTAATAAATAATTGAGATGATTTTGTATATTTAACAGGATTTATGATAGAAAAAATGTGATGAAAAGTAAAAATAATAAATAATTGAGATTTTGAAATGAATAAAATCAAGCCAGATGATATTGTATTATTATGACCATGATATGGTGATATAAATGATGAAAATGATGAAAAAATGCTTAAATTATTAGATGTCACAAAACAATTAATCAATAATAATAACAAATTATTGTGAATATGTTTATGACATCAATCTATTTGTAAAACTATGTGATTTGAAATACAAAAACAAGAGAAAATAACTCAATGAGATCAATTAGAAGTAACTATTAATTGAAAAATAGAAAAAGTATGATTTTATAATTCATTTTCTCCAGTATATAAATCATCTGATAAGAATATTGATTTATTTCAAAATAATAGAATATTAAACTATAAAGATAGCCATATTTCATCTACTCAAGCACATCCAGAATCAATAATGAGTACTAACTGATTTGAAATGCTTAAGAATATGATTTTAGATATACTTTAATAACTGTTTTTCTTGCCAAAAAATATACTATATGTTATTATTATTTTAGTATAATTTAACAAAATCCTAATGTTCCAAATAAAAAATATAAAAATAAAAAATTTTAGAAACATAGTAGATGAAACTATTAATATTTGAGTTAACAAAACTGTTTTTGTATGAAAAAATGGTAGTTGAAAAACAATTGTTTTAAAAGCAATTGAGAAACTTTTTAATTCAAAAGAAATAAAAGAAAAAGATTTTAAAAATATTGAAGAAGTTTTGATTTTGGAGTCTATTTTCAATTATGAATGAAAGGATTATATTATTAGAACTGAAGCTTTTTATGATGGTAAAAAAGTAATAACTAGAAATTTAGAATTAGAAAAAGATATCAAAAAAATATTAGAAAAATTGAATATTATTTATATACCAAGTGATAGAAAAATAAACAAAAACAAAAAAGAGAATTGATATATGAAATTGATAGATTTGATTCTAGAAAATAAAGAACAATCAAAAGATATATTAAAGAAAAAGAAATCAAAGCTTGAATCTCTAGATTTACAATCAGGAAAGAGAAAAACCACTCTATTAATTAGTTTATTAGAATTGTATTTATATAGTATAAATAATACAAATAATGATGATTATAATGTATTTTTAATAGATCAACCTGAGAATTTTTTACATCCACATGCAACAAAGATGATTGATTCTATTCTGCAACAAATATGAGAATTAGAAAATACTCAAATTCTTTATTCTACTCATTCTGGAGAACTAGTTTCAAACTTCAGAAAATGAAAATATGAGATTTCAGATATAGTTTTTGTTAAAAATATTGATGGTAATACCGTATTAAAATCTATAGATAATAGATATGGTAGATATAACAAGATAATGATAAATTTGATATTCAAAAATAGTGCAATATTCTTTTCTGATGCAGTTATATTGGTAGAGTGAGAAACTGAGAAAATATCAGTTCCAAATATTTATGAAAATATTAATTCTGAAAAATATATAAAATCATCAAATATTAAATTATCAAGAGAAGATAAAAAAAATTATTTCAATCTCAATTATAAAAATATAAGTGTAATAGATGTATGAGGGAAATGAGCATTACATGAATGGTATATGTTTGCTTCAGATTTATTTGGAAAACAAAACGTAGTTGCAGTAATTGATAGAGATGAAAATTATGAGCTTGATTATGAAAAAATAGAAAAATCTATCAAAAAAGTATATCACATAGATTCTGTAAGTGAAAAAGAATTCAAAAACTACAATTGGATAGTACTTGATTGAGAATTTGAAAATTATTACAAAATTGAATCAATTAAGAAATATTTAACTGAAAAGATAAACAAAAGAAAAGAGAGATTTTGAGCAGATTTCGACCCTAAAGTCCATGAAATGAGTTTGAAACATTTAGATGATATGTTAGATAGACTCAAATCTGCAAAAAAAATATCTTCAGAATATGAGAGATTGTTTAATACTTATTTTTATAAGTATTCTAAGCCTACAATTGCATTCAATTTATCTATATGGTTAAGTCAAAATAATTGATATGATGATAATCTTTACAAAATATTTGCTGAAATAATTGAAAAATTTGACCACAAAAAAAGCTAGGTAAAACCTAGCTTTTAATTTATGCTAAAACATACTAAAAATAGAGTTTTTCGCATGACTCAATATATTTAGTAGAAAATTATAGTCCTAACATTTTTTTTGTAGCTTCTAAATCAAATCCTTGTGGAGTAATATTATACTCTAAATGTAAATCTATAACAATAGAATTAATTCTTAGTTTACTTTCTTCACTTGCTTGATCTTTAAGTATTTTTTCAGATTCTTCAAGCCCCCTTTCAATTTCTTTTATTATTGAACCTAATATTGAAAAAACATCATTACCTGAAATATTCATTTTTATCTCCTAATATATTGAGTATTTATATTATACAATATATTTTTAATTTAATCAAATACTAATATATATTATGGTAATTTCTCCCTTTTTAAAAGGGAGTACCCGAAGTGCAACGAAGGGGGAGGTATTAGATAATTTATTCTACAATTACATTTAATCCCTTTCAGAATTCATATTTATTTAAGTTTTCTATGTATGTTTTTATATTTTCTTTAAAATACTGAGGATAAGCATTTTGAATCTTTCATATTACATAATATCAAATAGCCATTATTCATGCTAAAGAGCAATTTTCAGGTAAAGGGAAGTTCAATAATTCTCAATACAAACATTCTAGTTCTCATTTTCAAAATGTAATAAATAATTCACTAGAGTGAGGTACTACTGTTGTTGCATGTTTCATTTGTTCATATGAAAATACATCACGAGCTATTTTTCTACCAAACAATTCAATAAATTTAACTATAAATAATTGATTTACTCATGCAAATTTATCAGGAGTTACTAGTAAATATGAATCATATTTAGAAAAATCAGTTTTATCTATAATTGGATCAATGTATTCCTGAATATATTTTTTTATAACACTTGGATTTTCTCAAGTATAAGCTATAACCCATCACATATAAGTAGATGTATTATATGTATAGGGTTCTCTATTTTTAGCTGTTACTATAGTATTTTCTTCTCATATTATTTTGCTTGCAGTAGAGTTTTTACTACAAGTCAATAATTTTGTTTTTATTCATTTTTCCATAGCTTTTTTAGCAAAAACTATAGCATGTTTTTCACCAGAAGCTGATAATATAACTAATCAGTCTACATCTTTATTTATATTCTCATCAAAATTCGTTTCATCACAAAATATAGCATCTATTCATGAAAATATTATTTTTGCTGTTACAATAGCATTTCCAGAACCAGCTATAAGTGGTCTTTTAATATCTGAAAGATCCAATTTCTTCATATCAGTTATTTCAAATAATTCCAATGCTCACATTACAATTTCATCTAGTGACAACAAACTGTCATCAGAAAAGTCATTTATTTTCTTTAAAAAATTCATTATTTATGTTATTATTAATAATTGTCTCTTTATTATATTCAAAAATCATTAAAAAGTAAGTCTTTTTTTGACAAATGTTTTAAAGTGTAATACTATTGATATATATTTACTAGTTAACATACAAAAATGATTTGAAATAATAATAGTTTAAGTAATGTATTTGCTTCAAAAAATAATGAAAGATTAAATACTACAATAAGTCATGAAGTACAATCTGAAAGAAAAAAATTTTCAGATAAAATAAGTGCTAGATTAGAATGAATATTTTTTCAAAACTAAAAAAATTATCTATTTATAGATAATTTTTTTTAGTTTTTTCTTAAGTAATTTAAATCTAAGCTTTCTCACTCGAATTCAAAAATATCAGAAGGAGGATTTTTATCAGGATTTCACATATTTTCTCACAAAAATTGAATAGTTCATTTTTCTAGATAGTAGGCAAATTGTTCTTTTATCTCATTTTTGAAATATATTTCAGGATTATTAGATATATTCGCACTAGTTAGAAACATAGGTCCATTTTCTTTTAATAATCTTTTTTGAATAGAGTTATTAGCTACTCTAAAGGCAAATTTTTCATATATATCTCTGTTTAAAAACTCATTATTATCTTCATCTATGTAATTTATCCATATTTTCAAACTATTACATTCAGTCAAAATTGTAAATGGTTTTTCATAATTTTCTAAAAAATCAATTTGTTCAGAACTTAACTCTGTATTTTCTTTTAGCCATTTAAAATCTGGTACTAAAATAGCAAGAGCTTTATCAAGACTTCTTTTTTTTATTTTATATATTCAGTCATATGCTTTTAAATCATGAATAGGGCAGGCCATTCAGTAACAAGTATCAGTAGGTATTATATATATCATTTTATTTTATTGGGTTAGCTAATGGAACTCATACTTTTCTTGGAAATTTTATATGAGTTTTACTTAATTTTTCTATTAAAACTATTGTTCTATCTTGTCATGCTAGATTATAATTTTTTACTTTTAATATTTTAGCTGACAATCTAGATAATGCTTTTTTTGCAGATTTCAATTCATCTTTATCATCTAGTTTATAAGCAGCGAATATTCATCCTTCTTTTAATAAAGGGATAACATATTCCAAAAGAGTAGGGAAAAATGCTGTTGCTCTACTAGTAACAAAATCAAATTGTTCTCTATAATCTAGATTTTGTCATATTTCTTCAGCCCTTCCACTGATAGTAGTTACATTATTTAGTTCCAATTTTTCAGCGAATTCATTTACAGCCTTAAGTTTTTTTCATACAGAATCAATTCATGTAAATTTTACATTTGGATTTGTAATTGCTAATGGAATCAGTGGAAATCATCCACCTGTTCACATATCAGCAACTTTTCATTCCAATTCAATAAATACATTCAACATTATAGAATCTATGAAATGTTTTTCTATTATTCAGTCATCATCTCTGATTGCAGAAAGGTTTATTTGACTATTTTTTTCTTTGAACAATTCTAAGAATTTTTGAAATTTGTCCATCTCATTTTTTTCCAATTCTATATTGTACTTTTTAAATATTTCTTTCATTTTTTGTATTTATTGATTAAAATCTAAAAATATGTTTTATATATTATATTTATTATTTTTTTAAGACAAGATTATTATTTATATTGTGTTATTTAAATTAAAACTCTTTTGACAATTTAGATTTTTTTATTAAAATTAACTAATATTTTTTTGAAAAAAATTCTTAAAATATATAATAAAAATACAAAAACAAATTCATAAAGGTAAATAAAATGGAAAAAAATATGAGTTTCACCTCATTTGTAGCAAACATGTTTCAAGCAGACCAGTATTTGGTTGCTACACCTGAATCAGTAAAGAATCATGTACTTAGAAGTTTTTTACTTTCACTAGCTTTTATAACGATTGTTTTGATTTTTGCTTAGGTTGAATTCTATGCAAAAATAAATAAAAAAATTGGGGATTTTCTATAAATCTCCTTTTTTATTAATAAAATTTTACAAATTCAATAAAAATATATAATTAGTGTATATTAATAGTAATAAATTTTATGTTAAACACACAATTAACTAAATCACTTTTACATACAACTGATAATTATATCAAAGCTCTTGAAAAAGGGGGATTTTCTACTGTTTTAGATTTATTGAATCATTATCCTCGCGAATATGAAGATAGAACAAATGTATTAGATAATTTCTCACTTGTAAATATCAAGGATAAAAATACTATTTTAGTTACTCTAGTATCTATAAATACTCAGATGACTTGAGGATGAAAATTAGTTTCTAAAGCAGTTTTAGAAGATAAAAATTGATTTTTATCAGAAGCTGTTTGGTTCAATAGAAAATATTTAGCAACAACTCTTCAGGTATATCAATGAAAAAAAGTAATAGTATCTTGAAAGGTAAAATATGCATTTTGAAAAGTTACATTTCAGTCACCAGAAGTAGAAACAGATTTATCAAAAGTATCATGAGAAATAGTTCCTGTTTATTCAGATATTAACTATATACCTAGTAAATGGACATCTTGAAAGATTGAATTACTTAAAAAATATATATCAGAAATAGTAGAAGATATTCCAGAAAATATAATAAAAAAATATAATTTTATTCCCAAAAAAGAAGCTGTTTACAAAATACATTTTCCAAAAAATAAAAATGATATTGAACAAGCAAAATATAGATTAGCATACTGAGAATTATATGAAATAAATTATAAATCATTGACAGTAAAACATGAAAACTTTAAGAATTCAGAGTGAAAATCTCTAGCTTTAAAGATGAATGTAGATTTAATAAAAGATATCATTTCAAATCTACCTTTTGATTTAACAGACCATCAAAAAATAGTATTATTTCAAATACTAAAAGATATGGAAAAAACTCATTCGATGCAAAGACTATTAGAATGAGATGTATGAACATGAAAAACAGCAGTAGCCCTTATAGCTGCAATTCATGCGATATTAGAGAGTTGATCAAATCGCATCCAAGCTGCAATTATGGCTCCTACTGAAATCCTTGCTAGACAGCATTTTGAGTGAATGCAAGAATTGTTTATGAAATATAATATTAGTTCACATTTACTAGTTGGTAGTTTATCAAAAAAACAAAAAGATTCAGTAAAAACAGATATTAGACATTGAAATATTGATATAGTAATTTGAACACATGCATTGGTACAAGAAGATGTATTATTTCATAGATTATGATTTGTTGTAGTTGATGAGCAACATAGATTTTGAGTAAAACAAAGGGAAGTATTAGAAAAATATGTTAGTTGACATAATTCTGAAACTGCACTGAGTCCTCATGTATTAAACATGACAGCAACTCCTATACCTAGAACATTGGCACTTACACTTTATTGAGACCAAGATTTATCTATTATTTCTCAGTATCCAAAAGGTAGAAAAGATATTTATACAAAAGTAGCAAAAAATGATAATCAGAGAAATGAGATAGAGCTTTTTGTTAGATCACAACTTGAGCAATGAAGACAAGTATTTTGGATATCTCCATTAGTAGAAGAATCAGAAAAAATAGATTTAGCGAACGCTATTCATACTTATGAAAATTTAATTGAGATTTTTCACCCTTTTAGAGTATGATTATTGCATGGTAAAATGAAACCAAAGGAAAAAGATGAAGTTATGAGAGAATTTTCAGAGAATAAAATACAAGTGCTATCAAGTACTTCAGTAGTAGAAGTTTGAGTAAATATACCTAATGCTACAATTATGTGTATAGAATGAGCAGAGAGATTTTGATTATCACAATTACATCAATTTAGATGAAGAGTTGGTAGATGAGCACATCAGTCTTATTGTTATTTATTTCCTACGAATTGAAACCAAACAGATAGGTTGAAAGCAATGGAATCAACAAACAACTGATTTGAGTTAGCTGAAATAGATTTAGAATTGAGATGACCATGAGAAGTTTACTGAGTTAGGCAGTCATGAGTTCCAGATTTAAAAGTGGCAGATTTAAGGGATTTAGAATTAATTTCTCAAATCAGAGAAGATATTGAAGAATTATTTGAAAAAAATATTATATAAATAATAAAATTATGACCATTAATCTTATTTTGCTTTCTATTTCAATTATTATTTTATTAATTATTTTATTTTTTTATATCAGTTCTGTAATTAATTTTATAAGACTAAATGTACCACAAATAGCTACTTATAATTCAGATTTTGAAATAATGAAGAAGTGATTAATAAAATATAATTTGCAGTGAAAAAAAATTATAGATTTATGATCTTGAACTTGAAAAAGTTTGAGATTTTTTGAAAAATATTTCAATGCAAGAGCAACATGATATGAAATAGATTATAGTAATTATTTAGTTTCTATTATTTTAAATAAGTTTAATTGATTGAATTCTAATATAAACAGAGCAAATTTTTTAAAAGCAAATTTGAATGAATTTGATTTTATATATATGTATCTGTTTCAAGAAACTATGGATAAATATGCAGATTTTATATTTTCAAATTCTAAAAAATGAACAATTATTTTCGCTAATGCTTTTAAGTTTTCAAATAAAAAACCTATAGAAATATTATATTGAGTTAATTGAAAAGAAGAGATATATATTTATCAAGTTTAAAATAATTTTTGAAATGAATTAAAAATAACTATAATAAGCTAAATTTAGAAAAAATAATTTATAAAAATGACATTAATAGAATTCTTTTTTACAATTTCTTGAGTTATAATATTGATACTTGCAATAGATATAGCTAAAAAACAAAAGTTCAATGCCTTGCATTTTTTGGTTTTTATATGAGTTTGAGCATGATTACTTACTTTTACTTATTTCCCAAATGTATTAGAATCAATTTGAGACTTTTTCTGATTAGCTAGATGAGCAGATGTACTAGTTTATGCATCTATAATATTCTTATTGTATTTTGTACTGTTATTACTAACAAAACATGTAGAAAATAAAGATTCTTTAACAGACTTGACTAGGTGAATTGCACTTGAATTATCACCAAAAAAAGAGTTACACTGAAAAGAGGTATTTGTTATACCAGCTTATAATGAATGAAAAGTAGTATATGAAACAGTCAGAAATATATTAGATCATTGATATAAAAATATTATAGTAGTAAATGATTGATCAAAAGATAAAACTAGACATCATTTAGAAAAATTCGATGATAGAATTATTTTGATTAATCATTTAAAAAATAGATGACAATGAGCTGCACTTGAAACTTGATTTGAATATGTTAGAAGATATTGAGAATATATAAATTATGTTATTACATATGATGCAGATTGACAACATAGCTTAGAAGACTTGAAATCTTTTGAAAAAATATTAAAAGAACACCATAGTATAGATGTATTACTTTGAAGTAGATTTTTATGACCAAAACAAGTATGAATACCTTTTATTAGGAGAATAGTATTAAAAATAGGAATATTATTTACATATTTCATAAGTAATATTAATTTAACAGATACACATAATTGATATAGGGTTATTAGAACAAAAGCATTAGACAAGATTAGGATTACTCAAGATTGAATGACTCATGCTTCTGAAATACTAGATATAATATCAAATAAAAAAATCCCTTATAAAGAAGTACCTGTTACAATTAAATACACAGAATATTCAATGAATAAATGACAATCTTCTTGAAATGCTATAAATATTGCTCTTAGAATACTTTGGTCGAAGTTTTTTAGATAAGTTTTTTTAAAATTACATTCAAATTTTAAGGTTGTATTAAGGTCTTGTAAGTAATATAAGTTTTTATATTACTTTTTTTATTGCATGAAATTTAGAAAAATATTAATTTTTGTTGTGTTCTTTATGATTTTGTTAAATCAAGTTTTTACTAATTTGAAGTTTTCAGAATTACTACCAAATACAGATGATGATGTTAATTTAGAATACATTGAGCTCCATAATTCTTGAGATTTAGTTTTATCTTTGAGTGGATATTTATTAAAAGATAAATCATGAAAAGAATTCGTTTTTAATGATACATTTATTTTAAATCCATTAGAAAAGAAAAAATATTATAGAACAGAAACAAAAATATTGTTAAATGATACAGATGAGCAAATAAGTTTATATGATAATTTTTGAAATTTAATAGATACATATAGTTATACAGATTCTGAGAATTGAAAAGTAATTATTATTGGTCAAGATAATTTAGATAATAATACGTGAGTACAAGAAGAGAATAATCCAAATGAGCCTTTATCGGAAACAGGCACTACAGATAATCAAACAAATACTTGAGTAATAAATACTCAATCGTGAACGAATGATAATCCATCAGATAATGATTCTCAAACTTGAGTTCTAGATACTTTTAGTTGAAGTAATGATGATAATTTACAACCTGAAATTAAATATGTTTTTCAATCACCTAGCTATTTAGTGGAAAAGGACGAAATTTTATCAGAGTACAATTGTGATACTAGTAAATAAGAATGTAAACTTAATCTAGATTTGAGTAGTAGTTTTACTTGAGCATATAAATTAAGTGATTTTGAGTGTGAAATAAATTTTTGATTCGAGACTTGAGAAGAAAATAAATGTAATCCAGCAACTATTATAGTACCAGAATGAACATTTGATGTTAATCTAAAAATTAAAAGTAAAATTTCGTCAGATAAATATTCAGAAGTAATTTTAAAGATTATTAATAAATGATATATTAAACCAACCACAACTTGATGAAATACATATATAAATAATGTATACACAGATAGTAGTCATATTATTATAGATAAACCTGATATAATTATTCAGAGTGGATTAAATGAGAATAATGAATGTATAAATAAAAAATCCTGCAGTATAAATCTAATGTATCAATCTAAAAATACAAAGGAAAGATGTGTTTGGGATTTTTGATGATGAAACTATGAATTATGAATAGAGAATAAATGTAATCCATGATATGTAAAATACCAAAATTGAAATTTTATTGTTAAATTAAAAGTATATGAAGAATGAAATATTTATAATTTTAATAATACTGAATTAAATTTTTCTAATATTGTAGAAGATTTAAATAATGATAAAGATAAAAAAGTAGAACAAGCAAAAAATAATGATGAAAATAGTGAAATAATAGAAGAAAATGAGAATAAAAACACAGATATAAAATCTATATTATGAAATATTAAAATTTACAAAATTTTACCTAATCCAAGCTCTAGTGATGATGAATATATTGAATTAATTAATAAATGAACTCAAGAAATTAACTTAAAATGATGTTATTTAGATGATATCATTGATGGATGAAGTAAGTCATATTATTTTTGAAATGAAGATATAATCAAAGCTTGAGAAATAAAACAATATATAAAAAAAATTACAAAAATAAATCAAAACAACAATTCAGATGAAGTAAGTCTTTATTGTAATGAATTTCTTGTTGATAAATTAACTCGGAATTTCAAAGTAAAACAAGGATATTATTTAGACCATAGTAGATTAGATATATTTTCTTGAGAAGCAAAAGTGTTAGAAGTTATAGATTGAGATACATTAAAAGTAGAGTTTTTAAATTCTAAAAAAATTGAAAAACTTAGGTTAATATGAATAGATACTCCAGAAACAAAAAATCCAAATACATGAGTACAAAAGTATTGAGAAGAAGCATATGAATTTGTAAAGGATAATATTGCTTGAGAAGAAATAGTAATAGAAATGGATCCAAATAATTTTCGTGATTCTTATTCTAGATTATTGTGATTTGTTTACTATGAATGAGAAAGTTTAAATAAAAAACTTATACAAGAATGATATGCAAAAGCTTATACAAATTATGATTTTAAATACAAAGATGAGTATATTAAAGCTGAAACAGTAGCAAAGAAAAATAAGCTGTGAGTTTGGGCAACAAATAGCGATATTATAAAAAAATCAGAATCTAAATCAATAGTAGCAAATCAATCTAAAAAACTACAAGCAGTTATTGAAATACAGTGAAAATTATCATCTAAAAAAATACTTACTTGAAATACTATTACTTGTTTTGATACATGTAGTATTAATTTTGATTGAAGTAATAGTACTTGAAATATTAAAAAATACAGTTGGGATTTTTGAAATTGAGCAAAACATGATTGAAAAAATCCATGAAGTATTAATTATGATAAGTTTTGAATCTACAAAGTTTATTTAGCAGTTTCTTCTATTACTTGAGAAATAAATACTAAAACATTTATAATTAATTTTTATAAATCTCCAAAAGCTGAAAAAAAATCAAGTAAAGTAGTAAAAGTAGAAAAAACATGAAAAAATGTAAATAATGATGATAAAAAAATTGAACAAGACGAATATGTTAATAATACTGATAATAATGAAATTTATTATTATATCGTTTTAGCTATATTATGAATTTTATTAATTGTATTATT
The DNA here is from genome assembly GCA_943356435.1 of Candidatus Altimarinota bacterium. Taxonomy (GTDB): domain Bacteria; phylum Patescibacteriota; class Gracilibacteria; order BD1-5; family UBA6164; genus UBA6164. The sequence continues at coordinate 31,294 of CALREY010000010.1, forward strand.
ACTTAGAAAAGAGAAAATGTTGTAAATGATTTTTATATTTACTTTTACATATTTTTATATATAATCCTCGATATTAATAAAAATAAATTACTATGAAAATACTTACACTATGACTATGAGCTTTTTGATTTGCAATGAATAAGCTACTATGAGAAAATAAACCTGATCATACTTTTTATGCATTTGAATTGAATAAAGAAATAACAGATAGAGTTAAATTAGATAGACAACATCCATATTTTTTCCCTTGATATAAACTTCCTGAAAATATAAATTTAATTGAGGATTATGATACAATTATAAAAGATATTGATTTAGTTATAATTGCTATACCAGTTCAATTTATTTCTAGTAGTATTAATTCATTAAAAGATAAATTAAAATCATGAGTTACAATTCTCAATTTAGCTAAATGAATAGATATTAAATCTAATAAATTAATAAGTGAATTAGTAGATGAAATATTAGTGTGAAAAGATTATAATTATTCGGTATTATCATGATGAATGATAGCAGCAGAAGTAGTAGAGTGAAAAACTCTTTGAGCAGATTTATGAATTAAAAATGTTGAAATTGGAAACAAAATTAAATCATTTTTAGAAAATGATCATTTAAAAGTAAAAGTACAAACAAATATATTGAACATTGAATTATATTGAAGTTTAAAAAATATAATGGCAATTATGGTAGGGTATTATGAATGAAAATGAGAATGAAAATCTAGTATTTGATATCGTTTATTGAGTTTCTATGATGAAATGAAGGAAATTATTAAGATATATTGATGAAGTGACCACTTGGATTTTTCATATTATTCATTATGATGAGATATTGTAGCTACATGTTTTGGTAATTCTAGAAATCATTATTTTTGACAATTATTATGATCATGAAAAAATATTAATTTGGTATTAGAAATACTTAAATCTGAGAATAAACATGCTGAATGATATGAAACACTAAAGGCAGTATATAATAAAGTAAAAAATGAAAATTGATTTGAAAATATTAAATTATTGTATAGTTTGATACAATAAAAAAAGTAAATCCATTATGGATTTACTTTTTTTATCTTTCTAGATTTTTAATAGTCATTTTTAAAAGAAAATATTGTCTTATATATTGATTTTTAAGAGTTATACTTTTCTTTTTAACTATATCTAAATTATATTTAGATATTAAAAATTCATTTACTCTATTAATAAAATTTTGTTTTTCTGATAAACTCATTTTATCATTTTCTATAATTTTTTTTGTTACTATTGCTGTTTTTGTTGATAATTTATATCAATCAATAACTACAATTTTCATTCATTTATAATTAACAATTCTTTTTTTAGTATTAATTAATGATAATTCTTCATCAGAGTTTGAATCAAATATTGTTCATGTAGAATAATCAAGTGATCAAGTATTAACTATAGTTCATGTATTTGTTGAACCTTTACTATTTGTTTTTGTTATAATAGTAGCATTTCAACAATCATTGTCATAGTAACTTTTTGAATTATCTCATTTTGGACAAGTATCTTTTATTAATATTTTATATCATCCACTACCACCACCTGATCATCCACTTGAAACTACAACATTTTTATCAGTTACAGCAACAAATTCTGAAGCAGAACAAGTATATATAGTAGCAATTCAGTTTACAACTGGTGCTACACTTGTTGAAGGTACAGCATTACCACTATTACAACTTGATGAAATACTGTCAGTTAATGAAGATGTTTGATATGTAGTATCTCAGAAGTGTTTAACAAGAATTCTAACAGTAGTCTTTGAAGTATTTACTGGAATTGATAATTTTACTGGTTTAGAAAAATTTAATTTAATTCAATTTATTCAAAATTTAATTTTTCATACATCTTGTTCATTTTCTTGAATAGAAAATGGAAGATTTGGTAGTACTCAAGTATAAACAGATGTTAAATTAAAACTTGATCAATTTGCGTTTGTAATTATTGAATTATTTGGAATAATTACTGAAATTGTACCACTAGATACTTTAACTGCTTGAGTAAAAGTAAATGAAGTTGCTCAAGTTAAAGATTCTCAAGTTCATACATTTACAGATCATGATAAACTTGAATTAGGATTTGTATAATCATTATCGCTTCAATATAACATTATTCCAGCTATTGCTGAAGCATTTGATATAAATATAGTTAGTAATATGAATACAGCAGAGAATATAAATCAACTATTTTTAGCTAATTTTGATATATCAATTTTTTTCATTCTATTTATTTAAAAAAATAATATTTTTAGTTCTTAATTATTGCATAATAATATAATACCTAATTTATATGTATTTTTTTAATAATGTCAAGTTATTTATTGAAAAATGTTAAAAAATATGTATAATATATTTTTTAATTGTTATTTTTCTTATTACAATGCCAGATTCATAATAAGTTATTGCTTTCATAATTTCAAATATCTTTATAAAACAAGTCACATTTGTCGATTATATCTTCTATCAGGTTTTTATTTATAGCATTTTTAATTGTTAAATCATCCAATAAAAAGTAATAGTTTTCAATGTTTTTGATATTTTCTAAATTATTTATGAATTCTAAGTTTGTATAGTTTTCATATTTTAACTCTTTTAATTCATTAATCAAGTTTTTATTTCAAATTAAGTTAACATTTATTGCATATTTACATTTTTGAGTGTTATTTATATTATACCAGTAACATAATTGTGGAAATCAGCTAATGATATTTGAATCTTTATAGTTTTGATTCAGGTAGTTGTATGCCATTTTGAAATTTGGCTTAGGGGATGTGTAGTCTATATAGTAAAATCTTTGAGGAACTATAGTTAAATTATATGTAAAATATATTCAAATTGTAAATAATAGGATAATTCAAACACTAATTATTTTTTTGAATCTATAATTATATTTAGATATTAAATATTCTCAAAATATAAACATATTATATCATCAAATCAGAGTAATAATAGAATATAAATGAAACATATATCTAGTATGAGCCATATATCAATATGAAATTATTAATATATTTATTGCTACAAGTAATCAAAATATTAAAAATTCATATATTTTTTTTCTGTATAACATATAAATTACTCAAATAGAATATGTTATAAATATTATTCATAATTCATTGTACAAATTTTTAATATACAGTAACAAATAATTTATATAATTGTAATTATTTATGTTATTTACCTTTGGTATTGATTCAGATAAATAAATATCTCAACTAGAAATATACTTAAATCAAATATCTATTAATAAATATATGAGTCATATTATAAAAAATCATAAAATCAAACTAAATTTATTATAATTTTTTTCTTTATATATATTATAAAATAATACAATCAATCATATTAATATTAATCAGAAACAAAATGGATGAAATAGTATTCAAGTAAGAGCAAATATAAAAAATAATAAATAATATCTGAAGTTATTAGTAAGAGTATATTTCCATAAAAAATATATATTAATTAGATATAAAAAAGATAATAATTCATAAAATCTAGCTTCTCTAGTCCAAATAATTTGCCAAGTTGAAAAAATAAATACAAACATGATAGAAAATGTTGCTAAATACCTATTTTTATTATTTTTTAGCAATTCTATAGATAGTAAATAGTATATTAGTATATTTATTATTCAAAATACAAAACTAGGCAATCTCGCAGAATAATCACTAATTCAGAAGCTATAAAAACTAATAGATTGAAAAAATGTAAATAAATACTGAGAAAAATCATATTTCCCAGATGCTAAATATGGAATGAAATTATTTAATGATGCAAAATATGAAACAATAGAACTATATCATTCATCTATCCAAAATGATCATGTTCAAAGCTCATAATACCTAATATATATTCAATAAATGAATATTACTAACATAGAGATATAAAATATTATTTTTTTCATAAATTCAAAATTATGTATTTTTTTATATTTTAAGTATTAATATTAAAATAGCAAAAATTTGCAATAAAAAAACTTTTACTATAATTATATTAATATATGAATTATCAAAATATGAAGACAAATTATATTATATTTTTTTCACTGATTTGCATTTTTATCATATCTATATTTATATGAAATATCCCAGTATTAGATACTAAGGATTTATTTCTATGAAATATACTTTCCAATTTAAAAATACAATTATTGTTATTAGGAATATCTATGTTTATAGTATGAAAAAATATCATAGATTCTATTTGAGAGTAGTTTATTAATGTAAATAATTATAATATAAAATATGTTATCAAAGAAAAAATTAAACATAATATTAACAAAATTTTTTTTGTTGCTTTTTTGAACTTTGTTCTTTTTAAATTTTTTTAGAAAAACAGTTTTTGCAACAAATATTACAAATTTTTGAATAATTATTTATTGAATAATTATTATTACAATTGTATTTTGAAGTTTAGTATTTTATTTGAATAGAAATAATGTAGAATTAGATAATTATGATTTAAAAAGTAATAAAAATTTTATAATTATATTCTTATTAATTTGTTTAATATGAATATTTAATATTTTTACAAATCTATGAAAATTACCTTTTCATCAGGATGAGCAATTTCATTTTTCGCCAGCATATACTTATTCTCAAACATGAGAATTTGCTAAATGGGATTTTTTATATAATCAGAAATGAGATTCTAAATGGACAGATAGGAATAAATCTCTAACTGTTTTATCAAGTTATAGTCAGAATATTTTTTGAATGTCTGAATTTTCATCTAGGTTACCAGTTGCATTTGTATGACTTATATGATTATTTTTTATATACTTTGTTACATATAAAACAACTTCAAATAGATTAATATGATTAATTTCAATGTATTTGTATTCAGTAAATGATGTTATTTTATATTTTTCTAGATTTTTGAGATGATATATTTTTTTAGCAATAATTTGATTAGCTATATTTTATTTAATATATAAATTTTTAAATGAAAATAAAACGAAACTAAGATTAAAATATTTATGACTATCTATTCTATTATTATTAGTTTGATTCGAATTTCATGCTACAATTATTTTAGTTTGACCACTTATAATGTTATGTGTTTTTTTGTTTATTAATTCTATATATTCAATTAAAAAACATTATTATATTTATATGTTTTTGTTTTTAATTTTTTTAATACTTATATTAAACATTTTATGAATTGTACATTGGTTTAAATTACCATACAATATTGCTAACCATATTTCTTTAAACATAGATTTTTCTAAATGAAAAACAGTATATTTAGATCATTTAACTAATGCTTTTAATTATTGATATTTTATTATTTTTATTTTACCTGTAATATTTTTCTACAATTATAAAAATAATTATAAATTATATTTATTATTTTTCTTTTCTGTATATTTACCTTTAATTTTTTCTATTTATTTCTTTAACAGATATGAAGATTTCAGATACATATTTATTTTGCAAACTTTTTTTATAATACTTATAAGTTATTTTATTTATCATTTCCGGAATATATTTTTCAGATGAAAAATATACATACTTTTGTTAATTATTATATTATCTATACCTTTTCAATTTCCTTATTTCCCAGAATTTAAACCTATTACTAAAAAATCATTTGCAAATTTTGAAAATGTAGAATGAAATAGAATACATTTTAGGTCAGCAGTTCCTGATAATCACAAAGCTTTTGACTATATATTTAATAAAAATATAAATAAAAATATAACAATTGTTAGATTATCAGATTGATGAATAAATTGGGAAGATAATTATTATTTGAGACAATATTTAAATAAATATCCAGAAAATAAAGTAATTTTTTATAAAAATAATTTAGATAAATCATTGAATTTTAATGAATTATATAATTATAATAAAAAAACAAGAGACCAATTGGATAAAGATATTAAATTTTTCGACATATTGAAATCTAATACAAATATATATGTAATAGCTAATACTAGAGATTTAGTAAGTAGTGAGATTCTAAATTATATAGATACAAAATGTGAAAATATTTCAGATATAGTGTGAACTGTAAAATATAGAATATTTATATATGCTCATCCTGAAAATAGTCATTTTCCTAATGTATATAATTGCAGATAATAATATTTTTTAATAATTTTAATATGTTAAACAAACTAGGTTATTTTATTAAACCAAATCAAATAAAACTTTTTCGGCGGTCAGGTGAAAATAATAAAAACTTTTGAGATGTTTTATGACCTTATTTAGTAGAAAAAATATCTAAGAAAACTCCAGTATTAGTAAGTAAGAATTGTTTTACTGATTATTATATGACTATATGAAGCATATTAGCTAATTCAAATTGTCATGCATTAGTATGGTGAAGCTGAATTATATCTAAAGATCAAAAATTTAAAAAACCCAAAAAAGTATTTTCTGTAAGATGACCAAAAACAAGAGATAGATTATTAGAAATGTGAATTGATTGTCCTGAAATATATTGAGATCCTGCATTATTGATAAGCAGATTTTATCAAGCAAAAACAGAAAAAACCTATGAATTATGAATTATTGCTCACTATGTAGATAATGATTTTATAAGTGAAAAATTTAAAGATAAAAATGTAAAAATAATAAATTTACTTGATCCAATAGAGAAAGTAATAGATGATATTTACTCATGTAAGAGGACAATTTCTAGTTCACTTCATTGAATAATAGTTTCTCATTCTTATGGAATACCTTGTATGTGGGTTGAGTTTTCAAAAAAATTGTATTGAGATTGAGTTAAATTCGAAGATTATTTTAGTTCTGTTAATATTAAGCCTTATAAATGATATGATTATTCTGAAAATATACCTGAAATATGAGATATAATTAGATATATAGATACAAATCATAATGATAAAATAAATATAGACTTAGATAAATTATTAAATGCATGTCCATTTAAAAATTAACACAAAAAAACAAAAAATAATTAATTATTTTTTGTTTTTTTTAATGATAGATAGAAGCTAATATCTTTTGTAAATACATATAGAATATTTACTATAACTGTTGAATAAATTATTCCTATGAATCAATAATATTTTACTAAAACTATATCAAGAATTAAGTTAAGTATTCAAAATAATATTAGTAATATAGATACAATTTTAGCATATCATATTGGAGTAATATATCATACTGTTACAAATGATGAATAAAATCTAAATGGGATAATTATAAGCAATAAACTAAGTATATTTACTAATAATGCTTGATTATATTCTTCAAAAAATATAGAGAATAAATATGGTAAAACAAAATATCAAATAAATGCAACAATTAATCAAGAGATGAATAAAAATATAGATTCTTTAATGATTTTATTTTTTATATATTCTATTTTTCATAAAGCTATATTTCTAGTACTATTTGGTGCTACTACTGTTCCTAATATCAATATAGGCATTATTAATATTTCAAATATTTTGTTTACTATTTCATAATATCATATTTCATTTATATATCAGTATTGTCATAATACTAGAATATCTATTTTAGTATATAGGAAGTATCATATATTTGATATTCATATAATTATTCAGTACTTTATTATTTTTTTTATCAATCATTTATCTATTCAAAAACTTATTTCTCTGTATCAATATATTAATGCAAACAATAATATTAGATAAAACAAACTTTGAGCTATTAATGCTCAGATTATTCAATATAGATTAACGAAAAAATATATAAATGTTATAGATAATAATCAAACTATTGTTGTTAGAATTGATAATTCTTTAAATTTTTTTAATCATCTATAAACTCAATCATATACTGCTATAGCAGGAGCTAAAAATATTAGTGGTAATAAAAATAATATGTATTTAAAATATTCGTAAAAGTAAAAATAAGCAAAAACAATAAAAATTATTATAGAAAAAATGCTTAATCATAGAATAACAAGAAGTGAATTAAATAGAATATATTTTATCTTTTCCGGATTTTTCACGCTGTATTCTGAAACATATTTACTTGTACTTTGAGATATTCAAAAATCACTAAAAATAACAACAAAAAATATTATAGTTAGTAAATAACTATATATTCAAAAATCATGTGGTGAAAGTAGTTTAGCACAAAGAATAAATATTAAAAAATTTATTCATTGTTTTCAAAAAATTTCTATACTTCTCCATAAAAAATTATGAATAGTTTCTTTATGATTATTATAAGTTTTTTTTATCATATTAATTTGATTTAGTAGGTTTTATTTTCAAAAATATATCATCTTTTATTATTCTTTTTGACTGAATAATTTTTCTTTTTTGTAATGCAATATTTATGTTTTTAATAAATAAATAATATCATCAAAAATATGCTAGAAAAGGTCAAATATTTAATCTAAAAATTGATTGTTTTAGAGCTCTTAATAAGTAATATAATGAATATATTAATAGAGTGACAATCATATTTATAGTTTTGAAATTTTTTACTATTGTATACATATCAGCAAAAAACATTTCTTTAAATTTTATTTGAAATTTTTTATTATCACTTCTTTCAGGCATTCAAATATGTGTTTGAATACTTTTTGAATACAAATAATTATCATATCACATTATCCATAATTTTATTCATAAATCACTATCATCTCATCAAAATTTTAGATTATCATCATATCCTCATACATTATTCCATATATCTTTTTTTATAAAAAATAATGCTCAAGAAGGGAATCAAATTTTTGATAAATGACATTGTTTTAATTCATTTATATTAAGAGATTTTTTTTCTGTTGAATAATAATAGGATAGATAATTTCAGTATCATTTAGATTTATCTTCTCACTCATTTGTAAAAGATAATCATAAACATCATATATTAGATTTTGAATTATATGTATTTATTAAATCTGTTAAAATATTTTTATCAGTAAATAATATATCATTATCAAGCATTAATATATAATCTCCTGTAGAATTATTAACTCATAAATTACATGCGAAATTTTTCTCTCTACTTCTTGTACTTTGTACGAGTTTTATTTCTTTAAACGACATAATATACTCTATACTTCAATCATTTGATCAGTTATCAACAATAATTATTTCCTTGTTTTCATAATTTAGTTCTAGGATATTATTTATTGATCTTTTTAAGTAATTTAATCAATTATAATTTATAATTATAATGCTGATTTTTGAATCATTGAAATTATTCATATATTTTATTTAATTCTATAATATATTTATTTAAACTATACTTTTTTACTTCTTCTAATCAATTTTTTATTAGTTCATTTTTTAGATTTTCATCGTTGTACAATTTTTCAATTTTTTCTGATAAATCAAGTGAATTTTTTTTCTCAAATAATAATGCATTATGTTTATCTATCATTATTTCATTTAATCATTCAATATTAGTTGCTATTACTGGACAAGCACAAGAATTGGCTTCTATTCAGGTAATTCATAATGATTCTCTATGACTAGGGAATACAAATATATCAATTATGTTGTAAAATATATTCATATTTTTTACATAACCTATCATTTTTATAGAATTATTTAGATTATTTTTCTCTATATATTCGTTTATTATATTTTTATCTGGTCAATCTCAAGCAATTATAAATTTTATATTGTTTCATTTATTTATCAATATTTTTGCTGAATCCAAAAATTCCTTATATCATTTTGCTTCATTTAATCTGCTAGCAAATCATACTACGAAATCATTTTTTTCCAATTCATATTTTTTTCTCTCTAGTTCTAAATCTATATTATCAATTTTAAAAAATTTATCTAAATCTACAAAATTATATATTACTTTTATTTGATTTTCATTATAATTGGTTTTTTCTAGTATTTTTAATTTAGTAGCATTAGAAACTCATAAGTAAACATTTACTTTGTTTCTAAATGAATTCATTATAAAAGGGTAGATTTTTCCATCTTCAAATATTTCTCAATGTTCATGTAGAACAAGCTTAATATTTGGAAAAAAAAGTGTTTTTAATAATCATCATATTATTTGAGATTTAGCTAAATGACAATGTATTACTTCAATATTATTTTCTTTTATTACTTTAATCAATTTTATAATAGGGAAGCTAAGTTTATTATTAGTATTATTTATGATAATGTTTGAGTGATTTATTTGAGTATTTATTTCTACTTTTCTCATAGCAAATAAAAATACATCGTTAAATCAATTTTGTATTTCAAAAATTCCTTTAACGACTGTTTGAGCTCCTCATAAGCCTAAATTATCAATAATATGTAATATTTTTTTAGACATCTTGAATTATTTTATTTAAATCACTAATTATATTATCCCGATTATATTTATCTTTTAAATTATTTATAATACTTTCATTAATATTTATTTTAGTAAAATTTTCATACCAGTAAATCAATTTACTTCATAATTTTTCACTATCTCATATATCAAAAAATTCTCAATTAACTCATTCCTGTATCATATCTGTATTTCAACTTATTGGTGTAGAAATGATATACAATCAGCTATATATTGACTCCAATATTGCAACACTCATTGCTTCTACTTTTGATGAACATACTTGAATATGAGATTTTTGATAATATTCTCTTAATTCTTCTTTTGTTAACCATCATGTAAAATTAATATTTTCTTCTAGATTATTTTTTTCTATATATTCTTGTAATTCCTTTTTCATTGGTCCATCTCATACTATATTTACTATGAAATTACTTCAATTTGATTTAAGAATATTAATTGCTTTTAACATTGTATAAGGATCTTTTTGATCTACTAGTCTTCATACAAAAAGTATATTAAATATATTAGCTTTTTTACTTAAATCAGGGTAAAAAAAATCATTATAGCATCCATTTGGTAAAATAATATTCTTATCAGTATTTCAAAAATTATCTGCTAATTTTTTCATTTCTGTAGTTAGAACTAGTATCTTTTTAGCTTTTTCCCATATTTTTTTTGTATACCAATTAGTTAGAATATGAAATTTTCTCATTTTTTCTGGATAAAATCCTGGAATATCATGTCAGTGTGTAGAAATAATGTATGGAATATTATATTTTTTGTTTAAATATTTAGTTACTATTCAACCTGGAATACTAAAAAATCATATACATAAATCAAAATTATATACTACTAAATATTTATTTAAGTAGAATATACTTTTAACTGCCCAAGATAACATTTCAATAGGATTTGATTGAAATATTTTTTTTCTTCTAGATTTTAATCTAATAATTTTTAGATTTCAATTTTCAAATAATTCTGGTTCTCATTCAAACCGAGTCGTTATAACTGTTACTTCGTTTCATAGTTTTACTAGACCTTGCGCATACTCTTTGCTTACTACTCATGCTCCTCATCATAATGGAGGGTATTCATAATTTAAAATTAATATTTTTTTCATATTATTTAAAATTTATTTTTTCAGATATAATATATAATGGTCTTTCTCTAGTTTCGTTATAGATTCTTCATATATATTCTCATAATATCCACATAAATATGAATTGTAATCACATAAATCATAATAAAACTATATTTATCCATTTATATAATGGATAATCTGCTCAATTTATGAAAAAATCATATGTAACATATAAGAAGAAAATACTAGACAATACAATTATGAAAAATCATATTAATGCTCATAATTTTAACGGAAATGTAGAAAAATTTAGTATTCAATCCATTGCTAGTTTTATCATTTTTTTCCATGTATATCAAGTTTCTCAGTGAATTCTTTCTGGTCTAATGAAATCTACAAAACAAGTTTTGAATCATATCCATGCAAACATTCATCTAATATATCTATCTTTTTCTTTTAATTTTTTAAATGTTTTAAGTACTTTTTTATCAATTAATCTGAAATCTCATACATCTCTAGGGATTTGTGTATCTGATACTTTTGATAATATTTTGTAATACAAAATAGCAGTGTATTTTTTCAAAAATTTATCATTTCTTTTAATTCTTCTCGCATAGACTACTTCATATCAATTCTCCCATTGTTTAATCATTTTCAAAATAAGTATAGGAGGGTCTTGCATATCAGCATCCATACTAATAATCAGATCTCAGCTAGCTTTCATATATCAGGCAGTTAGCGCTTGTTGATGACCAAAATTTCTACTTAGATTAATTCATTTGATTTTTTCATCTTTACTTGCAAGTTTTTGTATTTCTTTCCAAGTCGTATCATTACTTCAGTCATTTACAAATATAATCTCATTATCATAAAATTCCGAAATACTTGAAAGTATTTTTTTTAATGCAATATGAATACGAGAAATATTTTTTCATTCTCTAAAAGCTGGAATTATAATTGATATATTTTTCATAATTTTATATTTATTTTTAATTTATCTAACCCAAATTACTCTAGTGTTATCCCAATCCCATTTAGATGTTATTGAGTGATCTTTTTGTGAATAATTGTTACATAATGTATGTATAAATTCTCAAGTCATTCAGTATTTATCTATTCATCAAATATTAAATACTACCAATTTTTCTCATACTTTTTTATAGAATTCACATCCAGAAAACATTTCTGTCCATTTTCACATTGTTGATAATGTTCATTTTAATGTTAAGTATCATTTGTTATAATCTTTGCTCCAATTTTCTCAATTAGGTGTATTACAATTAGCTACATTTGCCATTTTTTGTTTACTAAATCATTGTTCATTGAAATCTATATCTTTAAGAATCCATGATCATTCACTTTTTAATGTTTCTTTTTTATCGCTTACAGCAAAGTCTTTTGTCAGTAATTTTTCAATAATAAATGGATTGAAATAATTATCATCATTACTACATTTTTCTATTCAATCTTTGTAATATAGTCTTGTCCATCATCCTCAATCACTAGTCATATCACAATATACTTTTAGTGTTTTTTTAGGAATTTTTAAATTTGAATCAAAAAGGGGATTAATATAATAATATCAGTCTTTGTTTATTCATGATTTTTTTATATCTAAGCATGAATAAGCTCTTGAATTAATAGTATCTGCTATGAAATTTTTTAAACTTGTTTTATCTCATATTATTTTTGTCTTGTTATCTAAATATATTGTATAAATGTCATTTGTATTAAATACATCAAATCATAATTTTGTTTCTTGGATTGGTCTTGTTGTCTTATTTTCTATTGCTATTCATACTTTATCTCCATAATTATATGCCTTTCTATTTGTAGTTGGCGTATATTTATTATTTTTTTCAGATTCATAAAATGTCATTAATTGAAATTTTTGTTTAGTTGAATCTGTAGCATAAGTATAATAATTATAATAAGTTAATTTTTTTTCTTTTTTAGGGTCTTTTATTTCTTTTACTCATAACTCTTTAAATACATTTTCTCATAAATATCATTGATAAGTTAATATTTCTCAACTTGAAGTTATGTTTACTGTATTATCAGCTATGGGATAAGTATTATTTTTTGAATAATATATCTTTAATTCATCATTTATTTTTATCAAATCAGAGTATCTAGTAGCATCTCTTGTAGTTTCATTTCATGATAAAAAATATGAATACATAATAACAACTGCTATTAGTGTTATTCATAATGAAACAAGGATTTCTCATCTTTTTATAAAATTTTTAAAATTATTGAATTTTTTCTTTAAAAACATAATATGTATTTATAATATTAAAATATGAAGTATATTAATCATAAAAATAAAAAAATGCTAGACTGATTTTTTCAAAAAATATATATATTATTCTGATTTCATTTTATCTTTATATTTTTACTTAGTAATTTTTTTGTTCCTGATATTAATTCTATTATAATAAGTATTTATTGAGTATTATTGTTACCTTTTAAATATTTATCAATATTAAATATCAAAACATTAAGTGATAAAAGATTATTATATAAAAAAATATCACTTATTTCTATTATTACATTAATATGATATCTTATTTCTTGAAATATTGCTAGTTTTTTGCTTATTTTATTATATATTTTCTGTGTTTTTTTTAAAATTAACATAAAAAACTTATATATTATTTCAATGTCTTCATTTCTTTTATTTTTTATCACATATTTATTGAATTTTGATACTACTATTTATAGCACTTATTTAATATTTTCATTTTATATTATTTTATTTCTAATTATCTATTATTTTTCTAATTTATTATTTGATTTAGATAAAATATTATCAAATAATTCATCAAAAATACTAAAAATATTTTTAATATTTACACTGATTTTATTGTTATATAGTCTATATTTTTTAAATTTAATTATATATTTACCTTTTATGTTATTATTATGTTTATTTATTAATAATTACAATGATAATAAATGAAATATTTTACAGATAAATAATAATTATTTTACTGATATTTCTATTTTTGGACTTTTTTTCATTATTTTCATACCTATATTAAATGATTATTTGTTACTGGAAAATAAGAATAAAATATTATTTATTACTTTCATATCATTTTTTGTAACTTATACAGGAATAATACTTATTTTGAAAAAGTTAAAAAATAAAGCAGTAATTTAAATTACTGTAACAGAAAGCTAAAGCATTCTGTTGAATAATAGAAAATCCATTTTGTCAACAGATGGCTTCAGCATTTGTGTTTAACTTATTTTACTAGTATACTACCATTTGTAGCATATTTTAATATATGGTTAGCAAAAAAATAAAGCAGTAATTTAAATTACTGCTTTATTTTATATTTGCATGAAATCATATTCATTTACTACTATTTTCTAAGGCTTCTACATCTTTTATTCTTTGAGTTATATCTTCTGTAGTGATATATATTTCTGTATCTATTTCTTGATTTCTTTTAGTTTTTACGAAATGTCTAACAGCATTTTCTATAAGTCTGTTTATAAATCTTCATGATTTTCATTCTGTTTTGTTAGCTAATAATTCATAATCTATTTCTGAGAAATTATTTTTAGTAGCTTTATTATTTATGTTATCTATATTTAGTTTGAAATGTTTTACTCTTTGTTCTTTATCTGGTAAATCTATTTTTAATTTTAGATTCAATCTATCTAGAACAGCTTCAGGTATTACTTGTAGTCTGTTTGTTGTGAATATTATAATGATATTATCTAAATATCATTTATCAATTCAATCTGTTGCAGATAAAAATATATTAATCATTCATCATTTATGATTGTCTTGTGATCATGATTTTTCAAAAAAACTATCAGCTTCATCAAAAAACATTACTACTCTTTTTTTATTTCATTTTTCAGATAATTTTCTAGCTTCTTCGAATTTCTTTTGTAGATTTCTTTCTCAAACTGATATATATTCACTCATTATTTCAGCAGGTTTTACTACCATAAATTCGGCATCTATTTTTTTAGAAACATGTTCAGCAAATAGAGTTTTACCTGTACCAGCTGGTCAATGTAATACTACTCATTTAGTAGGCTTAATTCAAGAATTTATATAGTCTTCAGGATGATTAATTTCATCAATAATAGTTTCTAGTATTTCCATTTCATTATCTTTTAAGATAATTTCACTTGAAACATTTATTTCTTTTGTAGAAGTAGTATTTTTAGCTTCTCTAGATTTGTTATTATCATTTCCATATATACTTTCTTTTATTCTTAATCATCATATATCTGATTCTTCTCAGTCTAAAATTTCCATATCATCCATTAGCATTTCCATATCAAATGTGAATCTAATACTAGGATTTCAGAAGAAATTATATATGTCATTTACCAATTTTTCTGTCTTGTAAGATATTTCTGCAATTGATAATTCTACGAATTGTTCAGAAGAAATATTAGTTTTCTGTACTTGAGAATATATTTCTACATAAAATCTTTCATTTCAATCACTATCTATAACTTTATTGTATGGTATCAATTTGATTTTTATGTGGTCATTTCATCATAATACATAAGTATTTCTATCTTTATCAAATCATCTATCTTCTAAAAAATTTAGAAATTCCTCTTTATTTACTCATACATCTCAATTTTTTGTGAATACTAATTCAAATTTTGCAGTATTTCCTAATTCGTTTTCTTTTTGAAATCATTCTTCAGCTTCATATAATTCAGGTAATGATAGAGAAAATTTTACTGATTTTAAATAACTATCTCTAGTTTCAGTTCAGAATGTTAATTCATAATTTCAACTTTCTACTCAATTGTTATATGAGTCATTTCTAATGAAGTCTAATAATACATCTGGACTTAAATATGTAATTGAAAACCCTGCTTTTTTAGCTTGATTTTCTACATAGTTTCTCAATCTAACCATAAAACTATCCATTTCTTTTATGAATTCTGATTTTTTTCTATTGTTCGGTAATAAACTTCAGTATTTTAACAATCTCTCCATTCTTTGACCAACTGGTAATTTATAGTTATCTAAAAATGATAAAATATCTTTTTCTGAATCATAACTATATTTATCAAATATATTTTCATAATATTCAATGACCTGAGTTAATTCAAGTATATCATAGCTATTTAGAGAAGCTATATAATTATTTATATACTCGTTTAAATATCTATTTAATATTTTGTCTTTTTTATTGTTTTGTTTTTGAGTAGCCAAAATAATTGCTTTTGAATTATCACTAACTTCAGAAATAACTAAATCAATTTCATTTATATCTATTTGTTTTATAATATTTCTAATTTGGGATAATCTATTTGTACTTATATGTGATTCACTTTCATCTATATCAGTTGTATTTTCCATATTTGATAAATTAATTTTAATGAATTAATTTATATTGTAAAGTTTACAAAAGTCAAATATATTGTGTAATAAAATAATTAGATAAAATTTTAATTTTTATCTAATTATTTTTAATTGATAAGTAAATTAATCATTTACTGGTAAATTGAAATTTAACTTTATTTTATTTATAATCTCAGAATCTATATTGTCATCAAATTTGCGAGCAAATAGGTTATCATTTATTGATAAAAAATCTATATCAGTATTATCAAATGTTTTTGGTCTGAGTTTTATATCTCATTCAGCAACCCATATTATACTTCTTTTATCATCGTTTATTAATTTTCAAGTAAAAGATGAGTTCATAAGTAATGTTTGGAAAAATGATTCATCAGCTATTAATGTATTTATATAGTATTTTTCAAATTTTTTTGACTCCAAATCATTTATAATAAATTCACAACACTTCCTAGTTAATATCATCCATTGTCAACCAATGTAGGGTGTCACATTTTCTAAGAATTCTCTTTTTTTACTTTTTATTTCAGACATATTCGTACCATTATCTACGAAATAATTATCAATTCTATTCATAGTTTCAGGTCTTTCTATTAATTGGTCTGCTATTTTTAAATAATTATTATTTATGTTTTTAGATAAATAATTTGTTATTTCTTTTTGTGATTTCAGAGGATAATCTTGCCCACTCAAATTTATGAAATAATCCCAATTAGCATTTATTTCTAGTAATTTTTTTATACCATTTAATTCCACTTGCACCATACTGTATCATCACCATACTATATTTTCACTTTCTAATATATAAGTATTATGAAAATCATTTATAAATTCTTTTATCTCTTCATGTAAATCTTTGTCAGCTTTTTTATCTATATGTATTAGATAGTAATTATTAGGAGAATATATTGCTTTGAATAACCTTTTAAATTGTTTTGGTAAACGATGCACTAATACTAAATAAGCAATATTTATCTTATTATTATCATTTAAGTTTTCATTTTCATTTACATGTAGTTTTTTTATCATATATTTATGATTAATTTTTTATAAGAGAATGTTAGAATGTAAAATTACTAATATAATTTATTAGTTTAGTCTTTTATTATAATAATAAATCTATTTATTCCAAATTTATAAATTTATTATTATTAAAAATAATTTATTGAGTTATTTTAATTTTTTTATATAATTCTAAAAATTATAAGTAAACTAACATATGAAAAAGACTATATTAATTACATGATGAACTGGTTATATTTGAAGCCATTGAGTAGTAGCATTTGAACAAGCATGATACAAAACTGTTATAATTGATAATTTATCTAATTCTTCTATTAGTACATTAGATTGAATTGAAAAAATATTATGATATAAACCTGATTTTTTTGAAGTTGATTTGAGAGATATTGAATCTATGGATACAATATTTAATAAATACAATTTTGATTGAGTTGTACATTTTGCATGATTAAAGGCTGTAGGAGAGAGTTGTGATAAGCCACTAGAATATTTTGATAATAATATTGTTTGAAGTTTGAAACTTTTTGAGTTGATGAATAAATATGATGTTAAAAATATTATATTTTCTAGCAGTGCTACAGTATATGATTCAACTAATTTTGTAAATTGAAAAGGAGTATTAGAAAATGGAATTACTTGAAATACTACAAATCCATATTGAACTACTAAGTATTTATTAGAACAAATATTGATGGATTTATCTAAATTTAGTTGATTTAAAGTAATGAATTTGAGATATTTTAATCCTATATGAGCTCATAATAGTGGTTATTTATGAGAAGACCCATTTGGAATACCAAATAATCTATTACCATATATTATGAAAGTTGCTAATGGTGAATTAAAACAACTTCAAATTTTTGGTTCAGATTATGATACTATCGATGGTACTTGAGTAAGAGATTATATAGATGTAGTAGATTTGATTGATGGACACTTAAAAGCTTATGAAAAAATAAGTGGTACAGAATGATTTTTCAAGGTATATAATTTATGAGTAGGTAAGTGAGTAAGTGTATTAGAGATGTTAAAAGAATCTGAGCAAGTAACATGAAAAAATATTGATTATAAATTGGTAGATAGGAGACCAGGTGATGTTGCTCAAGTATTTTGTGATCCAAGTAAAGCATTAAATGAATTATGATGGAATTCTGAGACAAGTTTGGAAAATAGTTTAATGAATAGTTGGAAGTTTTATAGTAGTAAATAATTGAGATGAAAAAAATAAATATTATTCAGTTTATGCCTTATTTTCCACCTCATAAATGATGAGTTGAAACTGTTTGACAGGAGATAGGGAAATATTGGTGTAAAAATAATTATTGAAGTTTTACAAATGTTATTTTTGATATATGACAATTAAATAATAATAATTATGAGCTAGATTGATATAAAGTTATTTTATTACCAAGTTTTGATATTATTCCTAATTTTCCCTTTCCAAAATTTTGGAATAAACAATTTTGGAATGTATTTAAAGAATTAAAGTTACTTATAAATTCGTCTAAACAAGTTAATGATAATATAGAACAAAATTATGTCGTAATTACTCATACTAGATTTTTTTTATCTAGTTATATATGATGATTATTTTCTCGTAAAAATAAACTAAAATGGTTACATATTGAGCATTGAAGTGATTATGTGAAACTATGAAGTAAAATAAAATCAAAAATTTCATATTTTTATGATAGATTGATATGAAAATGGATATTTAAGAAATGTGATAAAATAATTGCTATTAGTTGAGCTTGTAAAAATTTTATATTAAATGAATTTATAACTAGAGATATAGATATAATATATAGATGATTAGATAATAGTTTAGATACTAATATTAATACTATAGATTTAAAGGAAAAATTTCCATGAAAAATAATTATTTGATTTGTTTGAAGAATATTGAAATGGAAAAATGTAGATTCTCTAATTAATGCATATTATTTATTAAATGATGACATAAAAAATAAAATACAAATCGTAATTGTTTGAGATTGAGAAGAATTAATTAATTTAAAAAATATTGATAAAAATAATCAGATTTACTTCACTTGATCAAAATGATTTAATGAAGCATTATTAATACAAAAACAATTTGATATACATTTTCATACATCAAGTCCTTGATGATGATTAGCTACTACATTACTTCAAGCTATGTACTTGTGATGTTTTATAATTGCTACTCCATATGAATGAGCAAATGAAGTAATAGATGATTCAGTTAATTGAATATTATTAGAAAATGATTTTGTAGAATCAATAAAAAAATGAATAGAAAAATGAATAGAAAATTTAGATAAAAAAAATGATTATAGTATAGTAAATACTAAAATCATAAGTGAAAAATTTAATCGGAATACTAGTATTGAGAAAATTTATAAAGTATTAAATAATATATAAAAAAATGTTTAATAAATTAATTCAATTAATTAAAAAATCAGCATTTATACCTAATATTTTTAGTATATTTCACCATAGTTTTATTATTAGGAAATGAATATATAAATGAATAAATAACAATTCTAATTATATATATTGAAAAGTTTTAGATTTTTGATGTTGAGAAAAACCATATAAAAGTATTTTAAATTTTGATGAATATATTTGAGTTGATTTTAAAAGTTCTGGACATGATAATACTCAAAATGAAGTTGATTTTTTTTGGGATTGAAAAAAATTACCATTTGAAAATGATTCTTTTGATAGTATAATTTCTACTGAAGTATTTGAACACATATTTAATATTAATGAAGTTTTATTAGAATTAAATAGGGTACTAAAAAAATGATGAAAAATAGTAGTAACTATTCCTTTTGTTATTCATGAACATGAATCACCATATGATTATGCTAGATATACACATTTTTGATTAAAATATTTACTTGAAGAGTATTGATTTAAAGTTTTAAAAAATGAACAGTATTGAAGTTATTTTCAAGTTATATTACAGTTAAATATTTGGTTTTTATGAAAAATAACAGAAACTAAAAACAAGTATTTAACATTATTATTAAGAATTATTTTCGCAGCCCCATTAATGATAATTATTAATTTATTATCATTAATAACACCAAAGATGCAATCTGGCCTATATTTAAGTAATGTGATAGTATGAGAAAAAAAGTAGCATTTATTGCTCCTGTATGAGAATGATGACCTAAATCATTGTATAGAGATATTGTTAAGTTATTGAATGAAAATTATCCTGAGTATGAATATATTCTTATTGCATCAGCTAAAGAATGGATATTATTACATTTTTTAAATAATAAATATGATTTAATTATTTCGTCTATTCCATTTTTTTGGAAACCATTTAATTGTAAATATTCTATTCATCAACACTGATTATATAGAAATGATAGATGATTTTCTTCTATTCCAAAGTTATTAAACTGGTTATATCCTTATAATACTATATTTTCAGATATAGTTTTGTATCCATCTGAATATTTGTTAAAATATTATAATTCTTCACATAAATCACAGAAAGTAATATTAAATTTTTCAACTTTTCCAATAATTAAAAATGAAAATTTATCTTTAAAAGATAAAAATGAAATAAACTTATTAACTATTTTTAGAGCTGATATATATAATAAAGCATTATGAATACTTGATATATATGAAAAGCTAAAACTATATAAACCAAATAAAAAAATAAACTATAAAATAGCATGATTTTGAAAATATTATGATGAAATGAAGGAAAAATTTGATATGTCAAAACTAGGTAAAAATATAAATGTAATATGGGAATGATCGTTGGATAAACAATGAATTATTAATGAAATTAATAAATGTGATATATTTTTATATTCTACATTTTATGAAACATTTGGTATAATTTTATTAGAAGTAATATCATTATGAAAGCCTATTTTATTAAATAATTATCCTAGCTATTATTGATTATATGATGATGAATTTATATCAAAAGATAATGATGATTTTGTTTTCAAATTAGATAAGTTAATAAATAATGAAGAATATTATTTAAAATATTTAAATAAATGATATAATAATTTACAGAAATTTGATAAAAATACTATTATAGAAGTATGGTATAAAACAATAAAATCTCAACTTTAGTTGAGATTTTATTGTTTTATCAAAAATATTTTTAATATTTTGTATAATGAATTCATAATATTTCAAATAAATTTTCAAAATATTTCAATTCTAACTTTTTCATTTTCTGTTTCTTGTAATAATGTACTGCTTGATGCACTTCAATCATGAATTCTAAAATTTGCTATGATTTTATCATAAAATTTATTTGAAATTTTTCATTTAGCTACTTTAATAAAAAACTCAGCATCTGAAACTAATTTTAGATTTTCATTATATAATCAGTATTTTTCATGTAATGATTTTTTATATAAAGTATTAGATTGAAATATATAACAAGCCATAGCTAAAATATATTTATTTAATCATTTTTTATAAATTCATTTATTTGGATATTCTGTTTTAATATTTCCTTCATTATCTACAATATTATTTATTCAATAATATAATTCCTTATTTCAATCATTTTCAACAAAATTTAAATAATTATTTAAAACATTGTCATTATAATAATCATCAGAATTTAAGAAAGTAATATATTCTCATATAGAGTTATTTACTCATGTATTCATTGCATTATAGATACCTTTAGGCTCTTTTTGAACAACTTTAATATTTGTATCAATATTCTCGGATTTATATTTATTAATAATATTAATAGTATTATCCTTTGAACATCAATCTATGAAAATATGCTCATATATACTATTATTTAAATTTTGATTTTTTACACTTTCTATACATTTTTCCAAGTATTTTTCACTATTGTATGTACATGTTATTATTGATAGTTTCATGGTTTTATTATTTTTAAAATTAATTTTAATACTAAAATACTAATTTTTTTGTAATAAACAAATATTTTATTTATTAAAATTCATATATAAAAATATATATTTTTATTACTATAAATTATTTCATTAACAAATTTTATCTCTTTAAAGTTAATTCTATGATTATGTATTAAGCAATAATTAGGTGGTTTATCTTTTCATATATATGCGTATTTATTTATATCTTCAATATTTAAACTATTTATAAATTTGTAGAAAAGTATATTTAATATTGTCTGATCATGTCTAAATAATTTACAATTTCTTATAAATACACTTTTATTTTTTCATCTATTTTTCCATATTTCACTTTTTGAAAATCATAAACATAGTCAAGATAACATTGAATTATAAGCAATATCTATAATGTTTAATATAACATTATTTTTTTTGTTTAATCATATAATTCACGCGGCAAATGATTCATAATTATCAATACTATTACTTATATCAAATATTTTATAATATTCAATTGGTATTATATATTTTAATAATTGTTTTTGTGTAACTAAAAAATATCAATTATTTTCTATTTTTTCATATATTGGGTCTAATGATCATAGTATTGTACTTCAGCAGTCTATATGTAAATGTAAATTATTTATATTTTGATTAAAAATCCATATTTTCCAACTGTAACAACTATTCCAATAACTAGTAAATTTAGGAACTTTAACTATATCAACTCATTTAATTTGCAACAAAAATTTTTTTAAAAAGTAATTTAATCATAAATCATAAATTATAATTTTAGGATGGTTTTTATAGTTTTTATGTATTGATCATATAAAATTCAATAAAAATGGAAAAAATATATTAGAAGCTGCAGTAGTAATAACCTTATTATTATTGTTCATAAATATTATTCAGTAATTTTTAATTTTATATTATTGTAATTATCTTCTATGCTTTCTATTGTAATATTATTATCTAGTTCATATTGTTTAGCCCATACATTAAAATAGAAAAACATGTATTGCATAACCATTATAAATCATTTTTTTCATGATTTATATCATCATTCTACAAAATAGAATTTAATAAAAAAATATATTATTTTCAGAATTGTTTTTGGTAATGATGATTTAATTCAAGAATTAAATAACATTTGTGATTCAATATTTGAGTATCTATTATGAGCTAATTCAAATTTTCATACATTATAAACCGATAAATGATGAATATAATAATCCTTTTCTCTAGGTAATTTATATATACTACTTCATTCTATTTTTAAATTTGAATGAATTAATCATTCAATTTTTATACATTTAATTTTAAATACAACATTAAATCACTTCCAATTATTTTTTCAGAATCATCAAAAAAATGTTAGAAAATTAAGATTTTCTAATCAATAATGATAGTTATATTGGATTGTATCTATACAGTCAACTATATTTTCATTCGTAATTTCTGAAATTTTATTCAATAATGCTTTTGGCCATGCCCAATCACAGAATGACCAAGTCATATATTCAGTAAAAACATTTAATTTAACGAACTCTAATTCTTCTTTGGTTTCTACATATCATGGATTTTTATATTGAGCTACTCTAGCTCATAATTCTTCAGCAATATTTTTAGTATTATCAGTACTAAAATTATCTATTATTAATATTTCTCAAAATCATTTTAGATTTTCGATAACTCATCTAATCCTTTTTTCTTCATTAAATGAAAATATTACGAATGTTAAATTATTTTTCATATTTTTTAATTATTTTTAATATTACATAATATATTCATATTATATTTAGAAATTTAATCAAGTAATATAATAAAAATATTTTGAAATATGCATTTAAATTATATTTATATCATTTGAATTTATTAAAAATATAAATTTTCATCTTTTTATCTATTATTCATGGTATTGAATTAATAGATTGTCATTCATGTAATCTATATATAACTGTATTATAATCAATGTATGTAATTTTTTTATTAATTACATAGTTTACATTAAAATCATAATCAGTATATAATCATGCATTTAAGTCATATTTACATCAATAATCTTTATATAATGTTCATCAAAATCATATATTATGTTCATAAAATATTTTTTTCGAATTTGTTAAGCAAGATTTATATTCTTTTATTCATTTATCTGATAATAGTGAATTATTTCCATATGCTAAATCATAGTTATTTATTTTTATTCATTCATATAAACTTATTAAACTTTTATCATCAAAAAATATATCGTCATCAGATAAAAATATGAAATAATATCACTTTTTCAATTCTAATAATTTATTAAAATTATTTATTGGTCAAATATTAGGTGTATTTTTATTATAAATAATTATTTTATTTTTATTGTTTAATTTATATTCATTGATAAAATTTTCTGTAATATTATTATCAGAATTATCAGAAACTATAATTTCTATTTCATTTTCTAAAAATCATTTTTGTATTAATACACTATCTAAACATTCTTTTAAATAAGTAACTCTATTGTATGTTGGTATTAGTATTGAAATTAATATTTCATTTTTCATGTATTTCTTTCATAATATTAAATAGATCCAATGCAGTTTTTTCTGGATTATAATTTTTTATCACATGATTGTATCAATTAATTGATATTTGTTCTAGTAATTCTGGATTATTTTGATAATATATTACTTTATTTTTAAAATCGATTATATCGTATTGTTTATATTTTATACAATTTATTCAGTCTATTAATCATATTTCATCATAACAAGGGTTATCACTAGCTACAAAAACTGATCAACATGCCATTCATTCATATGTTTTTACAGAAGGAAAATTCATGATACTTTCACATGTAGTAAACATTTTATATTCATTATATTTATCGACTATATTATAATTCCAATTTTTTCAATTATTTATAAGAAGACTATCTATTTCATTTGACAATAATTCTTCATTTTCAACTAACATATTTCTAAATTTATGAAAGTATACTTCATTTTTTTTGTTAAAATATTCTTTAGCATCATCTAATTCTCAATTAATAACATTATTATCATTAATAAAATTTACAGCTCATAGAGCAACACATTTATTAATTCTTGATTTAAAATTATTAATATTTTTAAATCTATTAGCAAAACTAAATGGTACAGATATGCATTTGTTGATGTAATTTTTATATATAGATTTAAAATAATCATCATAAATTCAATGATTATTGTATCATAATACATAATCTATTTCATTTTTTACTAAATTATTATAGGCATTTTTTGTATATACAAAATAATCCATTATATGTACAAATTTCAATCATTTATAATCTAAAGGTGGGCATAAAAAATCATAATCAGGTCTTCAATTGAATGATATTAGTATATCAGAATGCTTATTTAAAGTTTTAATAGAAAAAATCCATTTAAATTTAAATATATTAATTTTATTTTTAATTATCCATATTATTAAAATTTTATATCCATTAAAATCTAAATTATATATA